>JAZNMN010000015.1:0-24442 GCA_045579625.1 Ruminiclostridium sp.
GAACCCTGTCTTGCGTGACCTGTACCCTTCTGTCTCCAGGGCTTCTTGCCGCCGCCGCTTACCTCTGTTCTTGTGAGAGTAGACTGAGTACCCTGACGCTGATTTGCGAGGTAATTAACTACTGCTGCGTGCATAACTACAGTGTTGGGCTCAATGCCGAATACTGCATCATTAAGCTCGAGGTCGGAAACAGGCTGACCGTTCATATCATATACTTTTACGTTTGCCATCGTGATCCTCCTCCTTATGCCTTAACCGCATCAGTAATGCAAAGCACTCCGCCCTTAGGACCGGGAACAGCACCCTTGATTGCGATAAGATTATTTTCTGCGTCTACCTTTACGACTACGAGGTTCTGAACTGTAACAGTTTCAACACCCATATGACCGGGCATACCCTTACCCTTGAAAATTCTGGAAGGATCAGAGATAGCACCCATAGAGCCTGCGTGTCTGTGTACAGGACCTGTACCGTGAGTCATCTTAACTCTGTGCTGGTTGTGACGCTTGATAGCACCCTGGAATCCCTTACCCTTGCTGGTACCCTGAACGTCGATTACATCGCCGACTGCAAATGTGTCAGCCTTTAAGATGTCGCCAACGTTAACTGCGGATGTGTCGTCAAGTCTGAATTCCTTGAGTGTTCTCTTGAACGCTACGTCGTTCTTCTTGAAATGTCCCTGCATAGGCTTATTTACGCCCTTAGGGGAGATGTCGCCGAAACCGAGCTGTACTGCTTCGTAGCCGTCGTTTTCAGAAGTCTTCTTCTGAACAACTACGCAAGGGCCGGCTTCAACTACTGTTACGGGAACTACATTTCCTGCTTCGTCGAAAATCTGCGTCATGCCGATCTTCTTTGCGATTAAACCCTTTTTCATTGGTTTATTCCTCCTTTGGTTATTGGTTGAGATTTCTCAACGTGACCAAGTGCAGCGTGTCTGCCTTGGTTAGTGGTTGACCGAGGTCAACATAACTCGAAACTTCTTCTTCGGCTGTTTAACAGCTCTGTGGGGAATTAGAATTCCATTGAAATTTCTACGCCCGCGGGTAATTCAAGACTCTGTAAAGCTTCGATAGTCTTGTTTGTGGGGCGGATTACGTCGATAAGACGCTTGTGAGTTCTGAGCTCGAACTGCTCACGGCTGTCCTTGTACTTATGAACAGCTCTTAAGATCGTGTTAACTTCCTTGTTTGTGGGAAGCGGTATAGGACCTGCAACTCTGGAGCCTGTTCTCTTGGCTGTTTCAACAATCTTTGCAGCTGCTGCGTCAACGATTGTATGTTCGTAGCCCTTGATCTTAACTCTTACAACTTCCTTAACTGCCACTTTCGTATCCCCTTTCATAATATTTGCACAACTTCTATTATGCGCTCGGATTGAAAGTCGGGTTTCCCCGAATAATAAGGCTTGTTCACTAACACACTATATCGTGTGTTCCGTAAAACCCGGCACCGCCACATCCCGATAAATCAACACGGGGGTGTCTGCCTCTGACAAACCCTTCCCAAACGGGTCGGGGCGCCTTCTGCCTTACCTTTCGCCCGGTCCTGCCGGACATGCTCCGCCGAAATTCCCGGCCAGAGTAACTGGGCCGCAACCTTCGGTTTCATCGCTTATTTGCAGCGTGCAAGTAGTATTATACATTATTTTAGCGCTAATTACAACACTTTTTCGAAAATTCCTGTGTAGAAATTACAAGAATTTCTCAGAGCATTTTTGTTGATTTTCACAAGACTATTATATGGATATTTTTCAAAAAAATACACAGGAAATTCCATTTTTCTAAAAAATGTTATTTCCTGTGTGAAAATTTATGGATTACTGGGTAATTTCAACTCTTTTTATCTCCGCCGAAGCCTCTCTCGGAAGAAGTATCACTATATAATCGGAGGTTTCGCCGCTTTCGGTAGTAAATTTATTTCTTATCCGCTTACATTCGCCTGTTTCACGGTCGATATTGAACTCTACCAGAAATTCGGTAAAGCTTCCGTAGGAAGCAAGGGAGCTGTAGGAGGAAAGCTTACCGAGGTCGTATTTGAGCGTTACTACGTCTACATCGTAAAACTGTCTCACAAGGCTTTCCGATACCGCCGCCTCATAGTCGTTGAAAAGCTGTGCGCCGTCAGCAAAATAATGACGGCTTGCACGGCTGTAATTATAATAGTCCTCGTTCCCCTTCGAAGTAAAGCTCCATTCGCTCTCGTCGGGAATTGTTATAAAATTAAGCTCGGTTCCGTTATTGAACTCGTAGTAGGTCTTTCCGTCCATTTCGCCTGTATACATATACTGCATAACATCGCCCACAAAACGGTACTCTATACGCTGGACTGCCTTACCTGTAAGATTATCGGTAACTACGACTGTTGCACTTTCCTTTTCGGTATGAAGCGCCGCCGCCTTGTCCACCATAGCCTTACCCTCGTAATTTACAGGCGTACTGCATCCGCAGAGAGAGTATACTATTATAATATATATAATAAACAACAAATATTTAAGACTTCTAAACCTTTTCATAAAACCACCATAAAAAGTTAAAGCTGTGCATAAAGCGTAGCCCTGCACAGCCTTCTCTTCTATAAACCGCCAATTATTCTTCGAAGCTGCTTTCGATAAGCTTTGTTAAGCCGTCAACAGCAAGCTGTTCGTCGGAACCGTCTGCAATGATGCGGATAGGTGTACCGCCAACGATACCGAGAGAAAGAATACCTAAAAGGCTCTTTGCGTTTACTCTGCGCTCTTCCTTTTCAACCCAGATGGAAGACTTGTATTCGTTTGCCTTCTGAATAAAGAAAGTTGCAGGTCTTGCGTGAAGACCGACCTGATTTTTAACCTCTACTTCTCTTACGAACATAGGAAGATCCCTCCATTTTTTACGTTTTTTACTGTCCCTTTTACGACGCTTTTTATATTACCGCCGTAATCTATAATTTAGTATATCCACATTTTTTCTTTTCGTCAACAGATTTTTTTCGTTTTTTAGAAAATTTCAGTATTATTCTCTAATTACGTTGAATGAAACTAAAAATTAACCCTCGTGATTGTTTAATTTGTCTAAATAGTTTTCAACATAATATTCAACATCAACAACAGTTTTCAACACGAAGCCTTTTGCGAAGCCTGTTTTGAGACTTTTCACGCAATAATCCCTACTTTTTCTCCAGCAGGTCGGGGCGCTTTTCCTTCGTAACCTTAAGAGCCATTTCCTCCTGCCATTTCTTGATATTGGCGTGATGACCCGAAATAAGCACGTCGGGCACCCTCCTGCCTCTCCATTCCTCGGGACGTGTATACTGGGGATGCTCAAGAAGCCCGTTATAGTGGCTTTCTATCGAATAAGCGTCCTCGTTGGGCAGTACTCCCTCCTGTAGCCTTGCAACGCTGTCGCAAAGCACCAGTGCAGGCAGCTCACCGCCCGTAACCACGTAATCCCCTGTGGAAATTTCCTCAAACTGAAGCTCGTCGAGAACACGCTGGTCAATTCCCTCGTAATGGCCGCAGAGAATTATAAGATTATCCTCCGCCGCAAGCTCCTTCACAATTTCCTGGGTAAGTGTTCTCCCCTGGGGCGACATATAGATAAGACGGGGCTTCACTCCTTCGGCTAACTGCCCCTTAATCGCCATAATACAGTCGTAAACGGGCTGAGCCTGCATAAGCATTCCCGTTCCGCCGCCATAGGCCTTATCGTCTACACGGCGGTGTTTATCGAGGGTATAATCCCTTATATTATGACAGTTTATCTCTATGTAGCCGGCCTTCCGTCCTCTGCCTACAATGCTTTCGCTGAGGACTGCCTCGCACATATCGGGAAAAAGGGTAGCTATATCAATTCTCATCTCTTATTTCCTCTTCATCCTCAAATAATCCCTTCAGGGGACGTATCACAAGCCTTCCTCCGTCAATATCCGTTTCGAGAAGAACCTCGGGTATAGCGGGGAACATAAGCTGTTTACCCTCAGGAGTCTTTACGGAATAGACGTCCGCACTTCCGTTCTGGTAAATGTCGTCAACCTTTCCGTAAACTCTTCCACTGTCTGCGTCTACTACGCTGAGGCCGATAATATCCTGAATAAACCAGGTATCCTCGGGCAGCTCTGCGTCGTCACGGTTGAAATACAGCATTTTTCCTATATATTTCTGCGCCTCCTCGGGAGTATCCACCCCTTTAAGCTTTATAACCGCAACATCGCTTTTCAGATACCTTGATTTTTCGATTGTTACGGGAGTTTTCGCCTTATCGAGATAAAGCTCCGGGAATTCCTCGAGCATCTCTGCGTCGTCGCAGTAGTACTGTATCCTTACCTCGCCCTTTAAGCCTTGAAGCTTGGTTATTTTTCCGATTTCAAGATACTGCTTTTTCATTTTTTTCCTTTCCTTCCGTTGTTTTTATTATCCACCTGTATATATCCTTATATACCTCGTTTTTATTGCATTCGTGCAGGAGCATATGCCTTGCGCCGTGATAGAGACGTACCCTGACGTTTTCACAGCCTGCGTCCTTGAGCCTTTTATAAAGCTTCGCTACGCCCCTTCCGCAGTTCCCCACAGGGTCGCAGAGTCCGCTCATAAGGAGAATCGGAAGCTTCTTCGGTACTGTGCCGGCCCATTCGGGGACGGATATATCATCCAGCAGGGCTGTTATATCCCTGTAGCCCTTAGCGGTATAGCCGAAGGCTCTCTGTTCCATATACTTCCTTGCACGTGGCTCTCTCGAAACCCAGTTCCAGCCCAAGGAAGGCATTCCCATTTTTCCGCAGAAATAAAGGCATCCGATATACATAAGAGGCTTTATATGATATCTTCCGTTTTTATAGAGACAAAGTAAGGAGGCTAAAAGAGACAGAAGCCTCTGACCTTCAAGTCCGTCGGCAGTTCCCATAAGTACTGCTCCATCGATACCTTCCCCGTACCAGGTAAGGTATTCCCGGGAAATAAAGCTTCCCATACTATGGCCTACTATAATATAAGGTATATCGGAAAAACGGCTTTTCATCATATCTGTAAAGCGCTTCATATCCCTTACAAGAAAACGATGACCGTTTTCCTCGGCGAAAAAGCCCAGCTCCGCATAATCTCCTGCAGAATGAGCGTGGCCGATAAAGTCCATTGAACAGGCCACACAGCCTCTTTCCGCAAGATATCTCATAAAGGGCAGATAAATTCCGCCGCTTTCGCACATACCGTGAGCGAACTGGACTACGCATCTCGGCTTACCCTCGGGAACGCATAGATAATAAGCTACATCAGAGCTTCCGTTGGTACTTTTGAAAAAGCCCTTGTACTCTTTCATAGAAAACCTCAACTTTCTAATACCGTATCAATTATACAGTATAACACATTAAGAGATAAAATAAAAGTATCTTTATAAAATTCGGCATTTTTACTGTTTTATTTTTTAAGCTTATTAAGTAAAAAAGAAGCCTGCCGCTATAATAATATGATTTTCCGTCGCTGTGACAATATGCATAAAAAATACTCCCCGCTTATAAATAAAGTAAACAAATTCACGTGAAAAGACCCTTTATGTAATCCTTTACTATTGACAGTAGTGTGGTTTTATGTTATACTTTAAAAGGTTTAATATGTTCCGTTTTTTAAGCAAAAACGGCAGAAAGGCAAGGTCTTTTTTATGGCAGAAAATGTAAACGAAGCTTTAGAAGTTATGAATAACGAAGATTATATCGAAGATGAATTCGGGCTGGGTCTGAAGCTTTATCTCGGGGTAAGATTTGTTTTCTATATTATCGGAATAATCGCTATACTGGGCGCCGTTCTCTGCGTATTACTGGGGCTTACAAATATGGATAACCTGGTCAGCAACGCAACAGGCTACAGCGCAACGGCAGTAGACCTTAACTTCGGCGGATATCAGATATGTATGTTCGTACAGGCGGCCTACACAATTTTAAGCGCAGTTATCGTAGCTCTCCTCTACATAAAAAGAACGAAGCTCTTCGCTTTTATCGACCTCGGACTTTTCGTGGTTCTTCTCGTAGCAATGTTCGCTATGGGCGCTCCCGACCTTTTATTTAACGGTTCCGCCTGGGGATTCTATCTCCTTATAAATCCTGTGTTCTCCTTTATCGCGCTTTTCGTAGGAAAACACTTCCGCTATATGCCTCTTAAGTAAGAAAGGAGATAAAAAATGATTTTAGGATTATTACTGGATGCAGTAGGCATCCCCTTCGTACCTATGGTAGTTATGATTCTCAGCTTTTTCGTGCTTATTATCGGCTTTGTGTTCCTGATTTATAAGCATCGTGCAGGAACAAGCATCGAAGCGGTTGACGAAGCAAAGCTCAGACAGTTTACTCATCTTGTAGGCTACATATTTATCGTATACGCTCTTGTTGAGCTTATCGCAGCAGCAGCCTGCGTATGCGCAAACAATGCCTGCAGAGCGGGATATCATTATCCTGCGGGAACACCTTGTATGTTCTGCGACGGTACTGCCGCTAACACTCATTCGGGTGCTTCCGACGTACTTATGCTCGGTATATTCTTCGACGCTTTTATAGTAAACAGCTACATCGTGGCCTCTATAAATACCGTTAAGGATTTCTTCAAGGCTAAGCAGATAAATTTATAATCAACTGAAAATGGTATTCCCCCGCAGTCACGACTGCGGGGGAGTTGTTTTCGCTGTTGATTTTTGCTTTTGACGTCACTGTAATTAGCTTAACAACAAAATTTCAGGTATATTAGGTATGAATAAAATCATAGTAATCGGCTGCCCGGGAAGCGGCAAAAGCACATTTTCCGGAGCATTACACACAAGAACAGGTATTCCGCTTTTTCATCTGGATATGATGAATTGGAATTCGGACAGAACTACTGTAGAGAAATCTGTTTTTATGGAGCGTCTGTCAGATGCAATTCAAAAGGATAAATGGATAATTGACGGAAATTACGGCTCTACAATAGAATTGAGATTACAAGCCTGTGATACGGTTATTTTTCTCGATTATCCGTCAGATATTTGCATTGACGGTATCAGGAAAAGAAGAGGCAAGCCACGCACTGATATGCCGTGGATTGAAGGCGAAAATGAAGAGGATACGGAATTCATTGAATTTGTTAAAAATTTTAATTCTGAAAGCAGACCTCAAATAATGGAATTATTGGACAAATATTCCGATAAAGCGATTTACATCTTTAAAAACCGAAGTGAAGCTGATAGATTTCTGAATCAGATATAATGAAACAATAAAACCCGTGAAAAATTCACGGGTTTGCTTTTATTGCCGAGCCTTACTGGTGTAGCTTTCTTTCAGTAAGCTTAAGCTTATTCTTTATCTTCATCTTAGCTAAAATCCTTATTATAAGTACTCCGCAGATTACTCCGAAGGCGCCCTGCAGGAGATTTCCGGGGACGCTTGTCGCCGCACCGCTTATATTCTTTCCGAGAAGAAGCCACGCATAGAGAAAATATCCTGAAACCATAAGTATTTCCGCCGCAATTCCGCCAAAAATATTTCCAATAAGCTCGTGCCTTCCTTTTCCCGAAACAACCTTCATAACAAGGACGAAAACTACTGCCATAGCGCCCTTAATAATAAAGGTAGCGGGAGCATAATGCGCATAGCCTGCAAGGTCGGCAAGTGCCGAGCCTATCGCTCCTGCCGCAAAGCCGCTCCAGGGACCTAAAAGCCAAGCCGCCGCAAGAATCATACAGTCTCCGAGATTTACATATCCGTTGGTAAGAGGCATAGGAACCTGTATCGCAATCGTCGCCACGTACACAAGAGCCGCCATAAGCCCCGTCATAACCATAAGCCTCAGCTTTTTATCAGTCATTTTGTCATCCCCCTTTTTCTGTAAATTATAGCATACTGACATCGGATTGTCAACATTAAAGCCCTGTTCCGAATACACAAAAAATCTTGACATTATATAGCTAAAATGGTATATTTATAATAGTTATTTTATGGAAAAGAGGAATGGTTATGTCATTATTTAAAGTAGCCCCTATATTCAGCAATTCTATGGTGCTTCAGCGTAACAAAAACATAAACGTATTCGGAACAGGCGACGAGGGAAAAACAATTACCGTTTCCTTTGAAGGCAGTACTGCACAGGCTATGGTAAAGGACGGAAAATGGCTGGCTGTGCTTCCTCCGAAGGCTTCGGGGGAAAATCTCACTATGACCGTTTCCGACGGCACAGAAACCGTTACCTTCAATGATATAATTATGGGCGAGGTATGGCTCGCAGGCGGTCAGTCCAATATGGAGCTCGAGCTTCACAGTTGTAAGACAGGCGCCGAACGACTTAAAAATGACGTTACCCCTAACGTTCGTTTCTACTATACTCCCAAAATTGTAAAGGGAGAACCTAACTATGAGGAAAAAATGGAAAATACGGGCTGGGGTAAGTTCGGAGAGGAAGGCACTAAGGCCTGGTCAGCGGTAGGCTATTTCTTCGCTAAGGAGCTGGCCGATAAATTAGGCTGTACCGTAGGCGTTATCGGCTGTAACTGGGGCGGTACGAAGGCAAGCCATTGGATGAGCGAGGAAAGTATCTCGAAGGACGAGGATATGAGATATGACCTTGACGAATACAATAAGGCTATCGAAGGTAAAACCGACGAGGAGCTTACTAAAATCTACCGTGACTACGAAAAATACAATAACGAATGGGAAGCCAACAAGAATAAATTCTACGAGGAAAATCCTAACGGAAGCTGGGCAGACTGTGAAAAGGTATGCGGAAAATGTCAGTATCCCGGCCCCCTTATGCCCCTTAATCCCTACCACGCTACTGCATTATACGAAAGTATGGTTAAAAGGGTATGCCCCTATACTCTCGCAGGCTTTACATACTATCAGGGCGAAAGCGATGATAACAGGCCCTTCGCTTACTATAAGCTTTTAAGAGGACTTATTACCCTCTGGAGAGACGACTGGGGCGACGACGAGCTCCCCTTTATTATCGTACAGCTTCCTATGCACAGATACGAGGCTGACCCCGACTGGAAGCACTGGTGCCTTATCAGAGAGGCTCAGGAAAAGGCCTTCCATACCATAAAGAATACAGGTCTTGCGGTTATAATAGACTGCGGCGAATTCAACGAAATTCACCCCAAGGATAAGGAACCCGTAGGTCACAGAGTATATTTACAGGCTCTTTACACAGCCTATAATGACAGGAATTTATCCTATCTCGCCCCCTTATATAAGTCCCATATCAGAAAGGACGGCGGAATAGAGGTAAGCTTCGAGACCTCGGGCGGCTTTGAGCTCAGAGGCGAGAAGTGCGGTTTCGAAATCGCAGGAAGCGACAAGGTTTATAAGCCTGCCGACTTCGAGATAAAGGGAGATAAGCTTTTCGTGTTCAGTAAAGAGGTAGAAAAGCCCGAAAACGTTCGTTATCTCTGGACAAACTACGGCGACGTGACCCTTTACGGAGAAAACGGACTTCCTGTAGCACCCTTCAGAACCGACAAAACTACTGATAAATAAACTCCGAAAGGAAAGAAAAAATGAGAAGCTGCGGCATTTTGATGCATATAACAAGCCTGCCCTCCCCCTACGGAATAGGAACCTTCGGAAAAGAGGCCGAAGCCTTCGTAGACTGGCTTAAGCTGGCAGGACAGAAGTACTGGCAGGTTTTACCAATAGGCCCTACAGGCTACGGCGATTCCCCCTACCAGTCCTTTTCGACCTTTGCGGGAAATCCTCTTCTTATCGACCTTGACGCTCTCGTAGCCTCGGGACTTTTATCCAAGGAAAGGTGTGAGGAAGCGGATTACGGCGCCGACCCTACCTATGTGGATTTTGAAAAGGTTACCCGTACAAAAATGTCACTTTTAAGAGAGGCTTTTTCGAAATTCGAGGAAAATGTAAGCTATCTGTCCTTCGTTAAGAATGAGGCGGACTGGCTCGAGGACTACGCCCTCTTTATGGCGATAAAGGAAGAGAATAATAAGGTTTCCTGGCTTGAATGGAACGACGATCTCCGTCTCCGTAAGCCCCAGGCTATCGCTGAGGCAGGCGGACGCCTCGAGGACGAGGTAGCCTTCTGGAAATTCATTCAGTTCACCTTCTATTCCCAGTGGGAGCGTCTTAAGGACTACGCCAATAAGAACGGCATTAAAATTATAGGCGATATCCCGATTTATGTAGCGCTGGACAGCGCCGACGTATGGGCAAATTCCTACCTTTACGATATGGATGAGAACGTTATGCCGAAAACTGTGGCAGGCGTTCCCCCCGATTATTTTTCTGCAACAGGCCAGCTCTGGGGCAATCCGCTCTATAACTGGGAGGCTATGAAGAAGGAAGGCTATTCCTGGTGGATAAGCCGCGTCGAAAAGGCGGCGAGCCTTTACGATATCGTAAGAATCGACCATTTCAGAGCCTTCGATACCTACTGGTCAATTCCCTACGGCGAAAAGACTGCAGTAAACGGAGAATGGAAGAACGGCCCCGGTATGGAGCTTTTCAACGCTATAAAGAAGCAGATTGGCGAGCCCCCCATAATTGCCGAGGATTTAGGCGACATTTTCGACAGCGTTAAGGTTCTTCTTAAGGAATCGGGCTTCCCGGGAATGAGGGTTTTACAGTTCGGCTTCAACCCCAATTCCGACGATAACGACCACCTGCCCCACAGATACCCCGTCAACAGCGTCTGCTACACGGGAACTCACGATAATTCGACGGTTATGGGCTGGTACAAGGGCGCAGACGAAAAAAGCCGCGCTATGTGCCGTAAATATCTTAAGCCCCGTCCCTTTGAAAAGCTTAACGTTACTATGATAAGGGAGCTTTATAAGAGTACCTGCGGTCTTGCCGTTGTACCTATGCAGGATGTTATAGGTCTCGATGATACCGCACGTATGAATATACCGTCTACATTGGGCGGAAACTGGAAATGGCGTTCACTTAAAAAGCATTTCAGCAACAAGAACGCCGCCCTTCTCCGCGACCTGGCGGAAACCTATTACAGATAAATCAGCAAAGCTTCCGCAAGACCCTTCGGCTTGGCGGAAGCTTTTGCAATATAGGGCTGTAAACCCCGAAAAGCCTTAATTTATGGGCTTTGCAACCGTCGGTTGACAAATTGACAAGGCGGTTTTATGGTATGCAACCCCATTCTATGGTATCATTTAATCAATCCGACAGGGAGTCGGAAATTAAACAAAAGGAATGGTTATAATATGATACTTGCAGACAAAATTATCGAAGAAAGAAAAAAGAACGGTTGGTCACAGGAGGAGCTTGCTGAAAAGCTCGACGTAAGCAGGCAGTCAGTATCCAAATGGGAGGGCGCACAGTCTACCCCCGACCTTCAGAAAATACTTAAAATGAGCGAGCTTTTCGGAGTAAGCACGGATTATCTACTTAAGGATGAAATTGAGGCTACCGAGTACGTAGAGACGGGAGACAGCGAAAAGTCCCTTCGTAAAATCTCAATGGAGGAGGCCAACGCTTTCCTTTCCGTAAATAAAAAAGCGGCCTTAACCACCGCAATCGGCGTATGCCTTTCGGTTTTAAGCCCGATATGTCTTATATTATTCCTCGGATTGGCTTCCGTTGACCCGAATATGGAGGGGCCCGCTATAGCTATGGGTATGATGGCTCTTCTTATATTTGTGGGAATAGCTGTAGGCCTGTTCATAAGCGGCGGAGCGAAGCTTTCGAAATATGAATACCTTGAAAAGGAAACGGTTGAAACCGCCTACGGCGTTTCGGGAATGGTAAAGGACAGAAAGGAGAAATTCGCTCCTAAATTTACCGCAGGAATAATCATCGGCATCATTCTCTGCCTTATCGGCATTATGGCGCTTTTCTTTATTCCGCTTTTCGGCGACGACGCCGTTGTTTCCGTTACGATGGTTTGTACGCTCCTCGCCTTTGCGGCGGCAGGCTCCTTCTTCATTGTAAAAACCTGCTGTATCCGGTCGGGCTTCGATAAGCTTCTTCAGGAAGGCGACTATGAGCCCGAAAAGAAAAAGGATACTCTTACCGACGCTGTTTGTACCGCCTACTGGCTTATCGCTACGGCAGTATTCCTTACCTGGAGCTTTCTTACCAACAACTGGGAAATTACCTGGATAGTGTGGGTTGTGGCAGGCGTACTTTTCCCCGTAGTGTGCTCCGTTACAAAGCATATCACAAAAAAATAACAACAGAAAACGAGGCAGAAGGGGAGCCCCTTTGGGCAGTTCCCGCCTTTTATAAGAAACAGCTAACCCCGCAGTTGTAAAACGGCGGGGTTAAAAGCTTCTGCGTGGTACACACACTAAAGGGAGCCTATTTGGCTGATTTCTATCTCGGCTTTTTTATTTTTCTATACACTTAAGATTCTTTTCGATAAGCCCGTATCTCTGCTTTACACAGTCCACCGAGCGTAGGGGGTCGGAGGGCGTGTTAAAGGTATAATCCATAAGCTTTTCTATGGTAGTGGTAGCTACGTGGAGCCTTGTATCGCTTGAAGCGTAGTAGATATAGACCTCGCCGTTTTCACGGGCAATAGCGCCGTTGGTAAATACAACGTTCGAAACGTCGCCCACTCTCTCCTCGCCCTGAGGTACAATAAATACTCCCGAGGGAGAAGCGATAAGCTTAGAGGGGTCGTTAAGGTCGGTAGCGAAAACATAGATTACGTAGCGAAGACCTGCCGCAGTATTTCTTACACCGTGAGCTATATGTATCCAGCCCTTGGGCGTTTTTATCGGAACTGCGCCTGCGCCGTTTTTGGCTTCGGTTATAGTATGATAGATTCTGGGGCTTACGACCTTTTCCTCGGTACATATAACGGGATTTTCTATATCCTCACAAAGTCCGAAGCATACTCCGCCGCCGCTTCCTGTTTCGATAAAGTCGTCCTGGGGGCGGGTATAGAAGGCGTACTTTCCATCTACGAATTCGGGATGAAGAACTACATTTCTCTGCTGAGGGGATTTCGACTTAAGGTTAGGAAGTCTTTCCCAGGTCTTTAAATCCTTGGTGCGGACTATTCCTGCCTGAGCTATTGCGGCAGAAAGATCTCCTGTAGAGGTATCCTTACTTTCGGAACAGAACACTCCGTAAATCCAGCCGTCCTCGTGCTTGGTAAGTCTCATATCGTATACGTTCGTTTCCTCGGGACAGGTGTCGGGTAAAAGAACAGGATAATCCCAGAAACGGAAATTATCAATACCGTTGTCGCTTTCGGCTACTGCAAAAAATGATTTTCTGTCGTTTCCTTCAACTCTTACCACAAGGTAGAATTTTCCGTTAAGCTCGATAGCTCCCGAATTGAAGGCGGCGTTGACTCCGAGGCGCTCCATAAAAAAGGGATTTGTCTCGTAATTAAAATCATATCTCCATATAAGGGGAGCGTGTTCGGCGGTTATAACGGGATTCTCGTATCTCGTATATACTCCGTTATCGTCGTTAAGGGGACGGTTTTTTCTTGTAATAAGAGCCTCGTACTTCTCGGTAAGACGGCTTACTCTCTCATTGAATTCGTTTATAGAGGGCATTTTCTTTATCCTTTCGTTTTTTCTTAATTATATAATAAATATGGGTAAATTGCAATAGCTTTAATTAAATTTAAAACCTCGGGGCAGGACTTCTGCCACCTGCATATAATAGAAAAAACGGGGAAGGGCGGAGTAACGCCCGGGCGTTCATGAATAGCTCCGTCGGCTGAAGATGTCCTATGGGGCATGAATAGCAATTCCCTGTTTTTATATATAAAAATACGGACGTACGCTCCCCGGGGTTAGCCTCGGGGAGTAACGCTTTTCGTTGCCGCTTCGTACTTTAAATTATTGACAAACCGACCTTCGGGCAGTATAATTAAGAAAAGGCTATAAAAGAAAGGGACAAGACTATGACTGTTTATGAATTACAGCAGGAAATCTTAAAGCTTAAAAAGGAAAAGAACGCGGCGATTCTCGCTCATAGCTACGTAGCTAAGGAAATTACCGAAATAGCGGATATTGTAGGAGATTCCTTCGCCTTAAGCGAAAAAGCGGCGGGTGTTCCGAACGAAAACCTTGTTTTCTGCGGTGTTCATTTTATGGCGGAAACGGCAAAAATGCTGAGTCCCGAAAAGAGAGTCTTTCTCGCCCGTGAGGGTGCGGGCTGTCCTATGGCGGAACAGTTCACTCCCGAAGAAATCAGGGCTGTAAAGGAAAAGGAGCCCGACCGTAGGGTTGTGGCTTATATAAATACTACTGCCGCTTTAAAGGCATTAAGCGACGTTTGTGTAACCTCCTCCTCGGCAGTAAAGATTGTCGAGGAAATGGAAGGGGATAAGCTTTTATTTATACCTGACTGCAACTTGGGCGCCTTCGTTAAGGATAAGGTTAAAAATAAGGATATAATGCTTATTAAGGGAGGCTGTCCCGTTCATTCGGCTATAAAGGAGGAGGAAGCCCTCGAAGCTAAAAAGAAGCACCCCGAAGCCCTCCTTCTCGTTCACCCCGAATGTAAGCCCGAGGTAACGAAGCACGCCGAATATATCGGCTCTACGGCAGGAATTATAGATTTCGCAAAAAAGAGTACCGCAAAGGAATTCATCATCGGTACGGAAATAAGTATCGCCGAGTTTTTACAGTACGAATGTCCCGATAAGAAATTCTATCTCCTTTCGAAGAACCTTATCTGCGGAGATATGAAGATGACTACTCTCGTAGACGTGTACAATACCCTTAAGGGTATTGACAGCGGCGAAGCCTTCGAAATTAAAATGACTGCGGAGGAAATTGCCGCTTCGAGAAAGCCTATAGATGAAATGTTAAAGCTTGGCTGATAAATATTACAGCACTCAGACCGTCCATAAACCCACGCACCGTAAAAATGCGGACAATCTTAGTCTGACGCTCAAAATATGAAATAATTACTCAGAAATTTTGCAGAGTCACACAAGCGGCTCTGCGAAAGCATTTTTACTTACATCGTCAAAAGCCGCTTACCGGTACATAGCAGTTTTCTCCGAAACCTGCTGTACGCCTACAGCGGCTTTTTTCTTGCCGAGCCTCCAAGCACCGATGACAGATGAAGCTCAGGTAACGAAGGCGTAGCGGTCGAAAAATCAAGCTTTATGCGTAGATTTTCGGGTACCGCGAGTCGGGAGGCGTGTGCCTATCGAAGTCTGTCAGCTTATAAAAAACAGTTTGTGTTCTGTTTTTATTTGATTTTTTTGAAAAAACTCCTTTATTTATCGACAGAATATGATATAATAGATAAGATTATAAGTATATCTTGTTTATTGAAAGGGGAAGAAACCTTGTCATATACAGAACTGCTTGAAAATGCAAAAAAAGGAAGCCGTACCGATTATGATGTGCTTTGCGGTACTGCCGCCGATGATATTTATAGAATAGCCTATCTTACCCTTATGAATGGCGAGGACGCTATGAATGCCGTTAAAACCGCATTCAGCGACGGCTTCGGAAGTATCTCCCGTATAAACGACCTGGCTCATCTTAAGGCGTGGCTTTTAAGAGAGCTTACCCGTAATATGGTGGCGAAGCTTAAGGAGTACCGTGCATTGGGACAGACCGCCCCTATAGATAAGGAGCTCCCTACCGCCGTTACCGCACTTTCCGATATCGACAGGCTTGTATATTCGATTTTTTCGGTATGCAATTATTCGGTAAAGGAAATTTCCATAATTACAAGCCTTACCGAGGAAAATATAACGAAAAAGCTCGGAAACGCAAACGAAAAGATCGGAAACGAGCTTATTTCAGTAAAATCCTTCATTTCTGCAGTTACTGCACCCGAGGAGCTTAAGCCTAAGGAGGAAAAAGCCTCTAATCTTATGCGATTTGTTCCCTCGGGCGGAGAGTACAGCGAGGAAACCGCCGAAACAGAAGCCCCCTCCGAGAAAACAGAGGAAGAAAAGGAAGAAAGCCCCGACGCAGACGCTCCTATCTTCGCCCCCGAGGAGGAAGAAGCCGAGGAGACGGCGGAAGAGCCCGAAAAGCGTGTACTTAACGCAGAAACCTTTATCGACATTATAGCGGCTGAAAGAATAAAGGGAAGCGAATTTCTCGCTCTTATAGGAAACACCCGTATAAGCAACAGCGCTTATCACGAAATCGAACAGAACCCCTCTCTTACACGTTCAAGACTTATAGAACTGCTGGACAGCTCGCCGCTTACCGAAGCGGATTACGCTAAAATGCTGACCTCCGTTAAGAATCGCCGTGATAAGCTTAAGGAAAAACAGAAGGCTGAAGCCAATGCAGTAAAATCCCAGCCCAGCCTTTACGACGAAACGGGACTTTTCAGCGGTCATCGCGAACGTCCCCGCCGTAAAAAGCACGAGGAAAAGAAAAAGAGCGACCTGGCTCTCGCTCTCGAGAATAAACAGCAGGCAGAAGAATCCGTGCCTTCACAGGCAGAGTCTTCGAGAACTCCTGCCGAAACAGGCGGCACCCTCACCTTTACTCCCGTAGAAGCGGAATATTCCGTTAAGACTCTGAAAAAAGAGGAGAAGGCGGAGATTCCTCCCGTTTCTGAGGAAAAAGAGCCCGAGGCGGAAGAACTGAATATCGCCGAAGCTATAATAAATCCTATCTTGAACGATATGGAAGATGAGCCTGCGGCGGAAGAGGAGAAGCCCGAGGAAAAGCCTGAGGAAAAGACTGAGGAAAAGCCTCAGGAAGAGGTAAAGCCCGAGGAAAAGGAAAAATCCGACAGCGGCTTTAAAATTTCTATGCCTTCTCCGAAAAAGACCGTCAAGGATAACAGCGATATAAGCTTTACAAGCGATATTGACCTTGACGAAGCCGACGGAGTATACGGAAACGACGAGGAAATAGATGAGCTCGAGGAATTTGACGAGCTTGATAACGTAACCTTTGCGGACGGGGTTGACCCCTTCGCCGCTATAAAGGAAGAAGCTCCGAAGCAGGAAAATAAGGAGCCCGAGGATGCCTCCGAACAAGAAGCGGCTCCCGTTAAAAAGCGTAGAATGTCCGACGACTTCCGTGAAAAGTATAAGGGAAACGACTTCTTTATTGATGACGACGAGTACTATGAGGGCGTAAACCGAGGAAAGCTCGTTTTCTGTGCAGTATGCGCCGTCCTCCTTATCGGCGTAAGCTTCCTTATAAGATACCTTACAACAGGCTCTCTGCTTCCTGCAGAAAAAGCGCCCGAATCGGAACAGGCTGTGCCTACAATAGCTGTTCCCGAGGAAATAACCTCTTTGGAGGATATTTCTGCTGTACTTAGCGCTTCCGAAGAAAGATATACGATATTCGAAACTGAATATTATCGCGGCGACAGCACTCCTTATACGGAAGCCCTGTCCCTTTCACCCGCAGAAATGGGCGACACCCTACTTATCCCGGGAAAGAATGGCTTTAAGGCAGTACTTCTTGATGAAGCTGCTCCGAAAATAATCGGGGAAACAGGCTATGCGGAGAGTAAAAGCTTTATCGGCTTCTTGGCTGAAGGCGGAAGCGTTTACCTTATTTACAAGGATTCCGAAGGCATATATGCCGAAATATACGACGATAAGCTTACCCTTAAGGGAACATATAGTCAGAGCGGAAGTCTTTCTGCAGTAACCGCAGACAGCGAAAAGCTCATACTTATTACTAAGGAAGCGGCGAAAAAGAGAGAAGCTGTGACAGAAGCCGAGCTTCCCTTCTACATTGTTGACGGAGAGAAAAAGACTGTAGACTTTGAGAATTTCGAAGCCCTTACAGGTATCTCCTACGGCGGTATTACGACCGTCGGCGCAGTAAGCGGCGGTAAGGCAGAAGTTTCTGCCCTTATAGGCGGCTACGACAGCTTCGCAAGCTTTGATGAAAAGGGCTACAGCCTTATTATAGCGGACTGCAATAAAACGATAGTAAGAAGCTACACTCTTATAGGTACACGTTCCGACCTTCTTTCGGAAACGGTTTACGAGGGCGAAGCCTTCTCGGCTGATTCCCTCAATAGAAATACCCTTACAGGCTATAACCCCTACAAAAATTCCATTACAATCAATAAGATCGATGAAAAGAGCAATGAGACTCTTTTTGCGGTTGAAAACGCTCTCCCGAAGGGTATCGCCTATAATGGAGACTGTACTTATATTGTAGCGGAAGGCGACGAGGGTACGAGACTTTATGGCTTTAATGGCCTTACGCCTATAGAAGCCATTACCCCCGAAGCAGTTTATACCGAAAAGCTTAAGGGCTTCGGCGGCCTTCTTACAGGCCTTAAGGCTGAAGCTGATGAAAGCGGAAACCGCACAGGTCTTCGCCTTTCCCTCTATAGCTATAAGGACGGTCTTGACGAGGAAGCCTATGCCTTAATCGGAGTAGACCCGAAAACCCACAGCGATTACCTTAAGTATCTCTCGGGTGACGGCGAGGAAAGCCCTCTGGCTATAGCCTGTGACGAAAAGGGCGAGAAGCTCGCCGTAGGAACAGTATATTTCGACGGAATTTCTGAAATTGAAAGAATACTTATTTACGGAAATATCGGCGGAAATCTTACTGAAATGGGAAATATAATGCTCTTCGATATAAATTCCGATTACCGTGCATTAGCCTTCAGAAACAACACCCTCTTCATAATTACTGAGGATACGATAATTACCACAGACGCAGAGACCTGTTCCCCCAAGGGGTATTTTACAGGAGATGAATCGGAAAATACTTCTGATGAAGCTTCGACGGAATCTGCCGATGAAGCGGAAGGCTCAGAAAATACAGAAGACTCCGAAGAGGATGAGGTAACAATTGAATAACTGACAGGCTTCGATAGGCACACACAGATGAGGAAAAAGCCGCTGAGGGCGTACAGCAGGTTTCGGAGAAAACTGCCATGTACCGGTAAGCGGCTTTTTACGATATAAGTAAAATTTCGCAGAGTCGGGTAACCAACTCTGCGAAATTTCTGAGTATTTATTTTAATTCTGAATTTTTAACTTATATAAAACCCTGATTTTTAGGGTGCGTGGGTTTATCGACAGTCTGAGGCAACCTCGCGAGAGGTTGCCTTTTTTTATTATTTCTTTAATTAAGAAACCTTAACGGTTATAGCGTAAGAAGTAGAACCGAGCTTGGCAGTGATTACTGCAGAGCCCTTAGCCTTAGCTGTTACTTTACCATTACTGGAAACGGTAGCTACGGAACGCTTGGAGGTAGACCAGCTTACAGTACCCTTACCGGAAACTACAGCTCCGAGCTGGAGAGTAGAACCCTTCTTAACGGTTACTGTGAGCGCTGTCATCTTACCGATAGCTGTATCTATTGTTGCGTCGGAAGAAGTCTTGGAGGTGTTGGAGGAAGAAGCGGGATATGTAAACTTCATTGCAGTCTGGCCGCTTTCCTTAGCCTTTTTATTGTTGCCGTAAACTTCAATATAATTAACACCCTTTTTAATCTTATAAACAATTGAAGCCTTTGTTACATCGTGCTTTGCGTCTTTTCTGACTGTTATTTCAGTACTGTTTACTGCGAGGCTTACGTTTCCGCTGTAAACGGTAGGCTTGCCGGAAATTCTCTTACCATCTTCGTCGGATACTCTTACAAATATAGAGGGAGCCGTAGATTCGAATTCAATAACTAAATCGCCGCTTTTATTTGCTGTAATTTTATAGGTCTTGGACTTGGAGGAGCTGGACTTTCTTGTAAAGGTTGCGCCGCTCTTTACCGATGTACCCTTTTCAAGCTTAGCGAGCTCGCTGTCTGTTGCGCTTGCGGCTGATGCGGCAATGCACATTGAGCTTACAGCCATAACTGCTGCAAGTAAAACTGATAAAAACTTCCCGAATTTCTTCATTGTTATACCCCTTTTTTGATTTTTCAGCTAATACGCTGTTACAGTAAATTATAACATATCCACCGAATTATGTCAATAAATAAAACCGCCTTCTTTGCAGTACTGCAAGGAAAGCGGTAAAATTTTACTTATTGGGAACCTCGATAAGGCTCTTTCCGCCCATATAGGGACGTAAAACCTCGGGGATTCTGATGCTTCCGTCCTCGTTAAGGTTGTTTTCGAGGAAGGCGATAAGCATTCTCGGAGGAGCTACAACGGTATTGTTAAGAGTATGAGCAAGGTACTTCTTTCCGTCCTTTCCGTGAACGCGGATCTTAAGACGGCGTGCCTGTGCGTCTCCTAAATTGGAGCAGGAGCCTACCTCGAAGTACTTCTGCTGTCTGGGGGACCAGGCTTCTACGTCGAAGCTCTTTACCTTAAGGTCGGCTAAGTCGCCGGAACAGCATTCGAGAGTTCTTACGGGGATATCCATAGACCGGAAAAGATCGACAGTATTCTGCCAGAGCTTTTCGAACCAGTACATACTGTCCTCGGGCTTACAGATAACAATCATTTCCTGCTTTTCGAACTGGTGGATACGGTAAACGCCTCTTTCCTCGAGACCGTGAGCGCCCTTTTCTTTACGGAAGCAGGGGCTGTAGCTTGTAAGAGTATGGGGGAGAGTATCCTCCTGCACTATAGTATCGATATACTTACCTATCATAGAATGTTCGCTTGTACCGATAAGATAAAGGTCCTCGCCCTCAATCTTATACATCATAGCGTCCATTTCGGCAAAGCTCATAACGCCTGTTACAACGTTGCTTCTTATCATAAAGGGAGGTACACAGTAAGTAAAGCCGCGATCAATCATAAAGTCACGTGCATAGGAGATAACTGCGGAATGGAGTCTCGCAATATCGCCCATAAGGTAATAGAAGCCGTTTCCTGCTACCTTTCTTGCGGCGTCAAGGTCGATTCCGTTAAGCTTTTCCATAATATCGGTGTGATAAGGAACCTCGAAGGCAGGAGTAAAGGGCTCGCCGTACTTGGTTACCTCAACGTTTTCGCTGTCGTCCTTACCAATCGGAACGCTGTCGTCGATAATGTTGGGAATAGTCATCATTATCTTCTGAATCTTTTCGGAATATTCGGGCTCTAAAGCCTGAAGCTCGTTAAGTCTTGCGGAGAATTCGCCGACCTTCTTCTTAGCTTCCTCAGCCTCTTCCTTCTTGCCCTGTCCCATAAGCATACCGATTTCCTTGGAAATACGGTTCTTTTCGGAGCGGAGGTTTTCTGCTTCCTGGAGAGTCTTTCTGTACTCTAAATCGAGGGCGATAACCTCGTCTACAAGGGGAAGCTTCGAATCCTGGAACTTCTTCTTTATATTTTCTTTTACGATATCGGGGTTTTCTCTTAAAAATTTGATGTCAAGCATTTTCCTGTTATCCTTTCCGTTCTTTTATATTCAGCCCTGTTCACGGGAGATAAAGGCGATAAGCTCCTTTAATTCCTCTTCCGTTTTACAGTCTATGCTCATTGTAAATTTATCCCGTCCCTTATCTATACGGACGGGCTTACCGATATAGTCGGTAAGACTTATTTCCGCTTCAACCAGGAAGGTTGCCTTCTTCGGCTTTTCCTTTCCTTCCTTAGGCTCATTAACCTGCTTAGCCAGCTTTTCGAGAGTTCTTACGCTTATACCCTCTTCAATTACACGCTTGGCGAGAAGCCTCTGTTTTTCCTCGTCGCCTACGCCGATAATTACCTTACAATGTCCCACGGAAATCTCGCCGTCACGAACGAAGGCTCTTATGTCCTCGGGCAGGGTCAGCAAACGAAGAGAATTTGTAATAGAGGAACGGGCCTTTCCGACCTTTTTCGCTACCTCCTCCTGCTTCATATCGAAGGTATCTATAAGCTGCTGGTAACCGAGAGCCTCTTCGATAGGATTAAGATCCTCTCTCTGGAGATTTTCGATTAAGGCTATCTGCATAGTCTGTTCATCGGAAAGCTCCATAATTCTTACGGGGACTTCCTTTAAACCCGCAATCTTTGCAGCACGCCATCTGCGCTCGCCTGCCACAATCTGGTAGGTATCGCCGTAGAAGCGTACAACAAGGGGCTCGACTATACCGTGTTCGATAATAGATTCGGCAAGAGCGTTAAGCGCTTCCTCGTTAAAGGTCTTTCGGGGCTGTTTCTTATTAGGCTCTATTTCAGTAATTTTAAGCTTCTGGGGAGCGATAGACTCCTCGGCGCCGAAAAGACCGTCATCGTCGAATATAGAATCAAAATTTTCGCCTAAGGCTGATTTCTTTGCCATTTATACCTCCTGTAGGTTTAAAGCATTTCTTCCAGGGCCTTACACTTTTTCGCAATTTCCTTGGCTAAAAGGCTGTATGCCTCAGCCCCCTTGGAAGTCGGGTCATAGTACATAATCGGTTCGCCGTGGCTCGGAGCCTCGGAAATCTTTACGTTTCTCGGGATTTCAGTCTTGAAGATAGTGTCCTCGGGGAACTTCGACTTTATACTTCTCATAACCTCACGGTTTACGGTAAGACGCTTGTCAAGCATTGTGAAAACAATACCCATAAGCTGTAAATTCCTGTTACTGGACTTCTTTACACGCTTAACGGTAGCTAAAAGCTCAGCCACACCCTCTAAGCTGTAGGGCTCACACTGCATAGGTATAATAATACGGTCGCAGGCGCTGAGCCCGTTGAGGGCGAGAACTCCGAGAGAGGGGAGACAGTCGATGATGATAATATCATAGTCGTCCTTTATCTGGAGAAGAGCTTTTTTAAGCTGGAGGGTTTTATTCTCGAACTGGAGAAGGCGGATTTCCGCTTCAGCCAGACTCTGCGTCGAAGGCATAAGCCATACATTCTTATACTCGGTCTTTATAACCGCCTGTGCGGGGCGTACATCCCCCATTATTACGTCGTATGTAGTATGCTCGAGGCTTTTCTTTGCGGCTCCCATATAGCCGTAGCCTGTGGTAGCGTTACCCTGAGGGTCGAGGTCTACAAGAAGTACCCTCTTACCCATATTTCCAAGAGCGGCGCTTACGTTTATGGCAGTAGTAGTCTTAGCTACTCCACCCTTCTGATTAACTATAGAAATGATTGTTGCCAAAATTTTTATCTCCGTTATAATGTAATATATCTTTTAGATTATATCATAAACACCGAAAAAAATAAAGACCTTTTTCGGAATTTTATCGGTATTTCTACAATGTGTCGGGTAAAACCCATTCTTCCGCAAGTTTTTTGTACTTTTCGGCAGAATTTATATCCCCCGTCCTTTCGTAACAATCGGACAGAAGGAGAAGATTCTCCTTACCCTGACAGAATATCGTTATAATCGGCTCCGTCTCGAATATTCCGTCGTAGAGCCAGCATATCGCTTCCTCGTAATCGCCTGCGCCGTAAAAATACTTTCCTATTTCGGTACATATCTCACTGCAGGGCTTAGCTATTACGTCACGGAGACAAAGGCTGAAAAATCCGCTTGTGTTTCCGCATTCCCTATAGCAACGGGCAAGTACCGCACGGGCTTCCGCCTTTTCATCCGCCGAGCGTAAGGGGTCGCTGAGACTGCCCTTGAAAAAGGATACTGCCTCAGCCATATCCTCTCTGTCTCCTGCAATAAAAAGCTCCTTCGCATACATTCCGTGAAGGGTCTTATCGAGACGCATACCCTTTCCGAGAGCCTTTCGGAAGGTTGCGAAATCACGCTTTGCGTGGCTCCCCTTTGCGAGGTGCATTATTTCGATATCGCTGTTATATATTATCGGGTCGAGCCGTATCGTTTCGTGGATAGGGTTTATCCATTCGAAGCTCCTTATTCTCTTAAAAAGCTTCGGACGGAGCTCACGCTTCGAATTATAGGCGGTATTCGTCTCCATAAGGTTGAGATAATACATCTGGACAATCTCGATTTCGGGGAGAAGCGCCTCCTTTACCTTCTTGAAAAGCTCGATATTTTTCTCGTCTAAAACCTCGTCGGCGTCGGCAGTATAGATATACTCCTTAGTCGCCTTCGAGAAAACGAAGTTCCTCGCCGCCGAAAAATCGTCTATCCAGGGAAAATCATATATCTTATCGGTAAATTCCGCCGCAATTTCCTTGGTACGGTCGGTTGAGCCGGTATCGGCAATAATAATCTCGTCCGCTACAGGCGCTATGCTTTTAAGGCAGTCCCTCAGCATAGCCTCCTCATTCTTGACAATCATACAAACGCTTATCGTAATCATAATAAATCTCCGTTTATTTAAGAACTATTGCGTTCCAGCCCTCTTCCTCCGTAAGCGAAACAATTCCGAAGCCGTTTTCCTTTAGTGCGGAAAGTACCTCCTCAAGCCTTTCGGTTATAATTCCCGAAACTATGAGAGTGCCTTTTTCCGCCAGGAAGCCCCTGAATAATCCGCTCATAGCTATAATAACGTCAGCCACAATATTAGCCACGATTATATCATAACCGCCGCCGATTTTTTCTCTTAAAGCCTCGTCGTCAATTACGTTTCCGCAGTATGCCTTGTACTTTTCCTTACCGAAGCCGTTCTTTTCGACATTTTCTCCTGCCGTAGCAACAGCATTTTCGAAAATATCGACCATTACTGCGCTATCGGCGCCGAAAAGAAGGGCGGCTATGGATAAAATACCGCTTCCGCAGCCTAAGTCGAGAACCTTATCCCAAGTCGGATCGTAGCCATGTCGTTCTGTGAGCCA
>JAZNMN010000016.1:0-10214 GCA_045579625.1 Ruminiclostridium sp.
TTAGTGTATTTTATTGGTATTTTAGTGTAATATTTTGAAGTGCGAAAAGTGTAAAAAACACGATAACAAAGCGGAATAGGCGACATTAAAGGATTTTGTTAAAAAACGCTTTTGAGGGTTCAAATCCCTCTTTCCGCGCCAAAGCAATAACCGTGTTGTTAAAGGGAAATCCTTTGATAATGCGGTTTTTTCTATGTGTAAAATTCAGTTTTTGCTTGATAAATTCAAATTAAATTTATAAAATACAACACGAAAGACAACACGAAATGCAACACGACTGCTTTTGAGTAATTTCCGTATTTTTTCATAAAATTCAGCCCGCAGGACGCTTCCTGCGGGCGTTGTTGTATTTCTGATTTCAGTAGCAGTACAATATTACTCAGTTGCAGGCTCCCGACTTCGTTTCTTGTGCAGAATAATGTAAAACGCCGCTATATTCATAAGCAGTGCGGCTATCCAGGCCGCTATACCTGCATAGGCTGTAGCAACAAAGCCGATACTGCCTACAAAAAGCATTACTATCACAATTCTCATTATCATTTCTGCTATACCCGATAGCATAGGAACAAGCGGATATCCCATACCCTGAACGGCACTTCTGTACACAAACAGAAAATCAACCGCAAACAGCATTATTCCACAGGGCGGGAGATATTCTGCCGCAAGAGCTATCGTACTTTCCTCATTAAGCATAAAGCCTGCAATTGTTTTGGGGAAGAATACAAGTATCGCTCCGAAGATAAGATAAAATACAAAGGCTATCGAAAGGCATACTCTCAGCCCCTCGCGTATGCGGCTGTATTTGCCTGCGCCGAAATTCTGGCTTGTGAATGCGGACATTGTAAAACCTGCGGTACAGGGTGGGTCGATAAACAGGTTGAGATATCTCATACAAACTGAGAATGCCGAGGTATACGCCAACCCAAGTCCGTTTACAAAGAACTGTACAACCATACTGCCTACGGCTGTTATCGAGTTCATAAGAGCCATAGCAATACCGTTTCTTATAAGCTCGAAATACATTCTGAATTCAGCGATAAAGTCGTTTTTATCAAGCCTTATGATATCGATTTTTCTCAGGTGCGCAAAGCATATAATTGCAGATATAAGCTGGGATATTATTGTTGCATAAGCGGGGCCGTCCACGCCCATACCCAATACGAAAATTGTAATCCAGTTAAGACCGACATTTATAACGGAGGAGACTATTATTGCTATAAGCGGTGTTTTACTGTCGCCGAGAGCTCTCAGTACTGCTGAGCACATATTATAGAATATTGTACAGAACAGTCCTCCGAATAAAATGTATCCGTACAGGAGACTGTCGTTCATTATTTCGGCGGAGGTGTCCAGCAATAGGAGCAGCTCGTCAAGAAACAGTATGCTTGCGGCAGTAAGCAGTACTGTGATGATACCTGCAAGAACTACGGAGGAGGCTATACATCTGCGCAGTCCGTTTATATCCTTTCTGCCGTAGCTCTGCGCGACGGATACGGAAAAGCCGTTGGTGAGGCCTACTGAAAATCCTACTATAAGGAATGTGAGAGAGCCCATATTGCCTACTGCCGCTACTGCATTATCGCCAAGACCGTTGCCTACTATAGCAGTATCTGCGATATTGTAAATCTGCTGCAGCAGGTTTGTAAACAGCATCGGAAAATAAAAGGACAGTATCAGCTTAGACACCTTTCCTTTTGTAAGATCGTATACTTTTGCCATTTATTTTCTCCTGATAGTTGTAAAGCTTTCTGTTGTTCAATTTATGATTACTCAGTCGATTATAACAGGGATAACGATGAAAGTCAATGCAATATAAGAAAAAAGTCGCTTCTTTTATTTGGAAGCGGCTTTTTTAAATTTACATTATGTTCGGTTTATTAGTCGAGTACCGTATAATCCTTATCTTCAACAGCCTTTTTCAGCACATCAAAGGGGATTTCCTCCTTAAGCTTTACTATCGCAGTACCGCTTTCGTGGCTTACTGTCGCTTCTTCTACAGCGTCGATAGCTTCGAGGGCTTTTTTTACCGCCGCTTCACAGTGGCCGCACATCATACCTTCGATTTTCATTGTGATTTCCATAGTTTTTTCCTCGCTTTTCTTGGATTTGAATTTTATTTTCTTATCCCTTCCGGGATTAAAAATATCTATGAAATTAAGCCTTAACGCATTAGTTACGACGCAGAAGCTTGATAAGCTCATTGCCGCCGCTCCGAACATAGGATTCATAGTCCAGCCGAAGGCGCTTACAAAAGCTCCTGCCGCAAGTGGAATGCCTACTGCATTATATATAAAGGCCCAGAAAAGATTCTGACGTATATTTCTGAGGGAAGCTCGGCTCAGGGCAATTGCCGCAGGAAGGTCAGAAAGACTGCTTTTCATAAGCACCACGTCCGCCGCGTCAATAGCTATATCGGTACCTGTGCCGATAGCGATACCTATATCCGCTGATGTAAGTGCAGGAGCGTCATTTATTCCGTCGCCCACCATAATTACATTACCTTCTTTTTTCAGCCTTTCGATAGTTGCAGCCTTACCGTCGGGAAGCACGCCTGCTATAACCTCGTCAATTCCTGCCTGCTTTGCTATAGCTCTTGCAGTACGCTCGTTATCGCCTGTAAGCATATAAACCTTAATCCCCATATTTTTAAGACGGTTAACGGCTTCCTTGCTCTCTTCCTTAATTGTATCGGCTACGGCGATTATCCCGAGAAATACATTTTCTTTTCCGAAGAAAAGGGGAGTTTTTCCTTCCTCGGAGAGCTTCTCGGACATTTTTATCATACTTTTCGGAATATCGACATTTTTCTCGATGTATGAACGGTTTCCGCCGAAAACCGAAGCGTTGCTGAGCTTTCCGGAAAGACCGTTTCCTGCTACAGCTCGGAATTCATCTATATCTTCGGTCGTTATGGATTTATCCCTTGCGTATTCCATAACGGCGCGGGCGAGAGGGTGTTCGCTTTTCGCTTCAAGAGAAACGGCTGTTTTAAGCAGTTCGCTTTCCTCTGTGCCTTCCGCCGCTATTATGTCGGTTACGAGAGGCTGACCCTTTGTTATTGTTCCTGTTTTATCGAGCACCGCTATTCCCGCTCTTCCTGTCGCTTCGAGAGAGGCGGCGGTTTTAAAGAGGATACCGTGCTTCGCCCCGACGCCGTTTCCTACCATTATTGCTACTGGCGTTGCAAGTCCGAGGGCGCAGGGACAGCTTATTACCAGCACCGAGATACCTCTGCCTACCGCATATCCGACGCTTTCTCCGCAAAGAAGCCATATAAAAGCGGATATAACAGCTATAATTATTACGGAAGGTACAAATATACCTGCTACCTTGTCGGCAGTCTTAGCGATAGGAGCCTTTGTTGAGGCGGCCTCGCTTACCATTTTTATGATTCTTGCGATACCTGTTTCCTCGCCGACCTTAACCGCTTCGCATTTTATATATCCCGATAAATTAACCGTAGCGGCAGAAACATTGTCGCCTACGGCTTTATCCACAGGAATACTTTCGCCTGTAAGGGCTGATTCATCAACAGAGGTTATACCCTCTAAAACTCTTCCGTCGGCAGGAATACTTCCGCCCGGCCTTACTGTAAAAATATCGCCCTTAAGGATTTCCTCGGCGGAAATTTCGGTTTCAACTCCGTTTCTTATGACTGTTGCGGTTTTCGGAGAAAGGTTTATAAGACCTTTAAGAGCGTCGGTTGTCTTTCCCTTCGACCTTGCTTCAAGCATTTTTCCCAGTGTTATAAGGGTAAGTATCATTGCCGCAGACTCGAAATAGAACTCGTGAAGGAAGCTTGACGCTCCTGCATTATCGCCGATACTTTGATAATGGGACATTGCGAAAAGTGCGTAAACACTGTAGATAAAGGAGGCTCCCGAGCCTAAGGCTACCAGAGTATCCATATTCGGTGCTCCGTGAACAGCGCCCTTAAAGCCGTTTACGAAAAATTTCCCGTTAATTATCATTATCACAGCAGACAGAAGGAGCTGGATAAGTCCGAGAGCTACGGGATTGCTCATAAAGTAAGAGGGTAGGGGAATACCGAGCATATGACCCATAGAAAAGTACATAAGCACAAGAAGAAATATAACCGAAGCTATAAATCTTTTCATTATCCGTGAGCTTTCCGTATTATCGGAGTTGTTTTCGGAGTTCTTCACGTTTTCGGCTTTTCCTTTTACGCTTGCGCCGTAGCCTGCCTTGATAACAGCGTTGATTATGGCTTTTTCATCCGCTGTGCCTTCAACGCTCATTGAATTGGTAAGAAGGCTTACGCTGCAGGATGAAACTCCCTCCAGAGAAGACACCGCTTTTTCAACTCTTGAACTGCAGGCGGCACAGCTCATACCTGTTACATTAAAATGCATCATATTATTTCATCATCCTTTTTAAGGTATCGAGTAATTCGTCTATTATTTCGTCATTTCCGCTTCTTATATTTTCCGCCACACAGCTTCTTATATGATTTCCAAGAAGCTCACGGCTGAAAGCGTCAAGCGCCGAGCTTACTGCGGCGGTCTGGGTTAAAATATCCGTGCAGTAGGAATTATCGTCAAGCATTCGCTTAAGACCTCTGACCTGACCTTCGATACGGTTAAGACGGTTAATAAGGCTCTTGTATTCCGCTTCCGAACGCTCCTTTTTTTTAAGCGAGCATTCACAGCATTCCTTTATATCATCCATTTTATCACCACTTTCTTATAACATTATATACCCCGAGGGGGTATTTGTCAAGGCGTATTGTGCCTGTAAAATTATTCATATCAGTTGATTTTTTCAGAGATATGTGATATAATGTAGCTTAATTTATCAGAAATCAAGGAGTGAGCAGTAATGCCAATAAATATTCCAAGCGATTTACCCGCTTATAATACACTTATAAACGAAAATATTTTTGTAATGCCGAGAGAGAAGGCTATGAAACAGGATATCCGTCCTTTAAAGGTGGCTATTTTCAACCTTATGCCTACAAAAATCGAGACGGAAACACAGCTTCTTCGTCTTTTAAGTAATACTGCATTACAGGTAGATATTACTCTTTTAAGAACCGCAACCCATACATCAAAGCATACTGCCGCCGAGCATCTCGATACCTTCTATAAGACCTTCGACGAGATAAAGGAGGAGTATTTCGACGCTCTTATTATTACAGGCGCGCCTGTCGAGCAGTACGATTTTGAACAGGTAAACTATTGGGAGGAGCTTTGCGGCTTTATGGAGTGGTCGAAATATCACGCCTTCTCAACGCTTCATATATGCTGGGGCGCTTTCGCAGGGCTTTATTACCATTACGGTATCAAGAAGTATTCGCTTCCTCAGAAAATGTTCGGGGTATTTCCTCACAAGCTTAATGTTAAGAAGCACCCTCTTTTAAAGGGCTTTGACGATATTTTCTATGTACCTCATTCCCGTCATTCCGAGGTTAAGATAAGCGATATAGTAAATCATCCGAAGCTTTCGCTTTTAGCCTATTCCGATATGGCAGGAGCATATATCGCCGCCGATAAGACTAACCGTCAGATATTCATTACAGGTCACGGAGAATACGACCGTGATACGCTTAAAAAGGAATATATGAGAGATGTGGAGAAGGGGCTTGATAATGTTCCGCTTCCGTTCAATTATTTCCCCGACGACGATCCCGAAAATAAGCCTAAATTCACCTGGAGGGGTACGGCGAGCCTTATGTTCTCGAACTGGCTCAATTTCTGTGTATATCAGGAAACACCCTTTAATTTGTGCGAAATGCCGCCGCTTGAATAAAATAAAGCCGACAGAAATTCATCTGTCGGCTTTCTTTTATAATAATGATTTAGGGTCGTAGTTAGCCTTTTTATAAACCTTATCGGGTTTATCGGTAATTTCTTCCTTAAAAACAGTCTGCCACTCTTCGGCGGTAAAGTCCTCTATGGTAGTGGTGATATAGAAATCTCCGATTCCGAGGGCTTCTGCGAGAGCCTTTGTAACAGCCTCTGCGGCTTTTACCTTTTGTTCCTCTGTACGTCCTTCGAGCATTTTGATTGAAATATGCGGCATAATAAATCCTCCTTAAAGTTTTTCTATGTATTCGGTCGCTTCATCCAGCGATCTTAGCTTGATTGTCTGCTTCTGAAGCTCCTCGGGTATTTCCTTCATATCGGGAATATAGAAGCATCTGATTCCTGCGGCAAGGGCTGCTTTGACTCCGTTTTCGCTGTCCTCGAAAATAACGCATTCCGAAGGGTCGCTGTTCATAAGTGATGCTGCCTTAATAAAAATATCGGGGGAGGGCTTTCCGTTTTCTATCTCGTCTCCGCCCACTATTCCGTCAAATCGCTCGCTTATACTTGTATGCTTAAGACAGAATTCAGCCTCAGCGTGCATAGATGAGGTTGCGATAACGGATTTGATTCCCTTTGAAATAAGGTAGTCGCTTAATTCGAAAAAACCTTTTTTAATAGGGATTCCGTGCTTGAGCTCGTACTCCCTTGTACGTTCGTTTACATCGGGGTAATGCTCGTTTATATCGAAGCCTTCGCCGAAATATTTTTTCAGCAGTACATCCATAGAAGGGTAGTTGAGTCCGATACATTCCTTAAGAATTTCATCGGTTGCGGGATAACCGCGCTCCTTAAGAAGCTCTACCCACATACGAAGATGAAGGGGCTCGGTGTCTATAAGTGTACCATCCTTATCAAAAATAACGGTCTTAATCATCATTTATACCTTTCTCAGAACTCTTGAAGAATATGCAGGAACATTTACCTCACGGCTAAGGTCGAATTTTTCACCTGTGAGTATATCCTCGTATTCGCCGTTCACATTCACGTTAAACGAGAACGCTTCTCCTGCGTTTATCATAGCTACTACAGTTTCGCCCTCATATTCTCTCGCAAAGGCATAGTTATGATTATGAAGCTGGAGCTGTCTGTAGGAGCCGAGACAAAGGGCGTTGCTTTTTGTTCGGAACTCCGAAAGCTTTGCGATATGCTCGGTCAGCTCGGTATCTTCAAGGAGAAGGAAGGGTTGTCTTAAAGCGTCGTCGCCGTTTCTTTTGTCGCCTTCGATTCCGAACTCACTGCCGTAATAAACGGAAGGGACGCCGGGCATTGTGTAGAGCAGGGAATAGATTGGGTTAAGATGAGACTTGTTGCTGAGGATTGTTGAAATTCTGCTTACATCGTGGTTGTCGAGGAAGGTGTAGAGCTGTTTTCCTCGGTAAATACACCAATCCTCGCTTCCGAACTGACGGTTAATGGAATGGGCTATCTCGAACATGTTCATATCATTGAAACTTGAGTACAGCCCCTTATAACACTCGTAATTTGTTACGCTGTCGAGCATTTCGGGATTTACCCAGCGGTTATAATCGCCGTGAAGAGTCTCTCCCATAAGCCAGAAATCCTTTTTAAGCTGTTTACAGTGGCTTCTCAGCTCCTTAAGAAAATTAAGGTCGAGGCAGTAGGCCACATCAAGGCGAAGTCCGTCAATATCAAACTCCTTGACCCAGTCTGTTATACATTCTTTAAGGTAATTCTTAACGTCGGGATTGTAAAGATTAAGCTTTACAAGGTCGTAATACCCCTCCCAGCCCTCATAATGAAAGCCGTCGCCGTAAGGGGAGTCGCCCTCGTGAATATTGAACCAGTCCTTATACTTACTGTTCCACTTATTTTCCCTTACATCCTTAAAGGCGAAGAAATCTCTTCCCACGTGATTGAAAACGCCGTCGATAATAACCTTTATTCCGTTTTTATGCAGTTCGCCGCACACAAGGGCGAAATCTTCGTTTGTACCGAGACGGCGGTCGATTTTAGTGTAATCTACGGTATCGTAACCGTGTTTTACCGACTCGAATACAGGGCCGAAGTATACTGCATTACAGTTAAGCTTCTTAATATGGGGAATATTTTCGATAACTTTCTTTATATCTCCCGTAGGTTCGCTTGTATAGTCGTTGGGCGAAAGCCTTCCGCAGTAGCCCAAAGGGTAGATGTGATAGAAACTCGCTTTATTAAACCATTCCATATAAAAATGATCCTTTCGTTTTGGTAAATATGCACAAGCTAAAGTTGGCATTTATTAGTTAATACAGCCGTTAAATAATATCATATTATTTATTATTTGTCAAATTACATCGTTTATAGAAATCGCTTTAAAGTGATATTCGACATATTGCACAAAAATACGCTTAAAAAATTTACATTCTTTTTCTTCAAGTTTAATCCAAATAGTATGGATTTTTTCAAAAGTATATGTTATAATGAGAACGTTAATGATTTAACGTATCTTTTAAGGAGGATTAGATATGGCTTTAAAGAAATGCGTTGTACCTTTTGAGGGTACAGCGGAACAGGAGAAAGCTTTAAAGGCGACTATCGCCGAACATTCCGGTGACAGAGGCGCACTTATGCCTGTGCTTCTGAAGGCTCAGGAAATTTATGGCTATCTCCCTATCGAAGTTCAGACAATGATAGCTGAAGAAATGGGTATTCCGCTTGAGAAGGTTTACGGCGTTGCGACATTCTACGCTCAGTTCTCTCTCAACCCCAAGGGCAAGTACAGAATTTCTGTCTGTCTTGGTACAGCTTGCTACGTAAAGGGTTCCGGCGATTTATTCAACACTCTTCAGAAAATTCTCGGCATCAAGGGCGGAGAAATTACTCCCGACGGAAAGTTCTCTCTTGAGGATTGCCGTTGTATCGGTGCATGCGGTCTTGCTCCCGTATTAACCATCAACGATGACGTATACGGCAGACTTACAGGCGATGAGCAGGAGCTCAGAGATATTCTCGCCAAGTACGCTGAATAATTTGCTATACTAAAATTGAAAGGAAAATAGACTTATGATGAGCTTAGAAAAGCCTCAGGCTATTAAGGCTGAGATGGCTCCCGTTATGGAAGGCCGTCACGTTTTAGTTTGCGGTGGTACAGGCTGTACTTCTTCCAACAGTATGAAGATTATCGCAAAGCTTGAAGAAGAACTCAAGAAAAACGGACTTGAAAATGAAATCAGAGTTGTAAAGACAGGTTGCTTCGGTCTCTGTGCTTTAGGTCCGATTATGATTGTATATCCCGAAGGAAGCTTCTATTCAATGGTTCAGGAAGACCAGATTCCTGAAATCGTAACCGAACATCTCATAAAGGGTAATGTTGTTGAAAAGTACCTTTATAAGGAAACAATTACTCCCGAAGGCATCATTCCTTACGACCAGACTGCATTCTATAAGAAGCAGAAGCGTGTAGCTTTAAGAAACTGCGGCGTTATCAATCCCGAAGATGTTAACGAATACGTTTCCAAGGACGGCTATCTCGCACTTTACAAGTGTTTAACAGAAATGACTCCCGAAGACGTTATCAAGGTAGTTCTTGATTCCGGCTTAAGAGGACGCGGCGGCGGCGGATTCCCCACAGGCCGTAAGTGGCATCTTGCAAGAACACTCGTTCAGGACGCTGACCAGAAGTATGTATGCTGTAATGCCGACGAAGGCGACCCCGGTGCATTTATGGACCGTTCCGTTCTTGAAGGCGACCCCCACGCTTTAATCGAGGCTATGGCTATTGCCGGCTACGCTATCGGTGCTACACAGGGTTATGTATATGTACGTGCTGAATATCCTATCGCTGTTGAACGTCTTCAGATTGCTATCAACGACGCTCGTAAGGCAGGTATCTTAGGTAAGGATGTATTCGGCAAGGGCTTTGAATTCGATATGGATATCCGTCTTGGTGCCGGTGCATTCGTATGTGGTGAAGAAACAGCACTTATGACATCTATCGAAGGTAACAGAGGCGAACCCAGACCTCGTCCTCCTTTCCCTGCAGAAAGCGGTTTATTCCAGAAGCCTACAGTTCTCAACAATGTAGAAACTTACGCTAACATTCCTCAGATTATCTTAAAGGGTGCTGAATGGTTTGCATCTATGGGTACTGAAAAGTCCAAGGGTACAAAGGTATTCGCACTCGGCGGTAAGATCAAGCACACAGGTCTTGTTGAAATTCCTATGGGTACAACTCTCCGTGACGTAGTTTACGAAATCGGCGGCGGTATTCCTAATGGTAAGGCATTCAAGGCTGCTCAGACAGGTGGTCCTTCCGGCGGTTGTATTCCTGTAGAACACATCGATGTTCCGATTGACTACGATAACCTTATCGCTATCGGTTCCATGATGGGTTCCGGCGGTCTTATCGTAATGGATGAAGACAACTGTATGGTTGATATCGCTAAG
>JAZNMN010000017.1:0-230291 GCA_045579625.1 Ruminiclostridium sp.
CCGGGGGCGGGTCTTTCACGTCTTACGTGGTCTGCGGGAGCAGCAGCGATAACTGCACCGATTTCCATACGCTTAGCCATATAGCCGTCGTGATAGATTTCAGCAACGTGGCCTGTTGCGAGACCGATCTGGTTACCGTAGGAGGAGTAGCCTGCCGCCGCTGTGGTAGTAATCTTTCTGGGGGGGAGCTTTCCTTCGATTGTATCGGCAACGGGAAGAAGGGGGTCGGATGCGCCTGTTACACGCATAGCCTGATATACATAAGCTCTTCCCGAAAGGGGGTCACGGATAGCGCCGCCGAGGCAAGTAGCCGCACCGCCGAAGGGCTCGATTTCTGTGGGGTGGTTATGGGTCTCGTTCTTGAACATAAGGAGCCAGTCCTCGTCCTTACCGTCAACGTCAACGGTAATTCTTACGGAGCAGGCATTTATCTCTTCGCTTTCGTCGAGATCCTTTAAGATACCGTCCTTCTTAAGCTTTTTAGCGGCGAGGGTAGCGATATCCATAAGGCAGACAGGCTTATTTCCTCTTCCGAGTTCTTCACGGTCAGCCTTATATTCCTTATATGTATCTGCGATATAGGGAGCCTTGATATCTGCGTTATCGATGATTGTACCGAAGGTTGTATGACGGCAGTGGTCAGACCAGTAGGTATCTATCATACGGATTTCGGTAATTGTAGGATTACGGTTTTCGGTCTTGAAGTAGTCCTGACAGAACTTTATATCGCCCTCGTCCATAGCGAGACCGTACTTAGCTATAAAGTCGGCAAGTCCCTTTTCATCAAGGTCAAGGAAGCCGTCGAGAGTAGCAACCTCGGTAGGAATATCGTACTTTATCTTAAGAGTTTCGTATTCGTCGTAGCCGCATTCACGGGATTCAACGCCATTGATTAAGAAATGCTTGATTCTTGCGAATTCTTCGTCGGTAATTTTTCCGCTTAAAATGTAGATTTTTGCATATTTTACGAGAGGCTGGTCCCCCTGACAGAGCATCTGGATACACTGAGCCGCACTGTCCGCTCTCTGGTCGAACTGACCGGGGAGGAACTCAACCGCAAACATTCTTTCGTTTTCCTTTACCTCGGGAAGCTTGTAGAAAACGTCATCTACGGGAGGCTCGGAGAAAACTACGGGGATAGAACGCTCGAAATTTTCCTTAGAGATATCTTCGACGTCATAACGGTTGATAATTCTAACGTCGGTAACACCGTCGATTCGGAGCGCTGTTGTAATATCGGAGAGAACCGCCTCTCCTTCAACGGCATAGCGCTGTTTCTTTTCGACATAAATACGATAAACTGCCATATCTTTGCCCTTTCTTTTATAAAAAAATTTAACGATGTAATAGTACTGCCCGACATAAACGGACATAAAAATACACCTTAATTTTACCACAACAAGAAGCTTTTGTCAATTACTTTATAGGGCAGTTCTTCCATATCTGAGAAAAATCATCGGTTAAGGGCTTCCTTCTGGCTTTTCATCATGCGTCGCCAGTTTATAAAGCCGTAGATATCGTTTATAAGAAAAACGATAAAGCATATATTTACCGACATATATGAAATATCCTCAAGAGAAGCCAGCGTCCACAGTATTATCAGTATTATATCATTCGCCGCATAGGCGAGGGCGAAGTAAGGGCTTCTTCTGAAGGTAAGGTATACTGCCGCAAAGCTTGTTGTTACGGAAATTGTACTCGGAATAAGATTTTCGGTATTGAAGTAACCGAGAATAAAGTAGAACAGTACCGTAACCGCTGCAGTTAGTATAACGAGAAGGGGGATTTCTTTTTTCGGAAGCCTGTTTACCTCAACCTGACTGCGGGTTCCGTTAAAGGGGTTTTTAAGCCAGGCTATAAGTGAAAAAAGAGCCATCGGCGCTGTCATTCCGAGATAGGTTATCATCTCTCCGTAATAGGAGAAGGAGAATGAGATTATTCCGTAGAGAATGCTGAAAATTATCATAAGAAGCTGACCGAGGGGATTTCCCTTAGCGCTTAGAATCAGTGACGTAACGCCGATAAGGGAAGCGGAAAGGGTAAGGTAATTTATCCTGTCGAAAATAAGGAATGAGGCGAGGATAAATATTACCGATACTCCCCAGAGTATTAGCTCTCCTTTTGTAAAATAATTTATAAGCTTTTTCATTTTTTCCTCCTTAACAAAAAATGCATCCGTACACATCTTCAAAGACCTAACGATGTGTTTACGAATGCATTCGCATGACTACCCGGTGGCAGTATATTATTAAATCGTACGCGGAGCGCCTATTCGTCGTTCGAATCCCTACTCGGCACCACAGCAATAAAAAATATGTCGCACGAATATCGTGTGAAATACTTGTGAGGCAAGTATTTGGAGACGGCGGGACGGCGCGGAGCGCCTATTCGTCGTTCGAATCCCAGCTCGGCACCACAGCAATAAAAAATATGTCGCACGAATATCGTGTGCGACACATTTTTTATTGGCGGAGACGGTGGGATTCGAACCCACGGACGGTTTTACCCGCCAAACGATTTCGAGTCGTTCTCGTTATGACCACTTCGATACGTCTCCGTATGGTAATTGACCAGTAAATATTATACATCATTTATGTAAAAAAGTCAAGATGATTTTTAAAAGTAACGGATTTTTCGAAAAAATAATTGCAATTACAGGTTAAATGTGATATAATATACAATGTATATTTATGCTTTATTTACTGATAATAATTCAAAAAAGAACTCTTGGAAAGGAATCAGTAATGAAGTATAAAAACAGTAATGATAACGAGGAAGCTGTAAGCGGAGAAAATGCCGAAAGCTCGGATACAGGGGTCATTCCCGTACCGAATGCGAAGCACCTTATCCATTGTCTTACGGTAATCGGCCAGATTGAGGGTCACTATATCCTTCCGCCACAGAATAAGACCACAAAGTACGAGCATATTATTCCTGCTCTCGTAGCGATAGAACAGGATAAAAATATCGAGGGTCTCCTTATTATTCTTAATACCGTCGGCGGCGACGTTGAGGCAGGACTTGCCATAGCGGAGCTTATAGCGGGAATGGAAACTCCTACGGTTTCGATAGTAGTGGGCGGCGGTCATTCTATCGGCGTTCCTCTTGCAGTATGCGCACGTAAAAGCTTTATTGTACCCTCCGCCACAATGACAATTCATCCTGTACGAATGAACGGGCTTGTTCTCGGCGTTCCCCAGACCTTGTCCTATTTCGACCGTATGCAGGAGCGTATCACAAATTTCGTTACCCGTAACAGTAAGATTACTGCAAAAAGGTTTCGTGAATTTATGATGAAGAAGGATGAGCTTGTTATGGACGTGGGCTCGGTGGTTGACGGAGAGACGGCGGTAAAGAGCGGACTTATCGATAGTCTCGGCGGACTTGCCGACGCAATCGACTGTCTTTACAGCCTTATCGAGGAGGGCTCCCCCGAGGAGAAGAAAAAAGCCGTTAAGAAAACGGAAGAAAAATCCTGAGGTGACGGCTGTGGTTATTCATTCTATCGTAAGCGATTACGACATATTCTTAAATAACGGTGAGGGACAGACCTTTTCGGCTGTGGAGACGGTAGCTGTATGCGGAGGCTTTATAGAAGTCTGCGAATGCGGCGGAAGAAAACATGTAAAGCGTCTTTTTTCAACAAATCCTGTTCTTTATCTCGATAAAAGGTACCGGCCCTTCACATATATAAACTGACTGCAGGAGTATTCCTGCATTACATAGAAAGGACATAATATGGACATCATCAGCATCATTATTCAGGGTATTATTCAGGGGCTTACGGAATTTCTACCGATTTCGAGCTCGGGTCATCTTTCCGTAGCACAGCATTTTATGAATATAGGCGAGGAAAGCCTTCTCATTTCGATAGTTCTTCATCTCGGTACTCTTGTTGCGGTTTTCGCCGCCTTCCGAAAGGCTATATGGGGAATTATAAAGGAATTCTTCCTTACTATAGGAGATATCTTCAGAGGCCGCTTCAAGTGGAGTAAAATGAACGATAGCCGCCGTATGATGATGATGATAATTATAGCTACGCTTATTCTCGTTCCCGTTTATTACTTCAGGGATTTCTTCATTTCCGTAGAAGGCGACGGCGATATTATTTTCGAGGGCTGTGCCTTCCTCTTTACCGCACTTCTTCTTATACTTTCCGACGCCTGCGTAAAAGGACTCAAGACAGGTAAGGACTTGAAGGTAAAGGATGCGGTTATAGTGGGACTTTTCCAGTGCGTGGCTCTTTTCCCCGGCGTTTCCCGTTCGGGCAGTACTACCACAGCAGGACTTTTCTGCGGAATGACCCGTGAAACGGCGGTAACCTTCTCCTTTATTCTCGGTATCCCCGCAATTCTCGGCGGAAGCCTTCTTGAAATAAAGAGTGTTGTTGAGTCGGGCGCTGAAATCGACATAGTTCCGCTTCTTGTGGGCTTTGCTGTTTCGGCGGTAGTCGGCTTCCTGGCTATAAAGCTTGTTAAGCTTGTAATAAGTAAGGATAAATTCAAAATTTTCGGCATATATGCCATAATTCTCGGCCTTCTTTGTATAGGTGTGGGAATATATGAAAATGTTACGGGAAGTCCTCTTTTCGTACTCAATTAAAGAAAGGGAAGTCTAAAAATGGCGGAAAATAAAAAGAGCGGCGGACAGAGGAAAACTGCTTCAAAACAGTCCGAGGAGCTTATCGCAAAAAGAAAAGAACAGTTAATGAAGGAAAACGCAAAAAGACGTCATACTATTTCGATAGTTATGTTCGCTATAGGCGTACTGCTTACCGCATTCGCCTTTATAGGCGACGCTTCCGTTGCCGAGCCTACGGCGTGGGACGCTATTCACGGCTTTCTCGACGGACTTTTCGGAATAACTGCCTTTGCGGTAGGACCTGTAGTAATATACATAGCTGTAATGATTTCGGCGGATAAGACTAAGTCTACAATCTCAAAAAGAATGGTACAGCTTACGCTTATTCTCCTTCTTGCGGCGGCTGCGGCACAGATTCTCTTCGTTGGCTCTATCGGAGACCCCGAGGCGGTCGAGCCGAGCTTCGGAGATACAATATCATATATATACGAAAAGGGAAAATGTCTCTCAGGCGGCGGTCTTGCAGGACTTATTCTCGGAGCTCCGCTTCTTCTTTTCGGAAGAGTAGGTGCTGTAATAATACTTATACTTGTTATTTTCGTGGTAGTTATGATTATTACGAGAAAGTCCCTTGCGGATATGATAAGAGCTATTATCCGACCCTTCAGAAAGGCGGGAAGCTACGCCAAGGAAAAGCACGAGCAGTATAAGGAAGAAAACCGTTATGTCCAGCAGGAGCTTGAAAAGATAGAGGAAGAAACCCTCCGAAAGAGCAGGGAGGAGCGTGAGCGCCGTACTGCGGAGCGCACAGCGAGAAGAGAGGAGCGTATAGCGGAAAAACAGCTTTCCGAGGAAGAAAAGCGTGCAAAGAAATTCGCTTCCATAGCCAATACTACAACAAATGCACAGCAGGAGGTTACCGCCGAGGAAAAGAAGGCGGCGGAGGAAAAGGCAAAGGAAATACCTAATCCTATGGCTGAGCAGAAAAAGGAAAGCGAGGAGTTCCAGAAGGATCTCAACGACTTCCTTAAGGGAAAGTTTGAAAATAAGGTTAAGGAACCCGTACAGCAGACTGTTGACAATGTGGTTATTGACGACAGCAAGCCTGCCGAAGGCGGTCCCTACAGCCCCGACGGCCCATTCTTTGCAGATGATACGGGAAAAAGCGAAAAAATACTTAATCCCGTAGTTAAGCACGACAGCCTTATAAATCCCGATAATGCAATCCGCTTCGTACCCGAAAATACGGAGGAAACCGTAACCGTAGCGGAAGAAGCTTCCCCCGTAAAGACCGAGGAGCCCGAAAGCTCTGATGACGGTATTATCGAGGCGATAAAGGATTTTACCAAGGAACAGGAGGAGCGTAACCGCGCCGCAGAGGAAAATGCCAAGGTTTTAGGAACAGTCCTCGAAACCGACGAAAATGGTCAGACGAGATTTACCGATATAATCTCCGATGCCGAGCAGTATCATTTACCCCCCTGCGAGCTTCTTAACGACGTTGTTCACGAGCGTTCCGACGAGGATATAAACGCTGAAATCGCCAATAATGCGGAAACTCTTGTAAATGCGCTTAAGAGCTTCGGCGTAGAGACGAAGTTCCTGGAAGCGGCGAGAGGCCCTTCCGTAACCCGTTACGAGCTACAGCCTGCACCGGGCGTAAAAATTTCCAAGATTACAAACCTTGTTGATGATATTGCCCTTAATTTAGCTACGGCAGGAGTCCGTATAGAAGCGCCTATTCCAAATAAGGCGGCGGTAGGTATCGAAGTTCCCAACAGGAAGGTGGACAGCGTTCCCTTCCGTGAAATGGTGGACAGCAAGGATTTCCGTGATACAAAGAGTAAGCTCGGAGCCGTTCTCGGTAAGAGCATTTCAGGCGATATAGTAATCGCCGATATAGCGAAAATGCCTCATATCCTTATCGCAGGTACCACAGGCTCGGGTAAATCCGTCTGTGTAAACTCAATAATTATGAGTATTCTTTTCCGCTCGACTCCCGACGAAGTAAGGCTTCTTATGATTGACCCGAAGGCGGTTGAATTTATGATATATAACGGAATTCCCCACCTTCTTATTCCTGTAGTTACCGACCCGAAAAAGGCGGCGGGCGCCTTAGCCTGGGCAGTAACCGAAATGCTCAACCGCTATAAGCTTTTCTCCGACAATAACGTCCGTGATTTGGAGGGCTATAATAAGCTTGCCAAAACCAAGGACGATATGAACGTTTTACCTCAGATTGTAATCTTTATAGACGAGCTTGCCGACCTTATGATGGCTTCTCCGGGAGAAACCGAGGACAGTATCTGCCGTCTTGCACAGATGGCTCGTGCGGCGGGAATGCATCTTGTAATCGCTACACAGCGTCCCTCCGTAAACGTAGTTACAGGTGTAATCAAGGCGAATATTCCGAGCCGTATTGCCTTAAAGGTAGCGTCACAGGTTGACAGCCGTACCATTATCGACAGCGCAGGCGCAGAAAAGCTTCTCGGTAAGGGCGATATGCTCTATTTCCCTGTAGGTATGCCGAAGCCTCTACGTGTGCAGGGCTGCTGGGTTTCCGATAAGGAGGTCGAAAGGGTAGTAGACTTTATCAAGAACTCCTTTATCCTCGATTATGACCAGAATGTTATCGACGAAATCGAAAAACAGGCTGAGCTTGCGGCACAGAAGGCTAATAAGAACGACAAGGGCGCCGAGGACGAGGGCGGCGATATCGACGTAAACGACGATAAGCTTGACGAGGCTATCGAAGCCGTTATCGAGGCAGGACAGGCCAGCACCTCATACCTTCAGCGTAAGCTTAAATTAGGCTACGGAAGAGCCGCAAGACTTATCGATACAATGGAAGAGCTTGGAGTTGTAGGTCCTTACGAGGGAAGTAAGCCCCGTCAGGTGCTTTTAACCAAGCAGGACTGGTATGAAAGAAAGATGAATAAGGCGGACTGAGATGTCAAGAACTGAAACGGTTGAATTTACCAATATGTGTATGATTTACGACGGGGATAAGGTTCTTGCCCAGGATAAAATCAGTAAGACCTGGGGCGGAGCGCTTTTCCCCGGCGGTCACGTTGAAAAGGGTGAAAGCTTTACCGACGCAGTAATCCGCGAGGTATACGAGGAAACGGGACTTACAATATCCTGTCCACGTCTTTGCGGTATAAAGGACTGGATGAACGAGGACGGCTCGAGATATGTAGTCCTGCTTTATAAAACAGACAAATTTACAGGCGAGCTTAAATCCTCGGAGGAGGGGGAGGTTTTCTGGGTTACTCTCGATGAGTTCAGGAGACTGAACCTTGCTTCTGAAATGGAAAAAATGCTTGAAGTATTTTTAAAGGATGATTTAAGCGAAATGTGTTATCTCAGGGAAAATGATAAGTGGATAACTCTGCTTAAATAAGAAAGGAATGTTTTTATGCCGTTTTTACCTGTGTCGAAAAGAGAACTCGACGAAAAAGGAATAGAACAGCTTGACTTTATATGTGTGACGGGTGACGCCTATGTGGACCACCCATCCTTTGGTATTGCAATAATTTCCCGTATGCTTGAAAGCTTCGGATGTACTGTGGGAATTATTGCTCAGCCTGTTTCCGACGAGGATTTTACTGAGCTTGGAAGGCCGAAATACGGCTTTATGGTAACAGGCGGAAATATCGACAGTATGGTTTCCAATTATACCGTCGCAGGAAAAAAACGCTATGACGACGCCTACAGCGCAGGTGGAAAAGGCGGAAGACGTCCCGACCGTGCGGTTACGGTGTACTGCCGTACGTTAAAAAGGCTTTTCCCCGATACGGACATAGCTATCGGCGGTCTTGAAGCTTCTCTCCGACGTTTCGCTCATTACGATTACTGGGCGGACAGGGTTATGCCCTCCGTGCTTGTGGACAGCGGTGCCGACCTTCTTATGTACGGTATGGGCGAGGTAACCATAACCGAGCTTTATAACCGAATAAAGGGCGGCGACAGGCTTCGTGATATCCGCGATATAAGGGGAACCTGTTATCTTACCGAGCCTGTAAATACTCCTCTCGGCGCTGTGCAGTGCGACAGCTTCGAGGTAGTAAGCGAGAACAAAAAGGCTTATGCGAAGTCCTGCCGCAAGCAGTACGACGAACAGGACGAAATCTACGGAAGAACGGTTATCCAGCGTCACGGAAATATGATGCTTGTACAGAATCCGCCTCAGAGAAGCCTTACACAGTCGGAATTCGACCGTGCCTACGAGCTTCCCTATATGAGAGCCTATCATCCTATGTATGAAAATGAGGGCGGAGTTCCCTCAATCGAGGAGGTTGAATTTTCAATTACCCATAACAGGGGCTGTTACGGCTTCTGTAATTTCTGTTCTATCGCTCTTCATCAGGGCAGACGTATCCAGACCCGAAGCCGTGAATCTGTGCTTAACGAGGCATACGAGCTGACGAAAAAGGACGGCTTTAAGGGATATATTCACGATATCGGCGGGCCTACCGCCAATTTCAGAGCTCCCTCCTGTGATAAACAGCTTGAAAAGGGGCTTTGTAAGGGCAGAAAATGCCTTGCTCCGAAGCCCTGCCCGAATTTAAAGGCGGATCATACCGAATATCTCGATATGCTCAGGGAGATAAGAGAGATTAAGGGCGTGAAAAAGGTATTTATCCGTTCGGGAATACGCTACGACTATCTTATGGCGGATAAAAGCGACGAATTTATGAAGGAGCTTATTGCCAACCACGTAAGCGGACAGCTTAAGGTAGCCCCCGAGCACGCCAGCAACAAGGTTCTCGACTATATGGGAAAGCCTCATATCGACGTTTACGAAGGCTTCGAGAAGAAGTTCTATGAGATAACGAAAAGTATCGGTAAGGAGCAGTATCTCGTGCCCTACCTTATGTCCTCTCATCCCGGCTGTACTCTGAGCGACGCCGTTGATCTTGCAGTATTCCTGAAAAAACACAATATCCGCCCCGAACAGGTTCAGGATTTCTATCCTACCCCGGGAACGATATCTACGGCTATGTTTTACACAGGGCTTGACCCGTACACTCTTGAGCCTGTATACGTTCCGAGAAAACAGGAGGAAAAACAGCTCCAGAGAGTTTTACTCCAGTATTTCAAGAAGGAGAACAGAGCTTTAGTTGAAAAGGCTCTGACAATTGCGAAAAGAAGGGATTTAATCGGAAATGGCCCCGATTGTCTTATTCCTTCCGCCGAAAAGTTACCTGTAAGAAAAGAAAGCGATAACAAGTATGGCAGACAAACTCAGAGTAAAAAAACGAAACAGACCGAAAAGGGAAGATTTACAGATAAGAGCGGACGAAATTACCGAGGAAATTCTTCAGGAAGCTCTCCTAAGCGAAAAACCTTCAGGAAGAAGGGCTGATAAGAAAACCGTAATAGCGGTTATATGTATAATTGCGGTTATTTTTACGGCGATAATATGTCTTAACGAGGCGGTATGTCACCTTGACTTCATTCCTACCTGGAATGAGCTTTACGAAGGTGCAGGACTCAGCGGTAGCGTGTACGGCGATATTGCCGACGGAGAAACCGCCGTGCATTTTATTGATGTGGGTCAGGGTGACTGTGAGCTTATAGACGCAGGCGGAAGCTACGTCCTTATCGACAGCGGCGAATACTCCGAAGTAAGCTCGGTAACGGGCTACCTGAACAATCTCGGCGTTAGCAGGCTTGAATATATCGTTATTTCTCATCCCCATTCCGACCATATGGGGTCTATGGCGAAAATAGTTGATTCTTTCGAGGTAGGCTCGGTTATAATGGCGGATATGGAGGAGGATATGCTTCCTGCCACAAGCTCGTACGTAAAGCTTATTGAGGCAATCGACAGAAAGAATATCCCGATAATTTTCCCCGAGGCGGGAGATACAGTTCCTCTTACCGACGGACGGCTTGAAATCCTTGCTCCCGTAGAGAGCTACGACGACCTTAACAACTATTCGCTTGTGGTGAAATACGTTCACGGCGATAACAGCTTCCTGTTCACGGGTGATATAGAGGAAAAGGCGGAGCGCGATATCCTTGAAAGCGGCCTCGACGTTTCGGCGGAGGTTATAAAGGTAGCGCATCACGGAAGCGACAGCTCAAGCTGTAAGGTATTTATGCAGTCGGTAGCTCCCGATTACGGAGTGATTGAGGTAGGGGACTCAAACGATTACGGCCACCCTCATAAGGAGCCTATGGAGCTTTTCGAAAAGCTCGGAATTGAAATTTATCGTACCGATATGCAGGGCGATATCGTTTTTGTAAGCGACGGTAATGATTACAGGATAATTACCTCGGAGGATAAATCCTTTATAGGAGAATGATATGGAAAGACTTGTGCTTGATAGATTTGAAGCTGAATTTGCAGTAATCGAGAAAACCGATGAAGACGGTGAAATATTCCTGTTCAGCATTTATAGGGACAAAATTTCTCCCGAAGCAAGGGAAGGCGACCTCATAACAGAAAAGGACGGACAGTATTTTCCCCTTGAAAGGGAAACGGAAGAGGTAAGAGAAAGTATACTCGAAATTCTGAAAAAACACAGAAAATAGTAAAATCCCACAGTGTGAACTGTGGGATTTTACGGCTTGTCGAAAATGTTTTCGACAAGCCGACAGGCTTCGATAGGCACACGCAGACGAGGAAAAAGCCGCTGTAGGCGTATGCAGATACGGTAAGCGGCTTTTGACGAAGTAAGCAAAATGCTTTAGCAGAGCCGTGTATACGTCTCTGCGAAATTCTTTTGAAATTATCTTACAGGGTACTGTCCGATTATAACAACCTGCATTTTTGCGGTGCGTGGGTTTATCGACAGTCTGAAAATCCCACAGTGTGAACTGTGGGATTATTTTATATCAGTTGCTTTTGGTCATTTTCTTTCTGTAGTACAGCTTTCTGAAGCCGTCAACAATAAATATAATCATAAGACCGACAAGGGAGCCTATTATTGCTCCTGCTATAACGTCGGTAGGGAAATGGACATAAAGGTAAAGACGTGTAAAGCCTACGAGAGTCGCAAAGCCCAGTCCTACGAAGCCAAGCCATTTCTTAACCTTGAAAAAGGTTACGGCAGCAGCGAAAGATATGCTTGTATGTCCGGAAGGGAAGGAGGTACCCATAGGCGGGTCGCATATTATCGGGAAATCAGCGATAAGATATGGGCGCTCCCTCATAAACATCAGCTTAATCACACATTCAATCAGCAAAAGTGAAAATAAAACAGCCGCCGCTATATAAATTGAATTGAAACGCTGTGACTTTATAAAAAGAAGTACTGCCGCAACCGCCAGCCATATCACGGCACCGCCGAGAAAGGTTACTATCAGCATAAATATGTTCATAAAATCACAGACGAATATGTCCTGGATAGCGTTTAAAACGGCAAAATCGAAGTTCTGTATTGCTTCAGGCATCATACTTCCTCCAGCGTCATACTGTAATGTCTTGTTTCATTTTTACGGGCAGTCTGAATCCCTCTCTTATCCTTGAATACTCCGTTATCAGTATCGTAATCGTCACAGCCGCACCAGGGCTCGATACAGATAAAGGGCGCATTTTTATGGTCGGGAGTCCAGACTCCGAGAGTTTCGAAGCCTGTCCAGCTTACTTTAACGCCCTTTCCGTCCTTCTTCGAAACAAGGGCGCAGTCTTTCGACTTAATCGTGTCGAAATAAACACAGTCGTTATCGAAAAGGGGATAAGAAAGCTCGAAGCGGTTGCTGTTGTTAAGGCGTTCGATTCTGTCGTTATCGCCCCACATACGGGTCGTAAGATTCATAACGGGACTTTTAACTGTTTCGTCCTGTCCGAAAATAAGGACATAATCCGAAATATCGGGACAGGAAAAAGCGGGATGAGCGCCGATACAGTAGGGCATATCCTCGTCCCCTTCATTTGTAACGGAATAATCTATTGTGAGTTTTTCATCGGATAAGGTGTAAGTGAGCTGAACCTTAAAATCGAAGGGAAAGCTCTTTTTTGTTTCCTCATTGGCGGAGAAGGTGAATACTGCCTTATCGTCGGAAAGCTTTTCGGCAGTAAACACGTTATCTCTCGCGAAGCCGTGCTTTGTTATAGAATATTCCTTTCCGTTGATAAGGGTTTTTCCGTTACGGAGATTACCTATCATAGGGAAGAGAAAGGGGGAGGTTTTTCCCCAGTATTTTTCATCGCCGCACCACATAAGCTCCTTACCGCCTATTTTCAGGGAAACGAGCTCAGCGCCCTTATCCTTTATTTTAGCGGAAGCATTACCTTTTTTAAGTTCAATTTCCATAATTATCCTCTTACTTTTTTGCGTCCTTTTCACGCTGTTTTTCCATATCAACGAGAGAAAGCTGTAATCTGTCGGGGATGTTTCTTTCAGTACCCTCGAAATCGGGAAGCTCTGACCAGGTTATAACGTTATCGGCAGAGAAAACCTTCTTTAGAAATTCCTCGTCCATTTTTTCGGTATTTATTCTCGGAATACCGAGAACGGAAGTTCCTTTATAAACGAAATCACCGTTCCAGGGCATAAAGTAAAGCCACTTGATTTCATCGGCATTCTTAGCCAGCTCATCGGAATCGGGAATATATCCGCATTCCGAAATTGTAAGAAGCTTACCGGGCTCGGTAATTTTTACAAGGTTTGCATACTGCTGTTCCTGTGCGGAATGGTCCATAGTTTCGGGATATATATCCATACCCGAAATATCATAGGTGTTTGGATGTACCATTGTATGCTTATTCTGGCCGTTCCATATCCAGATAAGGTTCGTAAGCTTATGGTAGTTTTCGAGTCTGTCGTAAATCATATACCAGAGCTTCTGATAGTATTCGTTTTCAGCAATTTCTTTATTTGCAACACCCCACCAGAACCAGGCACCGCTTGCTTCGTGGAGAGGACGCCATAAAACGGGTACTCCTGCCGCCTCAAGCTTCTGTAATTCGTAGGCAATAAGGTCGATATCGTGGATAGCTATCTCGTATTCCTTTGTTCCGGGAGTTACCGCATTGGCAAGGCTGAAATTTACTATCTCTTCAGAATAGAAGGCGTGACCGCCGTCGGGATCATTTACATCCCTGGGTACATTCCAATGCCAGGCGAAAGCCACAATACCGTTGGATTTTGTATGCCAGTCTATCGCCATCTGAGTCCAGTCTGAGCCGTCGCCGTTTGGGGTAGTCTTAAAAATAAAGTCGAAGCCCTTTATTGCAGGCAGATCGCCTGTAAGGTAATAATAGAGAATGTCCTCGTAGGCTTTGTTATTGCCCATCTGCTGACCGCTTATGACGTTTTTTCCGTAGTTCTCCTTGAGCCATTCGTAAAGAGCCTGTGTTTCCTCATTGGTATTGTCGGAGACAAGCTCTCCCTCGGCTACGGTTTTTGCGTCAAGCTCCGCCTTAAGCTTATCGAAATCTGTCTCATAAGCCAAAGCTATCTCCATATCAACGTCGCCGTCGGCTGTCATAGCTACAGGGTTGGAGAGGGGGGCGGAGTTTTCGGCAGTAACCTCGCTTGTACCGCCGTCGCTTGTATCTGTCTGACCTTCTGCTGTACCGCAGGAGCATAAAAGCGAGAGTGCGAGAAGTCCTGCCGCAATTCTTTTAATTTTCTTCATTTCTTAAAGCCCTTTCCATATTTTCGAAAGTTTCGAAATCGTCTCTTAAAAACATATTCATAATCTTAGGGATAATTTTTCCCGAATTATCGATAAAGCGTTCCTTCATTTCCTTAGCCTTTGCCTCATTAGGGGCGTAAAGCTTTACGTCAAGGATTATATCGCCGTTTATCTCATTGAGAAATTTTACGTTAAGGTCGTATCTTCTACGTATATAATCGTAATTTATATAGCATCTTACCGATTTTTCCCGTTCCAGTCTCTTTATAACCTCCTCGCCCGTTCTGAGGGTATTTTCTCTTATGGAGAGGGGGATATGTGTTGCAGAAAACTGCTCGGAAAGGGTCTTTCCTTCGGGTAGAAGCTTATAGAAGCGTTCTCCTTTTTCTTTATCGTTACGGGTAGATATAAGCTTTTTAGTTTCCATTACGCCAACCTGAGTCATAAGCTCGAAATAATTTGCGCATTCCAGAGAGAGAACGATTTCACTTATGACCGAATCGCCCAGCTCTCCGAAATTATCGAGCACGTAACAGAAATAAACGCATAAATCAAATTCACTGTCAATTCTGATAGAGGGTATATCCAATTTATAATTCCTTTCAGTTATCCGTCATACAAGGAAGGAAAGCAGGGCTATATTTGCCGCCGCTTCTACACAGGGGACGGCTCTCGGAACGATACAGGCGTCGTGGCGCCCTTTAATTTCGAGAGTTGTATTTTCCATTTTAACATAATCCACAGTCTGCTGAGGCTGTGCGATTGAGGGGGTAGGCTTTATTGCCGCAGTAAATATAACGGGCATACCGTTTGTTATGCCGCCTAAAATACCGCCGTTATTGTTGGTAAGGGTTTTTATTTCCTTTCCGTCCGTGGTGAAAGCGTCGTTAGCCTCCGAGCCTTTCATTTCGGCAAATTCGAAGCCTTTACCGAAGGCTACTGCTTTAACGGCAGGAATACCGAATACAATCTGTGAAATCCTGTTTTCTATACCGTCGAACATAGGTGAGCCGATACCCGCCTTTATGCCTGTAACGGCACATTCGATTATTCCGCCGACAGAATCGAGGTTCATTCTTGCTTCGTTTACGAGAGCCTTAATTTCCTCAGCCTTAGCTTCGTTTATAAGCGCCATTTCACGCTTTTTAATACTGTCGAAAAGGCTTTTATCGAGGCTCAGGGTATCGAAGCTGTCGTCATAGATTCCGCCGACGCTTAATATATGAGCGCAGGAATATATACCCATTTTTTCAAGAGCCTGTCCGCATACTGCCCCTGCAAAAACAAGGGGAGCGGTTATTCTTCCCGAAAAATGTCCGCCGCCACGAAGGTCGTTGGCATAGTTGTAACGGACTGAGCCTGTATAATCGGCGTGTCCGGGTCTCGCCACAGTCTGAATATTACCGTAATCGGCGGAATGCTGGTCGGTATTGCGGATTACAGCTGAAAGGGGAGTGCCTGTAGTCTTTCCGTTAAAATAGCCGGAGAGAATTTCGGGCATATCCTTTTCGCTTCTGTTGGTACTCATTCCGTCCTTTTTCGGAGCTCTTCTTGCCATAAAATCAAGAATAGCCTCAAAATCCAGCTCTATACCGCCGGGAAGTCCGTCGATAACCACGCCGATACCTTTACCGTGTGATTCGCCGAAAATTGAAACGGAAAGATTTCCGAAATGAATATTAGATGACATCGAATTTTCCTCCGAGCATTTCAAAATCTTCAAAGAAGGTGGGGTATGACTTGGATACGCATTCGGCACCTTCAAGGATAAGGGGCGACTTACAGCGCTGTGACGCAACGGCAAGGGACATAGGTATCCTATGGTCTGTCCAGCAGTCGCATACGCCGCCTTCGAGCTCCTTAACGCCGATTACGGTAAGGCTGTCTTCTCCTGCAGTAATCTTAGCGCCCAGCTTATTGAGCTCACTTGAAATAGCTTCAAGTCTGTCGCATTCCTTTATTCTGAGCCTTCCGCAGTCGGTGATATGTGATGTTCCTTCTGCGAAGCAGGCAAGAACGGTAAGTATCGGGACAAGGTCGGGGATATTTTCTGCCGAAACGTCGAAGGCCTTTCCGTTCTTCATAAATTCATCGGTAATTCTTATTATTTCACGGTCGCCCTGAAGGCTGTCGGGGTTAAGCCCGATTATATCGAGGTCAGCGCCAATTGCCTTAGCTACGCAGAAGAATGCCGCCTGAGACATATCGGCTTCGACCCTGTAATCACAGGGCTTATATTTCTGTCCGCCCTTTATACGGTACTCGTTGCCGACTTCCTCTACCGTAACGCCGAAAACCTTCATAGCGTCGATTGTAAGGTCTATGTAGGGCTTGGATTCAAGCTTTGTGGTTATACGGATAATGCTGTCCTCTTCGAGAAGGGAAAGGGCGAAAAGAAAGCCCGTAATAAACTGTGAGGAAATATTCCCGGGGATTTCATAAACTCCTCCTCCGAGTCTTCCTTCAGTAACATAGGGCATTTTATTCTCAATAAATTTGACACCGTGCTTAGGGAATTCCTCGATATATGGAGTAATGGGACGGTTAGGGAGATTGGCTGTGCCTCTGAAAACAGAGCGACAGCCCAGCGCCGCCGCAATAGGCATAATAAACCTGAGAGTTGAGCCGCTTTCGTGGCAGTCTATATCGGCAGTCTCGGGAGCTTTTCCGATACCTTTTACTCTCGTATATCCGTCGCACTGTTCAATCTCCGCACCGAGGGCGGTAAGAGCGCCGATAGTAGCGTCGGTTATATCGACGCAGTCCAGCAGGTTATAAATCCTGCTTTCCCCGTCGGCAAGAGCCGCCGCAATAAGAGCACGGTGTGAAATGCTTTTTGAAGGCGGAACATTTATTTTTCCGCTTAAAATTGCGGGAGTTATTTTAACATTCATTGTAAATTCCTTTTAGCCTTATCCACAGATAAGCTTTTCAAATTCGGAAACCGCTGTCTTAACTATTTCAGCCTTTCCTATTTCCTTACAGATTATAAGGTTGATATTATCGGAAAAGCGCTTTTTGTCATTGACAGAGCCCTTGAATAAAGCTTCGTCGGGTACGTCGGTTTCGTAGGGAAGTCCGTTTACGATAAGACATTCCTTAAGCTCGCCGCTTATGCTTGCTTCAATAATACCTTTTTTCTCGGCGGCTCTTGTCATAAGGTACATACCTACCGCAACAGCCTTACCGTGAGAAATACCGTTATAGTTATAGTATTTTTCAATGGAATGACCGAGAGTATGACCGAAATTAAGTATCATACGGAGTCCTAAGTCGAACTCGTCGTTTTCAACAACCTGACGCTTTATATCCACGCAGGCTTCAATTACTTCCTCAAGCTTTTCCTTTACTTTTCCTGTTTTAAGAAGGTCGAAAAGCTCTCTTGAATAAATCATACCGTATTTCACGGCCTCGCCCATACCGTCGGCGAAAATATCCTCCGAAAGCGTGGAGAGGGTATCAACATCAGCAAGAACAAGCTTAGGCTGCTTGAATGCGCCTACGAGATTTTTACCGCCGGATATATCTACGGCAGTTTTCCCGCCTACGGAGCTGTCAATCTGTGCGAGGAGAGTTGTAGGAACCTGTACATAGTCGATACCTCTGAGGAAGGTTGCGGCGGCGAAGCCTGTAAGGTCGCCCGTTACACCGCCTCCGAGGGCAATAAGGCTGTCGGAACGGGTAATATTCTTTTCCGCAAGAAAATCATAAAGCGCCATAAGGGTTTTATGACATTTACTTTCCTCTCCGTGAGGGAAAACGAAGGAATCAACGGTAAATCCTGATTTTTTCAGAGCTCTTTCAAGCTTTTCGCCGTAAAGGGAATAAACCGTATCGTCGGAAACTACAACAGTGTGCTTGGATTTTAAAACTTCTGCAACAGTATCGCCGCAGTTATCGAGGAGTCCTCTTCCGATTATTACGTTATAGGGCTCGGAAGCTTCAATACGAATAGTTTTCAATGCTTTATCCTCGGGTCAGGCTTACTGCTTGACTTCTTTCATAGTTTTATTTTTAAGGAAAATAAAGAGCTTGGGAGAAACCTTCTTTAAGATTTTCTTAGCCTTTATAAAAGCGTCCTCTTTAAATTTAGCAGACTTATAAAGGAACTTTCTCGGATAATTCTTAGATGTAATCTTCTTGTCGAGCTTAGCCTCGGCCGCCTTTGCCTGTTCCTCGGGAAGCTCGTAAATTGCCTTGTATTTCTTAACGAGCTTATTGAAGTTATAAGCCATATAAAGAATGTCATACTTAGGATACTGGGGCATTCTTAACTGAACAGGGTCGTTAGGGTCTACGGAATCGTCCATAAAGCCGCCTTCACGGGCTGTTCTTTCGAGAATGGTCATAGGATAGGGATAGAAGATGTTGGGGATAACCTTATCTACATCGAGCTTAGCGTTAAGCTTTACCGTTTCGAGGGATAATTCGAGGGTTTCGTAGGGAAGACCGACGATATTGTAGGTTAATGCAGTAATCTTATACTTTCTGAACCACTTCGAAACCTCGATAAGGTGGTCATTCTTCATATTTCTGTGGAGATACTTTCTTCTGAATTCCTCGTTACCGTTTTCAAGACCGATATCTATCATATAACAGCCGCCCTCTTTAAGCATCTTAACCATTTCCTCGTCGAGAACGTCGAAACGGAGATTACAGTTAAAGGGGAGATGTATACGCTCAATGTACATAGGCATAAATTCGTAGAACCATTCCTTATACATATTGAAGATAGCGTCACGGAATTCGATGAACTTTATGAAGTGGAATTTCTTTAAAAGAAGCTCTAAAAGCTCAATGGACTTTTCGGGGCTTCTGAAGCGGCAGTACTTCTGCTTATTGGGGTAAACATTTCTGAACTGGGAATTTCCGCAGTAGGTACAGCTGAAGAGACAGCCTCTCGAAAGCATTACCATTGCGGTAAAATTCTTCGAACGGTCAAGATTTTCATAATCGAAAAGGTCGAAGTCGGGGAAGGGGAGCTCGTCGAGATCCTCGATAAGAGGTCTTACGGGATTCTTGATGATTTCGCCGTTTTCCTGCTTGAAATACATACTTTCGATATCGGTTCTCTTTACTCCGTCGCGGATAGAATCCATATATTCAAGTAAGGGGTATTCGCCCTCGCCGACTGTTACGATATCGATACCGCGAATCTTTATACATTCGTCGGGAACGAGAATAGCGTGATATCCGCCGATAGTTACGGGGATATCGGGTAAATTATCAGCGAGCCAGCCTGCCATCTCGGTAATGAAGGGGATAGCGGTGGTTCTTGCGGAAAAGCCGATAACGTCGGGGTTAAAGCTCTTTACCTTTTCGAGAAATTCGTTCTTATCGGGCATATAAAGCTGATGATAGAGCTTTACGTCGTGACCTCCCTGCTTAAGAACAGCCGAAATGGAAGCGAGGCCCTCGCTGTAGTTGCCGAGCTTGTTACGGCTGTATTTATCTTCTTCGAGAAAGTCGGGATATATTAAAAGTAAGCTTTTAACGTCTGTCATTTTTTTAAGTTCCTTTCCTTATAAAATATGCTAAAAACAATTACTATTATTTTACCTCAAAAACACTGATATGTCAAGTAGTGAAAAAGGCGTAAAAGGTTATATTTACGGACAAAGCTCAATAAAATTGAGTAAAGGAGAGTGAAGAAAAGATGATTAAGAAAAAAGGCTTTTTAAGAAATACAGTAATTCTCTTTTTCGCAATGGTAATTACAAAGGGTCTCGGAGCGGTACTTAAGATACCTCTTGCCAACATTATCGGCGGAGAGGGTATGGGCTATTATACCAACGCTTACAGCATTTTTACGCCTGTACTTGCCTTTGCCTGCTCGGGAATACCCCTTATAGTGACCCGAAGGGTGGCTCAGTACGTATCCTGTCGAAAATACAGCGAGATTGAAAAGCTGAAAAGATGCTCGCTTATGCTTGCTGTGTTCATAGGGGCAATGGGTACTGCACTCATATACATAGCGGCAGTTCCCTTCGTAAGCTTTATAGCCAATTCACCCGAAAGCCTTCTGTCTGTACTTATTATAGCGCCTGCAGTACTTTTCTGTTCCGTTACAGGGGTCTACAGGGGCTACTACGAGGGGCTTAACGATATGCTTCCTACCGCTCTTTCACAGGTTATCGAGGCGATAGTAAAGGCATTCCTCGGTATAAGCCTTTCTTATTTCACATATATGAAGGCTGTTGAAATTATGAATTCCGAAGCGGCGGCCTTACCCTACGCCTCGGCGGCGGCTATCCTCGGCGTTTCTCTGAGCGAGCTTTGCGGTACGGTTTTTATGCTTATACGTGGGAGAAAAAGGTCGGATAGCTTCCGTGAATACAGGGAGAAAATGAAGCTTTCTGAGATATGGGAGCTTTCCGCAGGCATTTTCACCGAGTCCCTTCCCGTAGCGCTTGGAGCGGCGGCGGCCAATCTTCTTTCCCTTGCGGATATGCTTACCGTATCGAACTGTATAAATCTCTCGGTAAGGTATTTCGGCTTTTCCCCCGAGCAAAGGATAGAATGTTCAGATTTAGGAAACTTTATGTACGGAAGCTATTCGGGGCTTGTTATGTCGATATATATGCTTGCGGCGGCAGTATCAGCTCTTATAAGCCGCTGTGCGCTTCCTCGGCTTACCTGTGAGGCGGAAGCAAAGGGAAGGAGCTTCGGAAGGGAAATAAAGCTTCTTTATAAGGGAACTGCTCTTATTTCGGCGCCTGTTGGGATTTTTCTTGCGGTTTTGGCTGAGCCTGTGCTTAATTTACTTTATTCCTCGAGGGCTGATGAGGTTTTCGTCTCTGTAATGCCTTTAACGGTACTTAGCGGGGGAGGACTGATTTCTGCGGCCTTTTGCGCCGTTCTTACCGTGTTCCAGTCCTGCGGCGATTTTCGTTTTCCTGTTAAAACAGCCCTTATTCACGGAGCTCTTAAGCTTGTTCTGAATATTGTTCTTATACCCCTGCCATTTATGAACATTACAGGCGCGGCTCTCGGTACAGTTCTTGCCGATTTTATCTGTCTTATGTATTCGCTAAGGGTTCTTAAAAAGAAATACTGTGGCGAAAGCCTCCTGTTAAGCTCATTCCTGTCTCCTGTCCTATCTGCGGTAATAAGCGGAACAGGCCTCTATTTTATACATAACGTCCTCAGTGAGAGTATGGGCGGGCTTTCGGCGGTTTTGTTTTCAGGCACAGCGGCGGCTGTGATTTATACTGCACTGATTTTCATTTTCGATAAGGAAAGCTTCAGGGCTTTATATTCCTGCATTAAGAATAAATTAGCGAAAAGCTGTTGATAAAAGCTGAAAAAAGTGGTATAATCAGAAAAAACGCAAAGGAAGAGAAAAATGTTTGAAATTAAGGAAAAATACAATATCGACGACCTCAGAGCGATAATGAAGGTGCTCAGGAGCGATAAGGGCTGTCCCTGGGACAGGGAACAGGATCATAAGTCCATAAGAATGGACGTTCTCGAGGAGGCTTACGAGGTGGCCGAGGCTATTGACAGCGAGGATAATATGCTGTTAAAGGAGGAGCTCGGCGACCTTCTTCTTCAGATTGTGTTCCATTCCGAGCTTGAAAGCGAAATGAACAATTACAATTTCGACGACGTATGCGACGGTATCTGTAAGAAGCTTATATACCGCCATCCCCACGTTTTCGGGGATGTTAAGGTTAATTCGACAGCAGATGTCCTTAAGAACTGGGATGTTCTGAAAAGTAAGTCGAAAAATGAAGAAACCGCCTCCGAAAGGCTCAGAAGCGTACCGAAGCTGCTTCCTGCACTTATCAGAGGCGAAAAGGTCGGAAAAAGAGCCGCTAACGCAGGCTTTGACTTTACTTCCACAGAAGAGGTCATCGAAAGGCTTAAATCCGAGATTTCGGAGCTTGAAAACGCCATTTCTACGGGAAGTGACATAAAAATAGAAGAGGAATTGGGCGATATTTTGTTTTCGTGCACAAACTTATCGAGATTTTTGAAAAAAGATAGCGAAAAAGCCTTGACATTTGCGATAAATAAGTTTATAATACGATTTAGCGGAGTTGAAACCCTGATCGGCGAGGATGGGAAGATCCTTTCCGAACTGTCTCAAGAAGAATTAAATGAATATTGGGAGAAGGTTAAGAGTAACTCGGTTTAATTTTGCGTGGGGTCGGGTATGGCACAAACCCGGTCGCACTAATAATTATATTTTTTTGGAGGTTCAAAAATGACAAAGGCAGAATTAATCGCAGCAATTGCTGAAAAGGCTGGAATGACAAAGAAGGATGCTGACGCAGCTCTCAGCGCAACAATCGATACAATCACAGATACACTCGCTAAGGGCGAAAAGCTCCAGCTTGTTGGTTTCGGTACATTCGAAGTTCGCGAGCGTGCAGCTCGTGAAGGTATCAATCCTCAGTCCAAGGCTAAGATTAAGATTCCCGCAACAAAGGTTCCTGCATTCAAGGCAGGCAGAGCATTAAAGGATGCTGTTGCTAAGTAATTTGGCATTTTGATAATAATGGCGGATGAGAGCTTTTAAGCTTAGTCCGCCTTTTATTTTTCATCGGAAAGGAAAAGAAGGATGAGATTAGATAAATATCTTAAGGTTTCGAGACTTATAAAGAGAAGAACAGTAGCCAATGAGGCCTGTGACGCAGAAAAGGTTTCCGTAAACGGTAAGCCTGCGAGAGCCTCCTATGACGTGAAGGTAAACGACATTATTGAAATAAATATGGGTAAGACTCCCTTAAAGGTTAAGGTAGTGAAGGTTGTCGAGGTAGTGGGGAAGGACGGCGCAAGCGAGCTTTACGAGGTTCTTTAAGCTTGTTCTAAAAATGTACCTGTCTGCATAAGCTTATTATACAAACCTGTACATTTTCGGAGGGCTTATGAATAACCAGATAATTACCTTAGAAAACCGTAAAAGACTTACAATAAGCGATGTAAAATCGGTAGAAAGCTTTACTGATACAGAAGTAAGGCTATATACCGACAACGGCGACCTTATTATAAAGGGCGAAAACTTTACTCCCGAGGGGTATAACAACGAAAACGGCGATTTTTCTTTAAAGGGAAGAGTATGCTCGCTATGCTTTACTACCGATAAGAAGCATCTTCCCGATAATTTTATAAGCAGGCTTTTCAGGTGATTGCCTATGTTTGAGACAGCTTCCGAGGTTTTCGCTCTTTTCGCCCAGTTCGCTTTTATCGGCTTTGTTCTTGGTTTTATTTATGATATAGGTCGTTTTTTTCGTATATCTATGAGTGCAGGCAGGCTCTTTACCTTTATTCACGACTTTTTATCGGTTTTTCTCGGCGGAATGGTGATATTCATTTTTTCCGTTGAGCTCGGGGTAGGTAACCTGCGATTTTTCTATATTGTTGCAGCCCTTCTCGGCTTCACAATATATCTTCTTTCTCTTGGAAATCTTACTGCTCTTATAGCTAAGGCAATATCCAGAAGCCTTAAAAGACTTCTTTGCTTTATAAAAACAGGCTTCATAAAGCTTTTTATCACCATCAAAAAAACTTTTTATCCAAAATGCAGTGCTGTTTTTGTTAAAATCAAACAAAAAAAGTCTTATTTGAGTGAAAAATGCAAAATACACTTGAAAAACAGTACTGAATTGGTGTATAATAATAGTAATTCTAAAATAGGGAAAGTGTCCCAGAATGGTGGTGAGAACAGAAATGTCATTAAAGCAAAAGTCAAAAAAAATCCACAGTAAATCTGTCATTTTTGGCGTTGCTGTGTTTGCTGCACTGACATACGCTGTTGTCAACCTGGTTTCTATGCAGGTACAGATTGCACAGAAATCCACCGAGTATGAGGAGCTTTCTGCACGTTTAGAGGCTATAAAAACTGAAAATGAACAGCTCGAGCGTTATTCGAATAATGAATACAGAATGGATTATATCGAAGAAATTGCACGTGAAGAGCTTGATTATTCCTATGCGGACGAAAAAATCTACTATTTTGTTCCGAGTAATTAACAGGTTTCAGAGTGAGCGGTACAGTTCACTCTGATTTTATGTTTAATGAGGTGTAAAATGACTAATAAAGACAGGGAAAAGCTTAAAACCGTATATAAGGTTATCGCCCTTGTTATGGCGGTAATAATGATTATAGGCGTAGTATTCGGAAGCTTTATTCATTAGTAAATTCGCTTTTAATATTGCATTTTTGTTAAAATGTGGTATAATGGAATAGTAAAATATTTTTGGAGGTTTAAATATGTCTGACAAAATCTTAATCGAAACATCTGCACGTCACGTTCACGTGTCCCAGGAAGCTCTTGAGGTTCTCTTCGGTAAGGACGCAGTTCTTACAAAGAAGAAGGATTTATCCCAGCCCGGACAGTACGCTTGTGAAGAAAGAGTTACAGTAGTAGGCCCCAAGAAGGAGCTCGCTAACGTATCAATTTTAGGCCCTGTACGTCCCGCTACACAGGTTGAGCTTTCCGCTACCGACGCTCGTTCTATCGGTCTTCCTATCGCTATCCGTGAGTCTGGCGATATCGCCGGTACACCCGGCTGTAAGCTTATCGGACCTAAGGGCGAAATCGAAATCAGCGAGGGCGTTATCGTGGCTAAGCGTCATATACATATGATTCCCGAAACCGCTGAAAAGCTCGGTATCAAGAATAAGGATATCGTATGGGTTAAGGCTGAAACCGACGGTAGAACAGCAATTCTCGGCGATGTTGTAGTAAGAGTAAGCGAAAACTTCGCTGACGCTATGCATATCGACACCGATGAATCCAACGCTATCTGCGCTGCTCCCGGAATGATGGGAACAATCATCAAATCTTTATAATTATAAAAAATTTCCTCCGTTTGCAGGACTGCTGACGGAGGATTTTTGTGTTTAAATGGCGGATTTTGATAGCATACACAGACAAAGAAAAAGCCTCTGTATCTGATACAGAGGCTTTGCTGTATTTGTAAGATAGATTACTTGATAACTCTTACTGCAATAACGTTTTCGATAGCCTTGATGCTGTCAGCTACGGAATCAGCGTTACCCTTAACATCGAGAACAGTGTAAGCCATATCCTTCTTGGACTTGGAAACCATATTTTCGATATTTAAGCCTGCGTCAGCGGCGCAAGCTGTAACCTTTGTAAGGAGAGCCTCAACGTTCTTGTGGATTACGCAGATTTTAGCGTCGCCTGTCTTAGCGAGAACAACGTTAGGAAGGTTAACGCTGTTGATGATGTCGCCCTTTTCAAGGTACGCCCTGATTTCGTCGCAAGCCATAACTGCACAGTTATCTTCACTTTCGGGAGAAGAAGCACCGAGGTGGGGGATAGCTACTACGCCGTCAACGCCGATGAGGTCATCGGTGGGGAAGTCTGTTGTATATGCAGCCATCTTGCCGTTTGCGAGAGCGTCGATAATAGCCTGGCTGTCTACGAGGTCAGCACGAGCAAAGTTAAGAATACGAACTGTATCCTTCATTGTAGCGATTGTTTCAGCGTTGATCATTCCCTTTGTTTCTGCTGAAGCGGGAGCGTGGAGGGAGATATAGTCACAGTTTTCGAAGATATCCTTGTTGCTTGCTACATACTTAACGTCGGGGGAGAGAGCTAAAGCCGCATTTACGGAAAGGAAGGGGTCAGCGCCGTATACTTCCATACCGAGAGCAGCAGCAGCGTTAGCTACTAAAGCACCGATAGCGCCTAAACCGATAACGCCGAGCTTCTTGCCCTTGATTTCGGGGCCTACGAACTGGCTCTTACCTTTTTCTACGAGCTTACCAACTTCGTCGCCCTTGCCCTTTAAGGTCTTAACCCATTCCATAGCGGCGGGAACCTTACGGCTGGAGATAAGAAGACCTGCGATAACGAGCTCTTTAACTGCATTAGCGTTAGCGCCGGGAGTGTTGAATACAACAACGCCCTTTTCGGAACACTTGTCAATCGGAATATTGTTGGTACCTGCGCCTGCTCTTGCGATAGCTAAAAGGTTATCGCCGAGCTCCATTTCGTGCATAGAAGCGGAACGAACGAGAACTGCGTCGGGGTTAGCGATATCCTCACCGATTGTGTATGTGGTCTTGGCGAGTAAGTCTGTGCCGCAAGCGGCGATCTTGTTTAATGTAAGTATATTGTACATGGGAAATTCTCCTTTTATTATTGATTTATAGACAAAAGGCGGCAGGTAAACGGCGGCTTATGCACCTGAGCCTGTCGCCCTTAATTTCATTTATCAGCAGTTTTCAGCTTCGAACTTCTTCATAAAGTCTACGAGCTTTTCTACGCCCTCGATAGGCATAGCGTTGTAGATAGAAGCTCTCATACCGCCAACGGAACGATGTCCCTTGAGGTTTTCGAAGCCTGCTGCCTTAGCTTCCTTAACGAACTTAGCGTCGAGCTCTTCGTTGCCTGTTACGAAGGGAACGTTCATAAGAGAACGATCCTTCTTGTCAACAGTAGCCTTAAAGAGCTTGCTGCTGTCGAGGAAGTCATAAAGGATCTTAGCCTTCTTTTCGTTGTGAGCCTTCATAGCTTCGAGGCCGCCCATCTTCTTGATCCACTTGAATACCTTACCGCAGATATAAATACCGTAGCAGGGAGGTGTATTATAAAGAGAATCGTTGTCAGCCTGTGTCTTCCACTTGAGCATTGTGGGAGTTCCGGGGAGAACGTCGTCTGTGATGAGGTCTTCACGGATGATAGCGATAACTACGCCTGCGGGACCTACGTTCTTCTGAACACCGCCGTAGATTACAGCATACTTGCTTACGTCAACAGGTTCGGAAAGGAAGCAGGAGGATACGTCAGCAACGAGATCCTTGCCCTTTGTGTTGGGGAGCTCCCAGAACTTTGTTCCGTAGATAGTATTGTTTTCACAGATATAAACGTAGTCAGCGTCCTCGGGGATATCGAGGTCGGAGCAGTCGGGAATATAAGAGAAGGTCTTATCAGCGGAAGAAGCAACGTCAATAGCTTCACCGTACATCTTAGCTTCCTGCCAAGCCTTCTTAGCCCACTGACCTGTGATTATGTAAGCTGCCTTCTTGTTCTTCATCATATTCATAGGAACTTCAGCGAAGAACTGGGACGCACCGCCCTGAAGGAAAAGAACCTTGTAGTTGTCAGGAATATTCATAATATCTCTGAGATCCTGTTCAGCTTCCTTGATAATTGTGTCGTAAGCCTTTGAACGGTGGGACATTTCCATAACGGACATTCCTGTGCCCTTGTAGTCAAGCATTTCGTCTGCAGCTTCCTTGAGTACTTCCTCAGGTAATACAGCAGGACCCGCACTGAAATTGTAAACTCTCATGATAATCCTCCTAAAAGTTAAAAAAGAATTTTAAATACCGCATTAAAGCGATATATCAATACCTTAATATTATAGTTGAAAATGATGATAATGTCAATAGAAAATCACAAGTTTTGTAAAAATTTTAACAATAATTATCCATTGACTTTTATACGCTTGATTCTTTCCTTAGAGACAGTATGCTGGTTCTCGGCACGTCCGCACTTAGGACAGCGGTCGCCGATAATTCCTGTGTAACAGCATACAGGGTCACGGTCTACAGGGTGGTTGATTGAGCCGTAGCCGATACCCTCCTCCTTCATACAGCGTATAATCTGTTCGAAGGCGTCGAGATTCTGCATAGGATCGCCGTCAAGCTCAACATAGCTGATATGACCTGCATTGGTAAGAGCGTGATAGGGAGCCTCGAGATGAATCTTTCTGAAGGCTGAGATATGGTAATGAACGGGAATGTGGAAGGAGTTGGTGTAGTAATCCCTGTCTGTAACGCCCTTAATTTCGCCGTAGCGTGCCTTATCCATACGGACGAATCTTCCCGAGAGGCCTTCTGCAGGAGTAGCGAGAAGAGAGAAGTTGAAGCCTGTTTTCTGAGACTCCTCGTCCATTCTTGCTCTCATACGGCTTATTATCTTAAGACCGAGCTCCTGTGCCTCCTCGCTTTCGCCGTGATGAGCGCCGATAAGCGCCTTAAGGCATTCCGCAAGTCCTATAAAGCCCATCGAAAGAGTACCGTGCTTAAGGATTTCACCCACACAGTCCTCGGGGCCCAGCTTATCGGAATCGAGCCATATTCCTTCGCCCATAAGGAAGGGGTAATTCTTTACCTTCTTCTGAGCCTGGATTTTGTATCTGTACATAAGCTGGTCGATAACGATAGACATTTCATCCTCGAGAAGCTCGAAGAACTTTACGATATCGTGTTCGGCCTTAATGCCGAGACGGGGCAGGTTCACAGAAGTAAAGCTTAAGTTTCCTCTGCCTGTAACTATTTCTCTTGATTTATCGTACACATTTCCTATAACTCGTGTACGACAGCCCATATAGGCAATTTCTGTATTGTAATCGCCGGGCTTGTAGTATGTAATATTGAAGGGAGCGTCGATAAAGGAGAAGTTCGGGAAAAGTCTCTTAGCGGAAACACGGCAGGCAAGCTTGAATAAATCATAGTTAGGCTCGCCGGGGTTATAGTTTATACCTTCCTTAACCTTGAAGATATGAATGGGGAAGATAGAGGTTTCGCCGTTTCCGAGACCCTTTTCCGTAGCAAGAAGTACGTTTTCGATAACCATCTGACCCTCGGGAGAGGTATCGGTACCGTAATTTATGGAGGAGAAGGGAATCTGTGCGCCTGCACGGCTGTTCATAGTATTAAGATTATGAACGAGCGCCTCCATAGCCTGATATGTGGCACGGTTGGTTTCCTTCTTTGAAAGCTTTAAGGCGAATTTCTGAACTTTCTTTGCGGTTTCTTCGCTTCCTGTAATTTCGATAAGCTCTTTAAGCTCAGCTTCAGCGTAATTGACATCGTTGGCGAGAGAAGGGAAGAGCCCCTGTTCGCCGAGCTTTTCTGCGTACGCCTTTACTGCATTATCAATAGCCTCGTCATTGTCTGTATCGGTTTCAAGAACTATTGCACGGGAAATATTCTTTCTGTATAACGTGCGGTAGGTTTTTCTTACGCCCTCCGCCATAGCATAGTCGAAGTTGGGGATAGACTGTCCGCCGTGCTGGTCATTCTGATTTGACTGGATAGCGATACAGGCGAGAGCGGAGTAGCTGGCAATGCTGTTGGGCTCTCTGAGGTTACCTCTGCCTGTGGAGAAGCCGTTCTTGAAAAGCTTGAGAAGGTCTATCTGACAGCAGGTTGTGGTAAGTGTAAGGAAATCCAGGTCGTGAATATGGATATCGCCCTCGATATGAGCCTTGGAATGGTTGGGGTCGAGAACGTACATTTCATTGAACTGTTTAGCGCCCTCGGAGCCGTACTTTAACATAGTACCCATAGCGGTATCGCCGTCGATGTTTGCGTTCTCACGCTTTATATCACAGTCACGAGCTGACTTAAAGGTAAGATCCTCGTAGGTCTTCATAAGAGAGGTATTCATCTCACGGATTCTGGTTCTGTTAGCTCTGTAGAGGATATAGGCCTTGGCAGTCTTAGCGTGGCCGTTCTCCACGAGAACCTTTTCTACAGTATCCTGAACCTCTTCAACGGTAGGAATACGTCCGCTTTCCTCCGCCTTCTTATCCAGTATACGGCATACGACCTCCGCAAGAGCAAGAGCGGAATTGAAGTCCTTTCCGCCTACTGCCGAAGCAGCTTTATATATGGCGTCGGCAATCTTCTCTACGTTAAACGCCATCTGACGTCCGTCTCTTTTCTGAATCTTTGTTAACATTTACGGGCACTCCTTTTTATATTACACCACAATATGTTGTGGTTGTATGGACAAAGTCGAACAATATATATTATATTGCAGGAGCACTCATTTGTCAATATGAACAGTTAAAAAAGTTGATAATTCATAAATATGATACAATATGTACACAAGGGAAAGGCGCCTTATAAACGAAAAAACAGGCATTCACACGGAATGCCTGTACTTTTCATTATTAAGTCAAAAATAAGATTAAGCAGATGCGTTAGCCTTCTTAGCAAGTCTGGACTTAATTCTTGCAGCCTTGTTCTTGTGGATAAGACCCTTGCCTGCTGCCTTATCAAGAGTGATAGCAGCTGTCTTTACTGCGTCAGCAGTAGCTTCTTCAGCTCTTGCTCTCTTGAGAACTGTCTTTAATTCTGTCTTAGCAGCCTTGTTACGGTCATTTCTAACCTTAGCAACTAAAACTCTCTTCTTAGCGGATTTAATGTTCGGCACCTTTTTGCACCTCCTTAAAATGGAATGTATAGAAAATGTTAATTTACAGTACGATATATTATAACACAGTAATTTTAAAAATGCAATAGTTTTTTTCGGATTTTTTTTATTTTAGGTGGTTTTTATGAAAAGAAGTGACCTTATCTGTGAAAACGCAGTAATAAATGCTAAAGCTAAAGATTTATTCGTTCATAAAAAAGAAATCAATGGAACGAAAACCGAGCTTGTTACTATAAATGAGGAACAGTCCCACAGATACGGAAAGGCTTCGGGAAGCTATTATACCTTATATATTGAGGGCGGGGATATTAAAGGCTCGGTTTCCTCGGTACTGAGGGAGCTTATACCCGAAGGGAAGGCACTTGTTGCAGGTCTCGGCAACAGTGAAATTGCCTCGGATCGTCTCGGCTCAGCCTGTCTTTCCTATATTCCCGCTACTGCACATTTATCGGCTCACAGGGATTTCGAAGCCTTAGGGCTAAGGGAGACCACCGTTATCGGTACGGGCGTAACAGGTAAATCGGGGATAGAAAGCTCCGATTATATAAGGTATATCGCCGAGGGGACTGACGCGGATTTCATAATAGTTATCGACAGCCTTGCCTGTTCGTCAAGGGAGCGGCTTTGCAGTACTGTTCAGATTACGGATACGGGTATTTCCCCTGGAAGCGGCGTAGGTAACGGGCGAAAAAGGCTTGACAGAACGGTTTGCAGCGTCCCCGTCATAGCGGTAGGCGTTCCTACGGTTATGGATTTTACCGATGATGAGGGTGAAAAGCTTATGGTTACGCCGAGAAATATAGACCTTCACGTAAAAAAGCTCTCGGAGATTATCGGAATTGGTATAAGTATGGCGCTTAATCCCTGTCTTTCCGAGGAGGAAATACGAAAGCTTATTATATAGGTACTATTGAAGGATTGTCCTGCATATTATAGAACAAAAGGAAAGGATATGAAATATGAGGATAATCAAAACTGTTATAAGAAAAAAGAGTCTGAGGCTTCTCGGGGCAGCCTTTATCGCTCTTGCGGCTCCTGTTGTGGCGGTAGTAACTTCCGAGCTTCTGCCCGAAGCGGTGAATTATATGAGCGAGGCGGCAAAATATTCGGTTATTTCACGGCCCCTTACCGAAAAAAGCGGAATCAGTAACGGAAGCCTACTGCTTTTTAAGCCGGAAGCGGATATAAAGGCGGAGCCTGTGGCAGAAGCGGTAGTAATCCGACCTGCTGAACCACTGCAGGAAAAAACCGCAGATAAGCTATCGCAGAATATATCCGAGGCCGAAGAGGATATTACTCTTTTTACAAGCCATAGCGGAAGGATATACGAGGAAACCTTCGGAAAAGGCGAGGGGGACGCTTATATAAATCTCCCGATGGGCGGTCAGGTGCGTAACTGTACCGAGCTCAGTAATCAGAAGGTAGCCGAGGAAACGGCGAAAAATTCGGGGATAAGCGTAGAGCTGTACTCGGAAGAGCCTCAGGTACTTATAATTCATACCCATACCACAGAAAGCTATGAGCCTTATGAAAAGGATTGGTACGACGAAAGCTATACGAGCCGTTCCTTTGACGCCGACAACAGCGTTGTGGCAGTAGGCGAAGCGATAGCGGAGGAGCTTGCGGCGGCGGGAATTTCCGTCATTCACGACGGTACGATTCACGATGATATATATAACGGCGCATATTCACGAAGTCTCGAAACTACCCTCGGTATTCTTTCGGAATATCCTTCGATAAAGGTGATACTTGACGTACATAGGGACGCTATCGGCTACGAGGACGGAAGCCGCGTAAGCGCTGTGGCGGAGATAGAGGGTAAAAAAGCCGCCCAGGTTATGATAATTTCAGCCGCAGACGAAGGTAGCTACGATATACCGAATTACCTTGAAAATCTTCATTTCGCCTGTGAGCTTCAGCAGGCTATGGAAAGCCGCTACAGTGGTCTTACAAGACCCGTTCTGTTCCAGTACTGTCAGTATAACCAGCAGGTTTCCACAGGCTCTCTTCTTCTTGAGGTAGGCTCTCACGGAAATACCGTTGAACAGGCTGTATACAGCGGTCATCTCATAGGAAAATCCCTTGCGGGACTGCTTGCCGAGGGGGCAGAGGAGGAAGGGACTGCCGTAAATACGCCCCTTTATTTCATCGAGCGTTTAAGATAAAGTTCTCCAATATAAAAAACTGCCTCAGCTTTTTCTTCGCTGTGGCAGTTTTGCTTTTACTTGCTGTTGTCCTTGCGGATCTGGGAATGCTTGATTTTACCGCTTATGGTTTTCGGGAGCTCGTCCACGAATTCCACGATTCTCGGATACTTATAAGGCGCAGTATTCTTCTTAACGTAGGTCTGGAGCTCCTTTTTAAGCTCTTCCGAGGGGGTGTAGCCCTTAGCGAGAACAACGGTAGCCTTTACTACGATACCTCTTACAGGGTCAGGAGCGCCTGTTATAGCACATTCCAGAACGGAAGGGTGCTGAATAAGTACGCTTTCGATTTCGAAGGGGCCGATTCTGTAGCCGCTGGCCTTAATAACGTCGTCGTTTCTTCCTACATACCAGAAATAACCCTCTTCATCACGCCACGCTGTATCGCCTGTGTGATAAACGCCGTCAGACCAGGATTCTCTTGTCTTGGTTTCATCCCTGTAGTAACCGCCGAAAAGGCCGTCCTGACCGATTTCGGCTCTTATAACGATTTCGCCTACCTCGCCGACGGGAACGGAATTGTTATTATCGTCAACGATATCAACGTTATAAATAGGTGAGGGCTTTCCCATAGAGCCGGGCTTCGGCTCTGTTCCTACGAGGTTTGCTAAAATCGGGACGGACTCTGTCTGTCCGAAGGCCTCCATAAGCTTTAAGCCCGTGTATTCCTTCCAGCGGTTATAAACCTCGGGGTTAAGGGCTTCTCCTGCAATACAGCTATACTTAAGACTTGAAAGGTCGTAATCCTGTAAGCCTTCCTTGATAAAGAAGCGGTACATTGTAGGGGGAGCACAGAAGGTCGTAATCTTATAATCCTGCATTATCTTCATCATATCCGCAGGGATAAACTTATCAAAGTCGTATACGAAAACACAGCTTCCCACAGCCATCTGACCGTAAATCTTTCCCCAGGCCGCTTTAGCCCAGCCTGTGTCGGAAATTGTGAGGTGGAGACCGTCGGGGTCAACATTCTGCCAATGTGCGGCAGTAATTATATGGGCGAGGGAATATCTGTGGTTATGAACAACCATTTTGGGATAGCCTGTTGTACCCGAGGTAAAATAGAGAAGCATATGTTCACGGCAATCAGTATCGGCACGCTCCATTACCGAGGGCATTTTTTCGATTTCCTTATCGAAGTTTATCCAGCCGTCTCTGTCGCCGTTGGCGATAAACTTTACGATATCGAGGGAAAGCTCCTCCTGTGCCTCGTCGACATACTTTTCTATGTCGGGATTGTAGCCTGTACAGACAACTGCCTTAACGTCGGCACTTTCAAAACGGTATGTAAAATCGTGGGTCGTGAGAAGGTGGGTTGCGGGGATAGCTACCGCACCGATTTTTATAAGTCCGATAACCGCATACCAGAACTGGTAATTTCTCTTTAAAACGAGCATTACCTTATCGCCCTTCTTTATACCCTTTTTAAGAAAGAGATTGGCTGCCTTCGTAGAAAGCTCGGAAAGCTTTCCGTAGGAAAAATCGTGAACGTTACCCTGAAGATCAACGTGCTTTAACGCAGGTCTGTCGGGCTCAAGCTCGCCGTATTTATCAATAATATCATAGCCGAAATTGTAATTATCGGGACAGTTTATCTCAAATTTATTGAGAACTCCGTTTTCGTCGAAGCCCTCATTTACGAATTTTTTGTAATAATTTCTAACCTGTTCCATCGGAAAAAATAACCTTTCTTTTGTCGGTGGAGTTATATAAGTACTGTAATAAATTCACAGTCGCCGTCTACAGCGACTACGCCGTGAGGAGTACTGCTGTCAAAATATATACAGTCACCCTCTCCGAGAATTTCAGTTGTATTACCTATAATAACCTTAAGCTTTCCCTTTAATATGTAGTCCATTTCCTGTCCCTCGTGTACCGAAAAATGAATAGGCTTGGTCTTGTCGGTTTCCTCGGGAGCGTATACAATAAGGGGATCGATCTTCTTATTCTTGAACATATAAGCGATATGGTTATAGGAGAGACCGACTCGTCTTTCTATCGGAAGTCCGTTGCCCTTTCTGACGAGGGAATATTTCTGGAGATTTGGGGACATTCCCGTAAGAAGCTCGATAAGGTCTATTCCCATAGCCTCTGCGCACCTGTTAAGAGCGGAAACTGAAATTTCGCTTTCGCCGTTCTCGTATTTCATATATTCCTCGGCAGTACATTTAAGCAGGGAAGCCATATCCTCAACGGTAATGTCGAGGCATTCCCTCGAGGCTTTTAGTCTTGCGGAAATTTCCATTTTATCGTATTTCATAAGAGTAAACCTCCTTTATATAACACTAAAATATGATTGTATCATAAAATAACGGATTTTGCAATATCACGGCGAATTATTTTTTATTTTTACAGATTTCCGAAAGACAGCATTCACTGCATTTCGGTTTTCTTGCGTCGCATACAAGCCGTCCGTGCCATACAAGCCTGTGGCAAAGCATAAGACCTTCCTCGGGAGGAATAATGACCGAAAGCTGTTTTTCAACTTTTAATGCGTCCTTTGAGTCGGTAAGACCGAGCCTGTTTGTAAGCCGTATTACGTGGGTGTCGCACACAAGGGCGGGTTTACCGTAAAGGTCTCCGCAGATAAGGTTTGCGGTTTTTCGTCCTACCCCGGGAAGCTTTACAAGCTCCTCAATAGTGTCGGGAACAGTACTGTTGTATTCGTCGCGGAGCATCCTGCACATAAGGGAAATATCTCTTGCCTTTGTACGGAAAAGCCCACAGCTTTCAATGCATTTTTCGATTTCCTGCACCTCGGCGTCGGCGTAATCGGATATTTCGGGAAAACGTCCGAAAAGTGCAGGCGTTACGAGATTTACCCTTTTATCCGTGCATTGCGCCGAAAGTCGGGTAGCTATAAGAAGCTCGTGAGGCTTGCTGTAATTAAGCGCACATTTTACCTCGAGATATTCCTTCTTAAGCAGTTTAATTATTTCTGAAGCTTTTTGTTTTTTGGTCATAATTATAAAAGCGGGGCGAACACCTTAAGAAGTGAACGCAGTATCCTTTTTCTTAATGGAAGATCCGTATAGATCTCGGGAGGCACTATTTCAGAAACCGAAAGCGCCTTTAAAAATGAGTCGGTAGCCTCTTTTACAGCCTTGCTGTTATACATCCACACGCCGTTTTCGAAATGGAGATAGAAGCTTCGGTAATCGAAGTTACAGGTTCCTACGATAGCAGTTGAATCGTCGCTTATAATCATTTTCGTATGCATAAAGCCCGGCATAAATTCGTATATCTTTACGCCGTTTTCGATAAGGGACTTATAATTTGAACGGGTCATTTCGAAAACAATTTTCTTATCGGGGTGATGGGGTGTAATTATCTTAACGTCAATTCCGCTTTCCGCCGCTCTTATGAGGGCATTTTCCATAACCTCGTCGATAATGAGGTAGGGGGTGCATATATAAATGCTCTTTTTAGCGTTGTTTATGGTATTTATATAGGCGTTTTCGTGGATAAGCTCATTAAAAAGAGGCTCGTCGGAAAAGGGAATTACAAGTCCGTCGTTCTTACACTGGTAATCTATAGCGTATTTCTTATAATCCTGTACCTCTCCCGTAACGAAATACCATATTTCAAGATAAAGTACCACGATTTTCTTTACTGCGTCGCCGCAGAGCTTAACGGAGGAATCCTCCCAGAAGCCGAAGCGTTCCTTCTTGTTTATATATTCGTCGGCAATATTTATTCCGCCCGTAAAGGCTACCTTTCCGTCGATAATGGCGAATTTTCTATGGTCGCGGTAGTTGAGGAACTTATCGAGGGAGGGCTTATAGGGGTTAAAAACAGCCGTCTTTATACCGAGAGCCTCCATTTTTTCGGGAAAGTCTACGGGCAGGAGGTTTATCGTTCCGATATCGTCATACATAAGGCGGACTTCTACGCCTTCCTTTGCCTTTTTTGTGAGAATTTTAAGTATTCTTTCCCACATTTCGCCTTCGCCGAGAATAAAGTATTCGAGAAAAATGTAGCTTTCAGCTTTATCGAGCTCGGCGAGAAGCTTTTCCAGGAAGATAGAGCCCGGGTTAAGGAATTCCGTTTCGGTAAAAGCATAGATGTTGCTTCTTGCGTTATTTATAAGATAGCTCGCTTCACGTTTTACGGCCGAATTCTTTTCGCTTATCATTTCGAGGAGCTCGTTATCGGGGGTAATGATTCCCTTTGAGCTTTCGACAGCCCTATGGAGCTTATCGGTATTTTCCTTATTGAGATGCGAACGGCCGAACATAATATAGAAGAGTGCGCCGCCTACAGGAAAGCACAGTACGGGTATAAGCCACGCAATCTTGAAGCCCGGGCTGTTGTTTCGGTTTACAATGCTTATTGCGATTATTACGCTTACTGCAAGAAAACCGAGAAGCAGGGGTATAAATACCGTAGACAGAAAGAACATAGGTACAACTATAAGAAGTATCTGTATAAGAATAAGAATACTGATAATAAAAAGGCGGCTCGAAAGGAGCTTACCTAATTTTCCCATAAAAATACCTCGCTTTCTTTATAATCTATTATAGTATACTACATTTTTCATTTTTTTTCAAGCATTTATTCCATAAAAAAGCTCTGTTGACAAAATTACCGTAATTATGTATAATTACATTATCTGTATTAAGAATTGAAAGGAAAACAAAAATGGATATTTCTGCAAGTTTTTTGAATATGATAAAGGACGCTACAGGAAATAATATCGTTCTTTCGATAATTATTTCGCTTGTGCTTGTGCTTCTCGGCTTCTTTTTCCTTATAAAGGGTGCCGATATGTTTGTTGACGGAGCTTCTAAGGTGGCTCAGAAGCTTAAGATTCCGCTTATCGTTATCGGACTTACTATTGTTGCCTTCGGTACGAGCGCTCCCGAAGCGGCAATAAGCATAACCTCAGCCTGTAAGAATGAAGCGGGAATAGCGGTAGGTAATGTTGTCGGAAGCAACATAATGAATATTCTCATAATATTGGGTGTTTCAGCCTTATTCTGTGCACTTCCTGTCAAAAAGACAACCTTCAGGTATGAGATACCGTTTACTGTTGTTATTACGGCAGTCCTTCTCCTTCTCGGTCTCGACGGAAGCGTTTCTTTCTGGGACGCTATTATTCTTCTTGTATTTTTTGCGGCCTTCTTTGCCTATCTTATTGTTCTTTCAAAGAAGGGCGACGGCGATTCGGCTGACGATATCGAGCCTCTTTCGGAGAAGGACACAGTTCTCAGAATGATAATTTTCATCATTTTAGGACTTGCGGCTATCGTTTTAGGAAGCGATTTTACCGTTACAGGCGCTACCGAAATCGCACAGATAATCGGTGTTGACAGCAGAATTATCGGTCTTACAATCGTAGCCTTCGGTACCTCTCTCCCCGAGCTTGTTACTTCCGTTACTGCGGCTAAGAAGGGCTGTACCGATATAGCAATCGGTAATATTATTGGCAGCAATATCTTCAACATACTTTTCGTAATAGGACTTTCGGGCGTAGTTTCCCCCAGTCCTATCGAATACCGTTCCGACTTTATTATCGATACTATTATAGCTATCGCTGCGGCAGTAATGCTCTGGCTCCTTGTTGCAAAAACAAAGAAGCTCGGAAAGGCCGGCGGAATAGCGATGATTGTATGCTATGCCGTATACTTTGTTTACCTGCTTTTACAGCCTGTAATTTTCGGTTCGTTAAGCGCATAATGAAAGGATAACTCTATGAGCGATGAAAAGCTTCTTTTTAACGGAGATTTCGACGAAGAAATAGATTTCGGAGACTTAGACGAAGAGGAAAATCGTGAAGAGTCCGAAGCTCTTGAAGATGATATCGAGGAAACCGAAAGCTTATTCACGGAAGATGAGGAAGCAGAGGTTTCGGAGGAGAATATTACTGACGAAACGGATTCCGAGGACTACGAGGACGGAGAAGCAGACCTTCCCTTCGAAATAAACATAGACGAAGAAGAGTATGAGGACAATGAGCTTTCCGACTACGATGAGACCTCGGCTACCGAGGAGGATTCGGACAGCGGAATTGACTCTGATGATGCTGATTTATACGGCGAAGAAGATGACGAAAATGATACTGTAGCTATGGTAAGCCGTAATTCCGAGCGTGTTCAGACTAATCGTACTCCTGCTCCCGTTATCTCGGGAGAGGAGAAGGAGTTCGTTTTCGAGCAGCCTGTTTCCCGTACCTACGTCAATGTACAGCCCGTTCAGCCTCAGCAGAAAAGCCTTAATACACAGGCTCCTGCACAGAAAAGGCCCGAACCGGTACGCAAAAGCAAAAACAGCATTCTTGTAATTTCAAATATTGTGATTTCAGTTGCTACTCTTTGCGCTGTCGGAATCTGCAGCTTTTCCGCTATGGGAAGGATAGGCGACCTTGAAAAACAGCTTCAGGAGAAGACTGCGGAGCTTGACAGCATTAAGGCTGACGAAAAGGAAGAGGAGTATAAGGAAGCGGTTCTTATTACCGAGGAAAGCCCCGAGGAGACGGGAAAGCTTATAGAAACGGAAAAGGAAAAGATACTTTTGTGGGATTCCGTTGTGGGATATTCCTGGACGCCTGTATTATCGGGACTTAAACAGCATAATTATTTACAGGAGAATTTTTCTCTCAATAACCGTGACCATATGGAATATGTGGTGAACGGCGATACATCCTCTTATTTCGGTATAGACGTATCCTCCTATCAGGGGGATATAGACTGGAATTCCGCAAGAGAGGACGGAGTTGAGTTCGCTATTCTTCGGGTAGGCTATCGAGGCTACGGCGAAGAGGGTAAGATAAGAATGGACGAAAAGTTCATCAGAAATTATGACGGAGCCAATGAAGCGGGCATAGATGTAGGCGTATATTTCTTCTCACAGGCTACAAGTGTTGACGAAGCGATAGAGGAAGCGAAGTTTGTGCTTGAATGTCTCGGGGACAGAAAGCTTGAATATCCTGTTGTTTTCGACTGGGAAACCGTAGTGCCTCTTGATGAAAACGACATTCCGAGGACGGAAGACGTTATGCCGAATACTCTTACGCTTAGCGCTATCGCATTCTGTGAGACAATACAGAGCGAGGGCTATGACGCTATGATTTATACCAACAAGAAGCAGGCGGCTATAAAATATGATATGCGACAGCTTGCCAATTACCCTGTATGGCTTGCTTTGTACGATACCGAGCTTACATATTGCTATGATTTCGATATATGGCAGTACGGAACAGGCTTTATAGACGGCATTGAAGGGGAAGTTGACTTCAATATCGCAATGATAAAATAAAAGCGAAAACCGATGAACAGCATTGTCTGCGCTTTCATCGGTTTACGTTATTTTTTTCTGTATAATGCCGCACGGAAATGAATCGTAGTTTCCAGTGTACTCAGGGAAAGAAGCTTATTCCTGTCTTTTTCGGAGGTTTTATAGTAGTAGGGAGTCATTGAGAATAAAGCGAGAATATCTTCGTTTGTACATATTTTTATAGTTTCGTGAACATCACTGTATTCTACAAGCTCGAAGCCTTCTACCTCCATATCGTTCACGGTGTTTTTGTAGGGTGTGTCGTATACAGCCTCTTTAAGCTCCCAAAGATGATTTTCGAGAGGGAAAGCGGTTATATAAAAGCCGCCCTTTTTCAGTATCCTGAGGTATTCGCTTCCCGAAAAGGGAGCGAAAAGGGAGAGTACTATATCGGTTGTTTCATTTCCTACGGGAATATCGAAGACTGTTCCTACTGCGAGATGCAGTTTATTTGAACGTGAGGCTCCCGAGTTTACAGCCTCCTTCGATACGTCAATACCTATCATATCGGTAGCTTTTCCCCTTGCTTCAAGGTAATCGTATATATTTGCAGTATACCAGCATTCTCCGCAGCCGCAGTCAACTATTACCGAGCCGTCGGAAGCGGCTTTATCGGTAAGCTCCTGCAGCTTTTCAAGGAGGGGCAGGTAGTAGCCCTTATCAAGGAAGGCCTTTCGTCCCTTTACCATAAGCTTATCGTCCCCGTGAGCGGACTTATTCGAAAGAAGGAGATTTACCGTACCCTTTCTTGAAATATCGAAGCAATGTTTATTTTCGCATTTAAGGCTGTTGCCGTCCCTGGTCAGCGTATTCCTGCAAACAGGGCATATAAAATCTATCATAATTCAGCGTCCTTCACTTTAGAATTAACTATATTATACGGTTTTATCCGTTAGCTGTCAAGGCGGAAAGGATTTATTAAAATGTACAGGTGTGTTATTTTTGATTTGGACGGAACACTTCTGAATACTCTGGATGATCTGGCTAATGCTTGTAATTATGCCCTTTCGGAGCAGAGACTTCCCCTTCACGAAACCGAGAAATTCAGATATTTTGTGGGAAACGGTATTCCTAAGCTTATTGAAAGAATACTGCCCGAGGAAAGAAGGGAGGAGCTTTACGAAAAGACCCACAGGCTTTTCTGTGACTATTACGACCTTCATAAAAAGGATTTTACACGTCCCTACGACGGTATAACGGAGCTTCTTTCGCGCCTCAAGGAAAACGGGATAAAAACCGCCGTTGTTACGAATAAGGGGCATAGCTTCGCCGAGGAGCTTATAAAGGATATTTTCGGCGACAGAATAGATAAGGTTTACGGAAGCGTGGAGGGACTGCCGAGAAAGCCCGATCCTTACTTTGTAAATAAGGCCGTTGATTTTTTCGGCAGTAAGCCTTCAGAAGTGCTTTATGTGGGCGACAGCGGAGTTGATATGCTTACGGGAAAGAACGCGGGTCTGACCTCCTGCGGCGTTTTATGGGGCTTCAGGGACAGGGAAGAGCTTCTCGGAAACGGAGCGGATTTGCTGGCGGCTTCTTCGGAAGAGCTTCTCGGAATAATTCTTGAATAAGGGATAATTTGTGCAACTTGTTGTAATATGTAACCGCAAATATAACAGATTGTTAAAATTTTAATCTTTAGGTTGCAATTTTGAACATAATGTGTTAAAATTATTATGATGTATTATAGTTATGCTGTGATTTTTATGAAAAGTAAGGTGATAAACGTTGGTTCGCGCAAGTAAATTCGATATTGTAATGCTTATATGCGTTTGCGCTATCTTTATAGGTGCAATAGTTTCGACTTGTATTTCCGGGAACAACGGTTACAATTTAATAAATTCTGCCAATAAATCCGATTACCACGATTATACCGTCGGTTGGCGCAATGATTACGGAAGAGGCTATGACGTTACGAAGCTTTACGAAAACAGTAATCTTCTCTCTGTTAGCGAGCCTTTGTATCTCAGCCGTACCTTTGACGCCACAGGGTCGGGCAGGACTCTCTTTTTCAGAACCCACAACGTAGTCGTAAATGTTTACGACGGTAAAGAGCTTGTTTATAAAACGGCTGATAACGGTGATGCGAATGTTCCCGTTATATTCGATAATTATATCTCAATACCGATAGACGGCGATAATGAGATACATAATATAAGGCTCGAGATTTATAAGACAAAGAGTGGTATAGGAAGCTGTATCGACAGCGTTCTTTACGGAAGCGGCTCGGATATTATGTATTCGGTTATGAATGGCTCTATGAGCGCTGTCGTGTTCTCTGTTGTTTCTATTGTTCTCGGCTTTGCCTTCATAATTCTCGGAGCTCTTACAGTAAAGGAAATAGAGAAATCGATAGGATGTGTTTATTTCGGATTTTTCCTTATCCTTATAGCGCTTCCTCTGGCCTTCGATACTCCCTGGGCATATATCTATTTCAAGGATATCTATTTTATCGAGGTCTGCTCGAGAGTATGCATTTTAGCTTCTCTTTCTGCACTTATAATGTACGTGGCAACCTTCTTTGAGGTGCGTCATATAAATGTGCTTAAGGTGCTTTGCTTTATTTCTATCGGACTGTTCGTAGTTTCCTTGGTTATGAACTATACGGGTCTTATGCCTTTCGGTTCGATGATTGTTCCTACTCATATATTTATAGGCGTTTCTGCGGTAATAACTGCAGTAGAGCTTATATACTATATAGTAAAGGTTATGGGAAACAGGCGAGATGTTTCGAGAGTATACTATATTGGTCTTATATTCTTCCTTTTATTCGTAATTTACGATATTCTCAGATACTATCACAACAATACAGGCGACAGCTATGTAGGTCTTAGAGCCGGTCTTTTCATACTGATAGTTACCGCAATTGCACTCTGTTTCGGCGATATACTTAATCTTGTAAAGCTTGGCGTTAAGGCAGGAAAGCTTAACCAGGTAGCCTTTACCGACGCAAATACAGGTCTCGGCAACAGCGCTGCCTTCAAGGCTAAGATGGCTCAGCTTGAGGCGAGAAGAATCAATTATAACTGTATCGGTATTATCCAGTTCGACGTAAATAATCTTAAGATTATAAATGATACAAAGGGCCACGAAATGGGCGACCTTCTCATTATGAAGGCGGCTGATGTAATAGCTAAGAGCTTCGGCGAAATAGGAAGCTGCTACAGAGTAGGCGGCGACGAATTCGTTGCCATTACAACCTTTAACCACGCGGCGGCGGCCTGTGAAGAGGCGATTGATAAGTTCGAGGATTTACTTGAACGCTTCAACAGAAATCCCAATCGTCCCTTCGACCTGAGAATTGCTTACGGTATTGCGTATTATACAAGCGATATGGGCTATAACAAGACTCTTAAGGAAATCCACAAGATAGCCGACGAGCGTATGTACAGCAAGAAGAAGGAGCTTAAGGCAAGATACGCTAAGAATGCGGCTGAAGCGGAAATCCGCTGATATATCCGATATACAAAACAGAATACCGAATTTGCCGGACTGTATTTCTCAGTCCGGCAATAATTTTTCAGGCTTAAAAAAGAGAAGGGGAGCCGTTATTCAATATAATAGTTTGTTTTTGGTAAAAATTTGTTAAAAAAATATTTTTTTAGCCAAAAAAGACTTGTTTTTTTGTAAACATTATAGTATAATATAAACTGGAACAATTTGTGGGCGACTATTTCGCTTACTACCAAATATAAAGACTGGAGGATTTTCCAAGTGGCAAAAAAAACATTGGCTGAAATGGAGCAGGCGCTCTCTGACAGCAAGGCAAGACAGAGATTAAACATGCTTTTTGACGATGAAAGCTTTGTTGAAATCGACAAATTTGTAGCAGCAGGTGTTGTTACAGGCTACGGACTGGTTGACGGTGCTCCTGCATACGCATTTTCACAGGATATTTCCGTTAAGGGCGGAGCTATGACCAAGGCTTCTGCGGCTAAGGTTGCTAAGATCTACGATATGGCTGTGAAGAACGGAACTCCCGTTGTAGGTATCTACGACAGCAAGGGCGGCGACGTTTCCGAGGGTGTTGCTATGCTTGACGCATACGCTAAGATGGCTGAAGCTTCAGCTAAGCTTTCCGGCGTCGTTCCCCAGATTTCTCTTGTTGCGGGAATATGCGCAGGTACTGCCGCTATGACAGCTTGTATGGCTGATTTCGTAGTTATGACCGAGAACGCAGAATTCTTTATGACCGCTCCTTTTGTAGCTGAGGACGGCGGTGCGAAGGGCGCAGGTTCTGCGGCTAACGCTGCAAAGTCCGGTACAGCCGCTATTGTTGCTAAGGACGAAACTGCTGCCATAACAGAGGTTAAGAAGCTTATAAGAATTCTCCCCTCCAACAATCTCGAGCTTTCGGGAAATGACTATTATGCTGAAAACGACGCACAGATTACCGCTTCCTTAAAGGGCGGCGATATGGTTAAGGCTATTGCCGATAAGGATAGCGTTACTGAGCTTTACGCTGATTTCGGTAAGGCTTCCTTCGTTGGCGTAGGAAGCGTAAGCTGGAAGACAGTAGGCTTCGTAGCTACCGATAAGGACGCTTCTAAGCTTACCTCCGAGGACAGCGCTAAGATTGCCCGCTTCGTATCCTTCTGTGACGCTTTCTCTATCCCCGTTATCACAATCCTCGACAGCGAGGGCTTCGCAGGCGGTACAGCCGCTGAGCTTTCCGGCTCCGTAAGAGACGCGGCTAAGCTCGCTCAGGTTTACGCAAGCACTACCGCAACAAAGCTTACTGTTATAACAGAAAAGGCTTACGGCTCCGCTTACAGCGCTATCGCTCCCGCAAGCGATATGGTTTTCGCTTTCGAAAACAGTGTTATTTCTCCTGTTGCTCCTAAGGCGGCAGTAGTATTCTTAAAGGGCGACGAGCTTAACGGCTCTAACGAGGCACAGCTTATTGCCGAATATGAAGAAAACGAAGCTTCTGCATTCGCTTGCTCCGAAAAGGGTAGTGTTGACAGAATTATCGACGCCTCCGAGACAAGAGAAGCTATTCTTTCCGCTATCGACGTATTTGCAGGAAAGAGAGTTTCCGCACCTCAGAGAAAGCATATCAACTTTGTATATTGATAATTGAAACTGAAAGGAAGTATTTAAAATGAAGAGATATAATATTACAGTAAACGGTACAGCTTACGACGTAACAGTTGAAGAAACAGACGCAGGAGCAGCTCCCGTAGCGGCAGCAGCTCCCAAGGCGGCACCTAAGGCAGCTCCCAAGGCCGCAGCTCCCGCAGGCGCACAGGGCAATATCAAGATTGAGTGTCCTATGCCCGGTACAGTAGTTGACGTAAAGCTCAAGGTAGGCGATAAGGTAACAAACGGTACTGCAATCGTAGTTATCGAAGCTATGAAGATGGAAAATGAAGTTCCCGCTACCTGCGACGGTACAATCGCTTCCATCAACGTTGCAAAGGGTGATTCCGTTAATACAGGAACACTTATCGCAACAATCAACGCTTAATGAAAGGATTTACCGAAAATGGCAAAGGTTAAAATTACAGAAACCGTCCTCCGTGACGCACATCAGTCCCTTTTAGCTACCCGTATGTCTACCGAGGAAATGATTCCCGTTTTACAGGCTATGGATAAGGCAGGCTTCTACTCCGTAGAATGCTGGGGCGGCGCAACCTTCGACTCCTGCTTAAGATTTCTTAACGAAGACCCCTGGGACAGACTCAGAACTATTAAGCGTGAAATGCCCAATACAAAGCTTCACATGTTATTCAGAGGTCAGAATATGCTCGGTTATCCTCACTATGCCGACGATGTACTCGAATATTTCGTGCAGAAGTCTGTAGCTAACGGTATTGATATTATCCGTATCTTCGACGCACTCAACGACGTCAGAAACCTTCAGACTGCAGTTAAAGCGGCTAAGAAGGAAGGCGCTCACGCACAGATTGCGATTTCCTATACTCTCGGCGATATCTTTACAACAGATTACTATGTAAACTACGCTAAGCAGATTGAGGAATGCGGCGCTGATTCTATCTGTATCAAGGATATGGCGGCTCTCCTTACTCCTTATAAGACAGAAGAGCTCGTTAAGGCTTTAAAGGCTAACGTTAAGATTCCGATTCAGCTCCATACTCACTATACATCGGGTCTTGCTTCTATGTGTCTCTTAAAGGGCATTGAGGCAGGCGTTGACGCTATCGATACAGCTATGTCTCCTCTCGCTCTCGGTACCTCCCACGCTCCTACCGAATCTATGGTAGCCGCTTTACAGGGTACAGAGTACGATACAGGACTTGACTTAAAGCAGTTAACCGAAATGCGTCCCTATTTTATGCAGCTTCGTGAAAAGTATATCGACTCCGGCCTCTTAGACCCCAAGATGCTTGCTGTTGACGCAAACGCTCTTATTTATCAGGTTCCCGGCGGTATGCTTTCCAACCTTCTTTCACAGCTTAAGCAGGCAGGCAAGTCCGACCAGTTCGACGAGGTATTAAGAGAAGTTCCTCGTGTAAGAGAGGATTCCGGTTATCCGCCTCTCGTTACTCCTACATCCCAGATTGTCGGCACACAGGCTGTGTTCAACGTAATTATGGGCGAACGCTATAAGACAGTAACAAAGGAATTTAAGGGTCTCGTTAAGGGTGAGTACGGTAAGACCCCCGCTACTATCGATCCCGAATTCAGAAAGATGATTTTAAAGGGCGAAGAGCCTATCGACTGCAGACCTGCAGACTTAATCGCTCCCGAGCTTGAAAAGCTCAAGGCTGACGCCGCTAAGTGGGTTCAGCAGGATGAGGACGTTTTAAGCTACGCTATGTTCGGACAGGTTGCTGAAAAATTCTTCGAAAAGAGAAGAGACAAGCAGAACGGTATCGACGCTGTTCACGCTGATAAGGCTAACAAGGTTATGCCTGTATAATAAACCGAAAGGGCGGTACATTAAATGTACTGCCCTTATAAAATTTAAGCCGCCTTCTCGGGAGTCTGAGAAAGCGGCCTTTAATTATCCTCTTAAAATTTCTTCTCTTATCTTGAAATGAACGGGCATTCCGTTTTTCATACGGATTACATTTTCACCCTGGATAAGGGGAAGAAAATACTTGTAAGCGCTGTCGTTCACGTTAGTACCGTTATCGCTTATCCATTCGGATGGAAACTTCTTTTCGTTGTTTGCTACGCTGTCGGCGGGTACGGTTTCCACGTCCACGATATAGGGAATATCGCTTATACGTCTGAATGCCATCATTTTTCCTGTTTCGCCGTTTAAGGCCGCCGTTACGCCTGCCGCACCGATTGCTACAGCCTCGTCAATATCTGTCTTTGAGCAGATATGAGAGGAACAGCGCTGCATTACGTTAAGCTCGATTGAACGTACCTTACAGCCTATCTTGTCTCTTACGATATTTTCCAGCTGTTTACCGATACCCGAAAGGTACTTATGACCGAAATTATCGGTAACTCCGCTCTGGTAGCTTTCATCCTTAAGGGTTATACCCTCGGAAACTGCCACGATAACAGCCTTATGCTTAGCCTGTTCACGCTTTACGTCCTTTATGAATCTGTCTACATCAAAATCGCCCTCGGGGAGATAGATAAGGTGAGGAGCGTCAATTCCGTTAGCTTTAAGTACACAGGTTGACGCTGTGAGCCAGCCTGCATTACGACCCATAATTTCAATAATAGTAACAGATTCGATACTGTAAACGGAGCTGTCGCAGATTATTTCCTGCACGGTGGTAGCCACATATTTAGCGGCAGAGCCGAAGCCGGGAGTATGGTCGGTACAGCAAAGGTCGTTATCGATAGTCTTGGGAATACCGATAATCTTAACGTCCTCGTTATGCTTTTCGGCGTAGGAGGAAAGCTTCTTAACCGTATCCATAGAGTCGTTACCGCCGATATAGAAAAAGGCCTTGATATTATGCTTCTTGAAACAGCCCATAATCTTTTCGTAAACGGTGCTGTCCTTTTCTTCGTCGGGAAGCTTATAACGGCAGGAGCCTAAAACCGTTGACGGAGTCTGTTTTAAAAGCTCCATATCATCTGTGCTGTTGATATAGTTCTTAAGGTTTATAAGATTATCCTTAATTATACCCTCGATACCGTTGATAGAGCCAAATACTGCGTCAATTTCGGGAGTTTTGAGCGCCTGGCTGAAGGCTCCGACGAGGGAAGCGTTAATTGCGCAGGTGGGACCGCCTGACTGTGCAATAGCTATGTTCATAGTTAAATTCCTTTCTTTTACGGCAGGACTGCCGTGTAACACGTTACATTCTTTTAATAGTATACCATATTCAGAAAATAAATCCATAGGTTTTTACTAAATTCCCTGTTTTAACCTAAGTAAAAATTTATTAAACGTTTTCAGATAGTATTTTTGACGAAAATACCTGAAATTAGGCATTTTAAATGTTATATAATAAAAATTTTCATAATACTATTGAAATTTTTATGATTTTAGTGTACAATATTAAATATATTGGGATTTTCTGCCCTGCATTTCAGCAGGAAGGAAAGGAATGGTTTTTAGTTAATGGACAAAATTCTTGATATTCTTAAAAATAAATGGGTAAAGTTCGGCGTATCCTTCCTTACGCTGGGATTTCCCGTGTTTATACTTTTCGTTGACTGGCTTGCCTTTGCATATTACTTTGAGCCTGTGAACGAGGTTCCGTTATTTCTTCTTTACGTTCTCTGTAATGTAGTTTTCGGAGGAATAATGTTCTATACAAGGAAACAGATTGTTACGAAAATAGTGGTATGCATAAGCCCCTTACTTTCGTTCCTGTTACTTATTATAGCCTTCGGACAGTGGTATCTTATAATTCCCCCTGTGGTTATATGTGTGCTTACCTTTCTTGCCTGTAACGCAAACGAGACCTTCAAGACTATTCTCGGTACGGTTTATCTCCTTATGTTCGTGGTAGGAACTCTCGTTTACCTTACTATGCTCCATTTCAATCTTACTGTCCAGTCCCTTCTCGAAATTACGGAATGCGACCTTAGTAAGAGATTCAATAAATACGATTTTTCAGAGGATGGTTCCTATCGTCTTGTAAGATACTATGACGAGGAGACTGCCGAAAGACGTTCGGCAACCTTCTACGTTGAGCGTACGGAGGACGATATAAAGCTTCCTTATCTTAACTGCTACAAGCATTTAGGCAGTCAGAAGGTACTCGTTACTATGTACCAGGATGAAATCACCTACGAATGGATTTCGGATAACGAGCTCTTTATAGACGGCCGAATTAAGGATATAGACGAACTCTTCGAGCAGGCTGAGCTTGAGAAGCTTAAGCCTGAGGAGGACGACGACGAGAATAAGGAGGAGGAAATCTACCTCACTTATTACGAGCGTCAGGGGATAGAGGAAGAAGAAAAAGAGGATTCGGGCGTGAAGAAGCCCATAGTATTCGAGGATTCAGGCGAAGAGAACGGAGAGGAAGCTTCCGCAGAGGATGACTCGGGCGAGGAAGCTGAAACCGAAGCGGGAGAAACGGCTGATTCGGAGTAATAAATGATAAAGAGGACGGTGGGATAAATGTCGAGACATCTTAATATTTCAAGTAAAAGCTCGGGCGAGGTCTATACTCTTTTATATCCCAACAATCTTTTAAATTTCTGTAAATACGATTTTACTCTCTTTCTTGAGCATTGTACCGATTTGTGCAGGCTTGCCGCACGAACGGGAGAATACAATGTGGATGATGTTTATTCAATAAGAAATTCGATTTCGGGCTGTCATAAATATTACGAGCAGAATATGAGGACTGTTTTCGAAAAGATTGTTATAGACTGCTGGATTGATTACCTTGGAAAACAGAACGATGTAAGCGTAGGCACTCTCTGGCAGAGCTTTATGCGCTGTCGCAACGACTTCGAAAGGGCAATTTTTAACCGACTTTCAGAGTACCGCTATAACCGTGCAATAAATGAATGGGTAAATCTCGTAAGGATTCAGGAATATGCACAGCGCAAGACCGATTTTATTTTCGGAGTAAAGCTTAACAGTATTCAGGAGGCCGCCGCAAGAGCGAATTATTTCGACCTTATTTTTAACGTAGCGGCTAATGAAATGGGATTTCCCATTGAGGAGCTTTCGGGCTCGGGAGTATATTCCGTCGGCCGTCTGCCTGCGTCTCCCTTTGTTATGAGTACTGCGGCGAGAGAAATCGCCCGTAATCAGCTTCAGGGTCTCGAATACCGTGAGGCCGATTATAAATACCGTAAAAATCCCGACCTTACGGATAAGACGGCAATGGACGCCTTTTCGGCTATAAAGCGTTTTATACCGCCTAAATACGATACGATGACGGGAACTATCATAAAGTCTATGGTGGGTAATACTCCTAAGGTTTTTGTTCCCGGCTCCTTCAAGGCGATTATCGACCTGGAAATCGACGCTACAATCGAAAGCGGAACCTATATTCAGAGATGTGCGAGCTGTGACGATTTCTTCATCCGTGACAGCGATTATGACTATGATTACTGCAGTAAGGTTCAGCCCGACGGAAGAACCTGTCTCGAGAATTTCAGAAGGGGAAGGGTAGGCCCCGTTCTTCCTGACCAGAGCTTCGAAGCTTCGGCAGATATCGAAGAGGACGAGGAAGACGAATTTAAGGTTATTTATGTGGACAAGGCTGTCGTAAACGAAAAAACCGACGCCTTATATAAGGAAATGGCGGCCCGCGTCAACGTTGATATGACGCAGAGAGACTTCTCTATATGGTATCAGAAGGAGCTCCGCCTTAAGGAACAGATTCTTCTCGGCGAGGCAGGAGAAAAGGAGCTTGATGAATTTATCGAGCTTTCGAGAGGCGATGAATTCGCTTCGAGAAAGAACAGGCCTGTTTACGAAAGTCCTGCCGAAAACGAGGAAGAAACCGAGCTTACCGAGAACGGAAAGGAAGTAAAGAAGTTCGTTTTCGAGAAGGTGGAAAGACCTGCTCCGAAAACTCCCGACCATTCCGATTTCCAGACGGAAAAGGAGGCTGTCGAAGCGATACGCCGACTTTTCGGCGAGAATACACCGCCACGCAGTACGCAGAGTACTGTTCCCGTTCAGCCTCAGGTAGCGGCACAGCCACAGGTTGCACCACAGCCTCAGAATCAATATGCACAGGACTATCGCCGTGCGCAGGTACAGCAGCAGAATTTACGGCTTCAGAATTATCAGCCCCAGAGCTTTGTACAGCAGGCGCACCCTCTTCAGCAGAAGCCTGTTTCAAAGATAATAAGAGGCTCAGCGGCAGGCTACAGCGAAAAGCAGTTTGACGCACCTATAAAGCCGAAAACCGTAGTGATACCTAACGGAGCTCCCGAGCAGGTAAAGGCTCCGACTCCTCCGCCTTCATTTACTCCTGTTATAAACGAGGAGGTAGATTCCGATATCAAGGTATTTACTCCTAAAGCAAAGCTTCCCCGTGAGGAAAGCCCCTTTACTACGGGTCAGAAGGATAATTATATCGAGCCCTCTCCCTATGAACAGATAAAGCGTCCTCTTGAGGAGTACAAGAAAAAGGAAGAGCTTACCGAGCCCGAGGTTGACGGTCAGATTTCCGCCGAGGAGATTGAGGAATCGACTGAAAAGAAGCCTCAGAAGGCTGTACTTCCTGCAGGAGCAATTTCCGCCTACAAGTCTACGGGAGGAACGACTCCCAAGGCCGAAAAGGTTGATTTTTCCCACGTCCTTGAGGGAATACACCGTGACGACGGCTTTGACAGAAGTACTGAGCTTGTGGATTCCGACGGACTTCCTGTTTCTCATAAGACGAAGCACGTTATGGACGCATTATTCGCTCCGCCGAGAGTAAGTCCGTTCCTTAGGATAAATCTCGACGACGATGATGATTGATGAGTAGCCTTTATTTTCGATTTAACAGCAACGGAAAATCCCGCAGTCAGACGACTGCGGGATTTTTATATTACTTATGAAAAAAATTATGTAGCGGAAATCAGTGATGGGGATGAGACTTTACGAACTCAACAGCATTTATACAGGCAACGTGAACGTCGATGGAATGCTGTTTAATCATAACCTGAGAAAGCTTGGAGAAAAGCTCGCCCTTAGCTGTACTAACGTATTTTGCAGGAAGAGAATTGAGCGCAAGACATTCAGCGTCCTCAACACAATGGGAACACTTACAGAAGTTTTCGTCATTACCTATAATATCCTGAATGGTGTTTGATACGAGCTGTTCCATAGTATTTATAAGTGGCATAACTTTAAATCCTTTCGCTTTATTGTAGTATCGTATTACTATTATACTACATATAGTACGAATTGTCAACATTTTTGTCGTGTTTTTATAAAAATAACGCTTTTAAAATTCTTCCTCAAGATCGTCTATGTCGGGAATATCCATATCCAGGATATTATCGCCGAAATAATTTACTAATGCTGAAAGCTTTTCGGCAGTAAGCTCAGACTGCAGCTTCCAGTCAAGATCGAGGGAATATCGGTTTATACCGTCGTCTGCGCAGAAAAATACATCTCCGTAGGGATAGCCGAGCTCTCCCATTCCGTTCATTGTAGTCCTGCATAAAGAGGCAAATTCTCTTATGGTCATCTGTGCGTCGGAAAACTCTATTGATACATTAAGCCTGTCGCCGATACCGAGATCGCTTGGAAACTCATAGGCAAGAAGATTATCCTCGTAAAGCTCGGCGGAAACGTTGATAGCTTTGATGTTTTCGGTATTTGTATTGATTCGGATATTCTCGGTTACTATATTCTGCATTCGCTCCGTTACATAAGCACGCTCGTTGTCCGAGGTGGAGTTTATTGCGGAAATAATTGTGATAACGGAGGAAACGCCGATAAGAAGCAGTGTGAGGAAGATATTTCTTCCGCTTATGATAAGTCTGCTGTTTTTATTGAGAAAAATTCTCGCTATAATCTCGATTCCGAGAAAAACAAGCATCAGCGGAGCGGCCTTAAGTGCATTCATAGCTCCGAGGGGGGAATTTATCGAAACGAAAAGGGATATTCCCATAAGGAGAAGGGAAGCGGCGCAGGACCAGAGGCCTATGTACACTCTCTTTTTTCTCTTCGGAGCGTAATTGAAGGAGTTCTGCTTACTGAAGCTACGGTCGAGCATTTCGTTTTCTTCCTCTAACTGACGCTTCATACGCTTCGTTTCGTCCTTACCCTCTTTTATAAGCACTTCGGGGGTAATTTCTTCTTCTGTTACGTCAGTAGATTCGCTCTCCGTAAATACGGCTTCTTCAAGCTCGGTCATCGTTATCACTCCTTTACCTGATGCTATTTACATAATAACATTTTTATAAGGAAAAATCAAGTGTTTTATCAAGCAGGGAAAAAGCTGCAGACAATCAGGAGCAGGATCAGGAAGCCGAAGTTAATAGCCGAGAATAAAAGGACGTAGCTTATTGTCTTTTTAGGGTTGTGGCGTGTGTATTCACGGAAGGTTATAAGGCTGGCGAGAGAGGCTATAAGAGTACCTGTACCGCCGATATTTACGCCCCTGAGAAGCTCGGCGTAGTTGTCGGTAAACTGAGAAAGAAGAACAGCGCTCGGAACGTTACTTATTACCTGGCAGGACAGCGCGCTGAAAACAAGCGTGTTTATTTCCAGGAGAGAGGATAAGAAATCCTTTATAAAGTCAATTCTGGACATATTTCCTGCGAATATGAACATAAATACAAAGGTCATCAACAGGCCATAGTCTACACCGATAACCGCTTTTCTGTCTGTTATAAGAAGAATGATGAGGATTACTCCGAGTCCTGCCCAGTAAGGAATAACACGGAATACCATTATTATAGAAAGCGAAAAAAGAGCAAGGTAAAGAGAGGTTCTCGGAAGGGAAAGGCTTCGGGTATAGTTTTCCTTAAGCTCGATTTTTTCGTTTTTTACGAAAAGACAGCATACTGCAATAACAACTGTGGCTACGAGAAAGGGAAGGAGCATTATCCCCATAAATTCAATGTTATCTATTTCGAATTTTGTGTACAGGTAAAGATTCTGGGGATTTCCGAAGGGGGTAAGCATACCGCCGAGATTTGCGGCTATATTCTGAAGGATAAAGGTATAAGCCATTATTTCGGTTCTTCCTGTAGACGAAAGGACGTAATAGCCGAGGGGCAGGAAGGTTAAAAGTGCCATATCGTTGGCGATAAGCATAGAGCCGAAGAAGGTTATGAATACGAGAGCAAACACCGCCATTCTGAGTGTTCCTGTTTTCTTGACTATGGAACGGGCGAGAATGGTGAAAAAGCTGATATTTCTTAAAGCTCCGATAACTGCAAGAGTAGCGAAAAGACAGGCCAGCGTCTTAAAATCGAAATATCCGATATATTCGACGTCGGGAGGAATAATAAAACAGGTCACAATTGCAAGCACTCCGGCGATACAGAGAACAGCGTTCTTTCTCACGAAATACGAAATCTTATGCAGTATTTCGTTGATGTTATGTTTAAGTCTTTCCAAAATCCTTTGTTCCTTTATATTTATTTTCAGTAACAGATTATACCACAGCTTTTTCTGTGGCACAATAGCCAAAACAGCGAAAAATTATGCCGTAAAACAGGCTTTTATGCTGAATTTTCAACAGTTGGTATATTTTAATTAAAAATTTTTCATAAAGCCTTGACAAATATGATTTTTGTGGTATAATAATAACTGCTGTAAACGAAAAATAGTTTACACCTCTCCGATGAGAAAGGAGCTAATATGGCTAAGGATTTACGTTATACGTTATATCTTGATATGTATTCGCCCCTTCTTACCGATAAACAGAGAGAGACGCTCGAGCTTTACTATAACGAGGATCTTTCCCTCGGCGAGATATCCGAGGTTACGGGAATTACACGTCAGGGTGTGATGAACTGCATTAAAACCAGCGAGACGAGACTTTCCGAGCTTGAAGAGGAAATGGGTCTCGTAGAAAGATTCAACAGCCTTAAGGAAAAGGTTGAAAGGCTCGAAACGGCGCTTAAAAATGAAAAGCTTGCCGATACAGGCTTGTACGGTTATATTGATGAAATAAAGGCTCTGCTTTAGAAAGGAGAAACGCTATGGCATTCGAAGGACTCTCCGATAAGCTCGGAAAAGTTTTTAAGAATCTTCGCGGTTACGGAAAGCTTAATGAAAAGACCGTAAACGAAGCTATGAGAGAAGTTAAAATGGCGCTTCTTGAGGCAGACGTAAGCTTTAAGGTAGTTAAGGATTTCGTTAATAAGGTTACTGAAAGAGCGGTAGGCTCCGAGGTTATGGAAAGCCTTACTCCCGCACAGCAGGTTATCGATATAGTGCACGATGAGCTTTGTAAGCTTATGGGCGGTACGAATTCAAGAATCGAATTCCCCTCGAAGCCTCCCTGTGTAATTATGATGTGCGGTTTACAGGGTGCAGGTAAAACCACCCACGCCGCGAAGCTTGCGAAATATCTTAAGGGACAGAACAGGCGCCCTATGCTTGTTGCCTGTGACATTTACCGTCCTGCCGCTATCGACCAGTTAAAGGTCGTTGGCGAGAAGGCAGGAGTAAAGGTTTTCGAAATGGGACAGGAAAATCCCGTTAAGATAGCTAAGGAAAGTATTAAGGTAGCTAAGGACGGCGGCTATGACGTTGTTATTCTCGATACGGCAGGCCGACTTCATATAGATGAAGAGCTTATGAACGAGCTTAAGGAAATCGAAGCTGAAACGAAGCCCAACGAAATCCTTCTCGTAGTAGACTCTATGACAGGTCAGGACGCAGTAAACGTAGCCAAGAGCTTTAACGAGGCGCTTGAGATTTCGGGCGTAATTCTTACAAAGCTTGACGGCGATACAAGAGGCGGTGCTGCGCTTTCGGTTCTTGCTGTAACAGGCAAGCCTATAAAGTTCGCAGGTATCGGCGAAAAGATTGACGACCTCGAACAGTTCCATCCCGACAGAATGGCTAACCGTATTCTCGGAATGGGCGACGTTCTTTCCCTTATCGAAAAGGCTAAGGAAAGCTTTGACGAAAAGGAAGCGGAAAAGCTTGCAAAGAAAATGCAGTCCAATAAATTCGATATGAACGACCTGTTAAGTCAGTTCGAACAGATTGAAAAAATGGGCAGTATTTCTTCGATTATAAATATGATTCCCGGTATGAGCGGAAAGGTTAAGGAAGAGGATATCGACGAAAAGAAGATGCCTCGTACTAAGGCTATTATCCTCTCGATGACGAAAAAGGAAAGAGAGCGCCCCTCCCTTATCGACGCAAAGCGTAAGCGTAGAATTGCGGCAGGCTCGGGTACTAAGGTGGAGGACGTAAACAACCTTCTCAAGCAGTTCGATATGATGCAGAAAATGATGAAGCAGATCGGCGGCGGAAGGAAGGGAAAGAAGCCCCGTATTCCTATGAATATGCTTAAGGATTTAAAGAATATGGGCGGAATGATGTAAGGTGTTAACGATAAGTTAATATACAACACAAATTTTATGGAGGTGAATTTAAAATGGCAGTAAAAATCAGACTCAGAAGAATGGGCGCTAAGAAGGCACCTTTTTACAGAGTAGTTGTTGCTGATTCCCGTTACCCCAGAGATGGTCGTTTTATCGAGGAAATCGGTTACTACGATCCTACTAAGGAACCCAACGTAGTAAAGATTGATGCTGAAAAGGCTCAGCAGTGGATCAAGAACGGCGCTCAGCCCACAGATACAGTTAAGAAGCTTTTAAAGAATAACGGTATTGTATAATCAGGCGGAGGCTACGGATGAAAGAATTATTATACGCAATGGTTGAGGAGCTTGTAGAGGATAAATCTGCAATCGAAATCACCGTTGACGAGCCCAAGGAAGACGGTACAGTAGTGTATCATTTACACGTTGCTGCCGGCGATATGGGCAGAGTAATCGGCAAGCAGGGTAGAATTGCCAAGGCAATCAGAACTATTATGCGTGCCGGCGCTGTAAGACACAGCGAAAAGGTTATGGTTGAAATAGACTAATGTGGGAGAACCGATAAGCTTTGTTATTACATTGCGTAGCGGTTCTTTTGCATTTTTTCGGAAAAAATACAGATAATTGAATTAAGAAAGGATGTTATTATGAAGAAGAACAGACTGACTGCCGCTTCTCTCTTATTGGCGGGTGTATTACTCTTGTCGGGCTGCGGCGAAAAAAAGAGCACCTTCGCTTATCCCGAGGATTATCAGCGTGTAGCGGCGGTTAAGAGCCCCGTTATCACAGAAAGCACAGAAGCGGGAAATTCGGGCGAGGTAAAGCTCGAAAGCGGCGACATTTATGCAGTTATTAGCGTGAAGGACTACGGCGATATAAAGGTTAAGCTTTATCCCGACGAGGCTCCTTATGCGGTACAGAACTTTATCGACCTTGCTCTTGCAGGAACATACGAGGGAAGAAGCTTCCACCGTGTTATAAGCGGCTTTATGGCGCAGGGCGGTTCTGCTGACGGAAACGGTTCAGGCGGAGATTCCTTCGAGGGCGGCGCATTCAAGAATGAGATAAACACAAGCCTTCGTCATTACTACGGCGCACTTTGCTACGCAAGCGCTATGGGCGATATGTCCGACCAGTTTTATATTGTAAACAACAAGGAAGCCAACGAGGGACTTTCCGAGCTTTATACCCAGTATTCCGAATATAACAAATATATGCTGGAGCAGTACGAAGCTATGAAGGAAATGTATGCAGGGGATGAAGCTACTCTCGCACAGATTAAGATATTTACCGATTTCTACTCCTCCTCTGTTGACGGTGCGGAAGCTATGAAGAACACTATTACCGACGCTGTTACCGAAAAGTATAAGAAGGGCGGAACACCTTCTCTTGACGGCGGTTATACCGTTTTCGGACAGACCGTCGAAGGCTTCGAGGTTATCGACAAGATTTCCGCAGTTGAAACAGTAATGGGCTCTGACGGCGCTATGTCGAAGCCTGCTACCGATATAATTATTTCTTCTGTAACAATTTGTACTGCAGAATAATTCGCTGTTGATTTTTCGGCGGTAATATGATAGAATAAGAATAGTGGAGCCCTTCCGCCTTAGAAAGCTTAAGCGGAGGGGCTGTTTATATATCTAAAATATGAAAGGAAAGCCTGTTATGAAAAGAGCCGTTATCGGAATGACCGCCCACGTTGACTCGGGTAAAACAACTCTCGTGGAAGCTATGCTTTATCAGAGTGGAAATCTCAGGAAAATCGGACGTGTTGACCACGGTGACGCCTTTCTCGATACACATAATATTGAAAAGAGTCGTGGTATTACCGTCTTTTCGAAGCAGGCGGTTATGAAATATAACGAGGCGGAGCTTACCCTCCTCGATACCCCCGGTCATATCGACTTTTCGGCGGAAACCGAGAGAGCCTATAGCGTTCTTGATATGGCAGTTCTTGTAATAAGCGGACTTGACGGCGTTCAGAGTCATACCGAAACTCTCTGGCGCCTTCTTTCGCGCTACAGTATACCTGTATTCATTTTCGTTAATAAAATGGATATTTCTCCCTATGATAAGGAGTATATCCTGAATGAGCTTAAAAAGAATCTAAGCGGAAAGATAACGGATTTTTCCGATGAGCCCGTAATGGACGACCTTGCTTTATGCAGTGAGACGCTTATGGAGGAATATCTTGAAAAAGGGGAAATTTCCGAGGAGACTGTAAAGGCGGAAATACTTTCGAGAAACGTATACCCCTGCTTTTTCGGCTCGGCTTTAAAGCTCAGCGGCGTTGACAAGCTTCTTTCGGCTCTTGAATGCTACTGTCCCGAAATAAGGACAGAGGGAGATTTCGGAGCGAGAGTATATAAAATTACCGAAGAAAACGGAGCCCGACTTACTCATCTTAAAATTACAGGCGGAAGCCTTAAGGTGAGAGGGCTCGTTACCTGCGGAAGAGATAATACCGAGGAAAAAATAAATCAGATTAGAGTATATTCGGGAGCTAAATTTACTGCCGTAGAGGAAGCAACGCAGGGTATGCTCTGCGCTGTTACAGGCCCCCAGTCTACCTATTCGGGAGAGGGTCTCGGTTTTGAGCGAGACAGCTTCCGCCCGATTCTTGAGCCTGTGCTTTCTTACAGGGTGATACTGCCCGAGGAAACAGATATTCATACGGCGGTGGGACAGCTTAAGCGCCTGCAGGAGGAAGACCCCCAGCTTAACGTTTCCTATAATTCACAGCTTGAGGAAATTCAGGTGAGCCTTATGGGTGAGATACAGCTCGAAATACTTAAAACCCTTATAAGCGAACGCTTCGGCTATAACGTTGAATTCGACAGGGGAAGCATAACCTACAAGGAAACTATCTCGGAGAGGGTAGAGGGCGTAGGTCATTATGAGCCCTTACGTCATTATGCTGAGGTACATCTTCTTATGGAGCCGGGAGAAAGAGGAAGCGGTCTTGTTTTTGATACAGACTGCAGCGAGGACGTTCTCGACCGTAACTGGCAGAGGCTTATCCTTACTCATTTAAAGGAGAAAACTCACCTCGGAGTCCTTACAGGCTCCCCAATTACCGATATGAAAATTACTGTAAAGGGCGGAAGAGCTCATTTAAAGCATACCGAGGGCGGCGATTTCCGACAGGCTACCTACAGGGCGGTAAGAATGGGGCTTCGCTGTGCGGAAAGCGTGCTTCTTGAGCCTTGGTACAGCTTCAGACTTGAAATACCCTCGGAAAATCTTGGCCGAGCTCTTAACGACCTGGGAATGATGGAGGCGGAGCTTGAGCCTCACGAGACTGTGGCTGAAAAGTGCATTGTGAAGGGAATTGCGCCCGTTTCCTCTATGATGGGTTATCATACTGATGTGGCAGGCTACACAAAGGGTAGGGGAAAGCTTGTCTGCAGTATCAAGGGCTATTACCCTTGTAAGAATGCCGAAAAAGTGATTAACGAAATCGGCTACAATCCCGACAGCGACCTTGATAATACCGCCGATAGCGTTTTCTGTGCTCACGGCGCAGGCTTTGCGGTAAAATGGGACGAGGTAACGAAATATATGCATATCGAAAGCTGTTTAAAGGAGAAAAAAGAGCCCGAAGGTTATACTCCTGCCCCTATAAGCAGGAGTACAGCTTCGGGAAGCTATGACGATAAGGAGCTTACCGCTATTTTCGAGCGTACCTACGGGAAAATAAAGCGAGATACGAGAAATCTGATGCATACGGAAAAGGAGAAGAAAAGCGAAAGTAAGTACAAATCCGCAACTGTTCCGAAGGGACCCGAATATCTTCTTGTTGACGGCTATAACATTATTTTTGCGTGGGATGAGCTTAAGAAGCTTGCGGAGGAGAATCTTGAGCTTGCCCGTAATACTCTTGTGAATATTCTCTGTAATTATCAGGGCTATAGAAAATGCAGGCTTATTCTCGTTTTCGACGCTTATCGTGTTAAGGGGAATACCCGTGAAACGGAGAAAATCGGCGGCATAACCGTAGTTTATACAAAGGAAGCGGAAACTGCCGATATGTATATCGAAAAGACCTCCCACGAGCTTGGAAGGGAATACCGTGTAAGGGTAGCTACCTCTGACCGCCTTGAACAGCTCATAATTCTCGGAAACGGAGCCTACAGGATTTCGGCCTCGGAATTTTATGCCGAGGTAAAGGAAACTGAGGCTCTTATAAAGGATATTATCGAGAAAAACGAAAGCGCCAATCTTTTATCGGGCAGTAAAAATATGATAAATAAATGAAATAAAATGATTGTTTTGTTGAATATCTACAATTAACCTGATGATTTTTGACATACTGTTAAAATTTATAATAACAGGTTAAATATGCTTGCAATTTTTGATAAAAAGTGCTATAATGATACTATCTCTAAATGCGTAATATTACGCTTTTTCCACGGGGGTGTAGAATTTGAAAGTCAAAAAAACAAAGGAAAAAGTTAATAATAAAAAGGAAAAGAGCGAGAAGAAGAGCTTTAATATCAAGGAAACTGTGAAAAACCTTGATATTAAGGGGAAGGTTAAGAAGATTGTACCTAAAAAGGGCTCGATACTTAACCTTAAGAAGGGTTATATTAAGATAAGCTTTAAGATTCTTATACTTACTATAGCGAGCTCTATCGCTCTTCTTGCCGTTATGCAGATTTATTCGGCCATCAGCACGACCCTCTCCTACGAGGAGTCCTACAGGACTCAGGCTGAATCTCTCGCAACCGCATATATCCAGACGCTTCAGACTAAGATAAACTCTCTTACTCTTGAGCTTGAGGGTGTACGTAAGAATCCTACTATGACAACAACGGTAATAGACGAAAAGATTCTTCTCGGAACAAGAAGAAGTAAGCTTGCCGAAATGGCCGGCTCTACAATGTTCAAGGATCTTGACCTTGCGGACGCAGAGGGTAATACATACAACGAAACCAACATCGCGGACAGAGAATACTTCCAGCTTGCAAGAAGCGGTATAAATACTCTTTCCTCGCCGCTTATAAGACGTACAAAGAAGGATATCGAATCCCTCGATAATGAGCTTGTAATGCTTATGTGCGTTAAGTACAAGAACGCTCTTTTCGATGGCACTATAACAGGTGCTGTTGAGCCCTCCTTCTTCTCCGACGGTCTCGATAGTATCACGGAAGGAAGTAACGTAGTTGTTCTCGATAAGGAGGGTACGGTTGTTGCTTCGTCACAGCTTGCTCTTGTAACGGCTATGACTTCTTATAAGAACAACGAGGATAAAGGTCTCGTTTCTCTTGCGGAAGCTATGCTTAAGCAGGAACCCGGCTCTATGAAGTATACTGCAGGCGGTAAGACCTATATGGCGGCTTATTGTCCTATCGAGCTTACTAACGGCTGGACTATTGCAGTAAGTCTTGATTACACACCTGTTTCGACAGCTATCAGCACCAACTTCCTTGTATTCCTCTTAATCGGTGTTGCTATGCTGGTTGTAATCTTCTTTGTAAGTAATATGGTTTCCAACAAGATTGCTAAGCCTGTTACAACTGCCGCAGAAAGATTAAAGCTTCTCGCGGAGGGCGACATTTCCGAAGGCTTTACGGTAGACGCTCCGAAGGATGAAACCCGTATTCTTCAGGAATCTCTTGCAGAAACAATTACCGAGCTCGGTAAGTATATAAATGATATCAAGGTTGTTCTCGCAGAAATCGCAGGCGGTAATCTTACTGCACATTCAAAGATTGAATACCGAGGCGACTTCGTAGCGATAGGAAATTCTCTTTATGAGATTACCGAGTCCCTTAACGAATCCGTTTCCGCAGTTAAGAACAGCGTTGACAGCATCCGTCACGGCTCCGCAAAGGTAGCTGACGGTTCGAGAAATCTTTCCGAAAACGCTTCGAAGGAAGCTGAGGCTGTTGACCAGATTCTTTCACGTATCGACGAAATCAGAAATAAGGTTGACTATACCGCAAGAATTTCCAGCAAGGTACTTACTCTTACAAATGCCGCAAACAACAACGCTATCGACGGCGAAAAGCTTATGAGAGAGCTTAACGATGCTATCAGAGATATAAGCACAAAGTCCGAAGCAATCAGTGCAGTTATCAAGACTATCGACAGTATCGCCTTCCAGACCAATATCCTCGCTATCAACGCTTCTATCGAGGCGGCAAGAGCAGGCGAGGCGGGTCGTGGCTTCGCGGTAGTAGCCGAAGAGGTAGGTAACCTGGCTAATATGTCTGCCGACGCAGTAAAACAGACCTCCGTACTTATTACCGACTCTGTAAATGCAGTAGAAGTAGGTACAGAAATTGCAGGCAGAGCAGACAAGGCTATCAGAAGTATTGCCAACGAAATCAACAAGGTTGCGAAGCATATGGATGATATCGTTAATGCCGCTAATGAACAGAATCAGGCGGTTAACAACATCACCGACAACCTTTCGAGAATTGACGAAGGAATGCATACGACTACAGCTACAGCCGAGTATTCCGCAGAGTCCAGCTCACAGCTTTCAGAGCTTGCTGTTTCCCTCTCGGGCAAGGTTGAAAGATTCCGTACAAGACAGGATTTCAGCGTAGAATCTGATTACGAATAAAAGAAAGAGGGTATTGAGTTTACTCAATACCCTCTGTTGATTAACGGTTATTCATCTTTAAGCGACGGGTCGGAAATACCGTAATTACGGTAATTTTCTCTTGCCACAGCTAAGCATACCTTATTGGCTCCGCCTTCGAAGCCTACAAATTTATTCTGTATCGGGTCATTCTCCCATAGGCATAAGGAACATATAGCGAATTTTTCTTCAATTGTTTCCTTCCCACAGCAGGGGCATTTGATTTTCATATTCCTGCTCCTTTCCTACTGTCTGTTCCAGTATTTTATTCCCGCAGAAGGCTTGAAAAAGGTACGGATATAGCCGTCCTTGGAGAGAACGAGAAACTCGTTGGTAGAGACATCATAGTACATATAATCTCCGTCCTCGTCATATTTGTTTTCCACGGAGTCGGACTGCCTGTTAATCAGAGAATTAGCCATTTCGAGATATTCTTTCTTAGTTATCTTACCAAATTCGTTTTTGTGCTTTTCGTAGTGGCTGTCGTACAGCTCTTTTGTACGGAAGCTGTAAAAGTATTCAGAGGAGTTGTCCTCTGCTTCTGTAGCGACAATATCCTCGCTTGGAGCGACCGGGACCTCTTCGATTTCTTTCTCGGTTGTGACTGCTTTTGACTCTTCTGTTGCAGAGACTTCTTCCGTCTCTGCTTCGGTTAAGAGCTCGTCGTTCAGGATATCTTCATCGGGCTGAAGAATTTCCTGTAAATATTCGGGATTTTCGGTATACTCGAAGAATTTCTGTGAATCCTGAGCGGAGCAACCGCCTAAAGCGAGGATTAAAGTCAGTGAGAGAAATCCTGCAATATACCTGAATTTGTTCAGTATTTTTTTCATTTTTTCCTTCCTTTCTATTTATACAATTATAGTTGATAAGATTACTCTTGTCAAGCTCAGTAAAAAGGCTTTTAGTCCAAAAATAATTTTAAAGGAGAATATTATGAACGAAGAAATTAAAACTGCTGACCTTGAAAAGCCAAAGGAAAGGCTTTTCCCTTATGTGCTGTTCGGGGTGCTTTTCCCGATAGCTATGGTGTTTATACCTGTAGCGGTGCTGTTAATTCTTCAGGAGATTTCCTACAGCACAAGCTTCTCGTCTGATATATCACAGTTTATAGGAAAAATTATTAACGTTGGGTATTTCGTGATTGTATTTGCTCTTTATTTCCTTTTTATGTGGATTTTTATTCCGAGGCAGAAGCTTTCCATAAATAAGCTACTGATACCCCTTTATGTAAGGGTAGGTTATCAGATAGCCGCCTGGTCGGTAGTTATGATTATTGACGCCTTTTCTCATTCCGTTCCCGCTACGGATATGATAATAAATTTAACGGTAAATTTTGCCGCTCTGGTGCTTTCTTTTGAGGTAGAGAATGTCTCAAATATAACGGGAATACTTATAAATGAAGCTGTGATTGTTGCAAGCTTTATTATAGTAGTCTTATTAAGAAAGAGAAAATACGGCTTTTCGAAAAAACTTTCCTTTAAAATTCTTGTTCCTGTAGCTTCCGTTATAGTTATCCTGCCTGTTGTTGCATCCTGCATAAATACATACTCATATCGTAACTATATAGATGTTTCGTATGCCGAAGAGTACGAATATTTTGAATCTTACGGCGGTTTTTCGGGCGGACACGGCTTCGCCTATGAATTCGGCTGGTCGAGCATAGACCTCAAGCCTTATTATGTTGAAAACGAGGACAATGTTTTAGCTAAGCTTGATGAAGAAGCTACCTTTAAGATTTCAAAGCAGGAGGATATGCCTGTTCTTGACGGTGCAGAAGCCGCTTATCCTCTTTATTCTGCCTTTGCCGAGGCTTGCTACGAGAATATCGACGAGATACAGACTGCCGCTAAGGAGAAAAAGATTGAGCTATATGATCGCTGGAGCGATAAGCGTCCGCCCGACGCACCTGTTCAGTTCACCAATACCGTTGAGGGCTTCAAGGGTCTCATAAACGGCGAGGTTGACATTTTCTTCGGCGCTAAGCCTTCTGCCGCACAGAAAAAAATGGCTGAGGAGGCAGGGAAGGAGCTTCTTCTCACTCCTATCGGTAAGGAAGCCTTTGTTTTCTTTGTAAGCGAAAATAATCCCGTAGACGCACTTACCTCACAGCAGGTCAAGGATATCTATTCGGGAAAAATCACGAACTGGTCGGGAGTAGGCGGTAATTCCGAAGGTATTCTCGCTTTCCAGCGTCCCGAAAATTCAGGCTCCCAGACTATGATGCAGTATTTTATGGGCGATACTCCTCTTAAGGAGCCGCTAATGGTTGAGTTCGAAAGGTCAATGATGGGCGTAATACACGAGGTTGCGAAATATCAGGATAAGACCGCTTCGATAGGCTATTCCTTCCGCTATTATTCCTCCCTTATGCAGGATAAGAAGATAAAGTTTATTTCTCTTGACGGAGTTTATCCCGACGCTGATACAATCCGTTCGGGCGAATATCCTATGACGACGGAGCTTTACGCAATAACGGTCAAGAACAACGACAACAAAAATATAACCCCGTTCCTCGACTGGATGGTCGGTGAACAGGGTCAGAAGCTTGTTTCTGATACAGGCTACATATCATATTTTTCCGCATAAGTAAGAAGGTCGGGCTTTTTCACAAGTCCCGACCTTTCTTCTATTATGAAGAAGGGTAACTCTCGGGTATCCTTGTGAACCTTTTTCTTTGTGTCTACCTGCTTGAAAAAGCTGAAAATATATTCGTACTTATAGGTTGCGGTTTTGGTTTTTATGATTACATCGTAGCCGCGCTGTTTGTTCTTTTTATAGTAGGTAGGACAATAAAGTACATTTTCAACGTCAGCGTACTTTATTACAGTAATTCTTGCCGTGCCCTTAGGCGCAGTAATTATGAACTTATCGGAGTCGGCCTTATAAGTATATTCTTCGCCGCAAAGTCTGTAGTATGTAAGTACATACACGTTCAGGAGTACTATTGCGACTGTATAAACCATCATAATTATTACGGAAATTATTACTCCCCAGGACGCCCACCACCAGAAAAACCAGGATAACGCCAGAAGGGCTGCACTTGCGAAGATGATGATTACGGTATTTCTGTCCTCGTTGCGCCGTTTACAGTAAAAGCTTCCCGAGGCAGCGTAGGGAAAGCGTTCGTCATTACGGCTGTAGCTCGTATATCTCATAGATTCATCCATAACGTGTACCTCCTGTTATATTCTGGGCTTTTCGATTGCCGCAACACCGATTTCTTCAGCTATAATATTGAAGGGGGTATTGGAAAAGCTTCTGTCGCCGTCGCCCTTTACGAACAGCGGACGGAATGTGTGGATAGTTCCGTCGCGCATATAAACATCTACGGTATAGCCTCTTTCAAAAAAAAGAAACTTCCTGAATTTATATTTGATGGTCATAACCTCCGAGTAGGGGATGACGGTTATTTCTTCGGGGTGATTCTTTCTTATTATTACGAATTCCTTGTCGTTGGCTTTAAAGGTGTACTTTATGCCCATAAAGGTAATTATTATAAGTACAACACATATAAAGGTGAATATAAACTGAAATACGAGAAGTCCGGGGACAGCCACAGTGCTGATAAAAGCCCAGATAAAATCGGAATAAACATTCGGATGGGGATTCGTAGTATACTGAAGATACAGAAAGACAATGAAGGAGATAAGATTTAAAATATAAATTCCAGTAATTAGCCAGAAAATAACCTCCTCGGTTTCCCTTGCCATTTTAAATTCGCCTCTGCCGTAAACACCGAAGCGTTCATCATTATATGAACGTACAGAATACATACGAACCCTCCTTTATTGCAGGATTATTCCTTTTCGGTAAGAACTGTCTTGATATGGAGCTCCTCAAGCTGTTTTTCGTCTACTACTGCAGGACAATCGCTCATAAGCTCGCTTGCGTCCTTGATTTTCGGGAAGGCGAGAACATCACGGAGACTGTCAGCGCCGCAGATAAGCATAGCGAGACGGTCGAGACCGATACCCATACCGCCGTGAGGGGGTGCGGCATACTTATAAGCGTCAACAAGGAAGCCAAACTTAGCCTCGATTTCCTCCTCGGAAAGACCGAGAAGCTCGAACATCTTAGCCTGTAATTCGGGGTCGTTGATTCTGATAGAGCCGCTACAGAGCTCTACGCCGTTAAGAACAAGGTCGTAGCACTTAGCGTATACCTTTTCGGGATTTGTTTCGAGATATTCAATGCTTTCGTCAAGAGGCATTGTAAAGGGATGATGCATAGCGTCCCATTTTCCTGTTTCCTCGTTGAATTCGAAGAAGGGGAATTCTGTAATCCAGAGGTAGTTGAAGCCCTCGGGGATAATATCGAGCTGTTTTCCGACAGCAAGTCTTAATGCACCGAGAACGGGGAGAGTAACCTTATTCTTGTCGGCAACGATAAGTGCAACGTCGCCCTTTTCACAGCCAAGCTTATTGAGAATAGCTGTCATTTCTTCCTCGGTCATAAACTTGGAGAAGGAACAGTTGGGAGCGTCGTCAACCCATCTTATAAATGCAAGACCCTTAGCACCGATACCTCTTGCTGTTTCGGTAAGCTTATCGATTTCCTTACGTGTAAGTACGGAAGCGGCATTCTTTGCAACAATACCTCTTACAGAGCCGCCGTTTTCGATAGCGCCTGTAAATACTCCGAAGCCGCAGGACTTAACGATATCGGAAATATCTGTAATTTCCATACCGAAGCGTGTATCGGGCTTATCGGAGCCGTAGCGTTCCATAGCCTCGTTAAAGCTTAAGCGGGGAAGGGGCATAGGAATATCCACGTCAAGGGTTTCCTTCATAAGCTTGGAGATAAAGCCTTCCGCTACCTTTAAGATATCGTCAACGTCAACAAAGGACATTTCAAGGTCAATCTGAGTAAATTCGGGCTGTCTGTCGGCTCTTAAGTCCTCGTCACGGAAACAGCGTGCAAGCTGGATATACTTATCGAAGCCCGAAATCATAAGAAGCTGCTTGTAGATCTGGGGAGACTGGGGGAGAGCATAGAACTTTCCTTCGTGGATACGGGAAGGAACGAGGTAGTCTCTTGCGCCCTCGGGAGTAGACTTTATCATCATAGGAGTTTCGATTTCGATAAAGCCGTTGTCGTAGAAATAGTCTCTTGTTATCTTAGCTATCTTATGACGCATCATAATGTTGTCCTGAAGCTTCTTGCGTCTTAAGTCGAGATGGCGGTACTTAAGTCTTAATTCCTCGTTTACCTTAGTTTCATTGGTGATTTCGAAGGGAGGAGTCTGTGCCTTAGAGAGAATACGGAGGTCGGAAACGAGAATTTCAACGCCGCCTGTCTTTATATCGCTGTTTACGCTTTCTCTCTTTCTTAAAACACCCTTAGCCATAAGAACGTATTCGCTCTTTACGGACTTAGCCTTAGCGAAAATTTCCTTATCGGTTGTATCATCGAATACAAGCTGAACGATACCTGTTCTGTCTCTTAAATCTATGAAAATAAGACTTCCCTTATCACGGATACGCTGTGTAAATCCGCCTACGGTAACTTCGCTTCCTATTCCGTCTACCTCGCCGCAGTAATGTGTTCTCGATAGACCTTTCATTAAATCTGCCATAATGATGTATCCTTTCTTTTATGCATAATACTGTACTATATACTAAGTATAAAAATTATACCATATTTCAGTCGGATTTTCAATAGTCTTGTACTTATAATTTATATAAAAAATTTCACAAACCTCTTTATTTTCGGGACAGAATATGATATAATCAAATATATATGCATTTTGAAAGGATTTCAGAAATTAGTATGACTGAACTAAAAGTAGAGCTTGATAACCTGGATCATCTCCATTCTCTGTTCGGAGATTTTGACTGCAATATTACGCTTTTACAGAAGGAATACGGCGTGTCTATTTTCAGCCGTGACGGCGCTGTAAAAATAATCGGACAGGACGACCGTGCAGTATGTGCGAAAAAGGCTATAGAGGGCATAATCGAGCTTATCGAAAAGGGCGAAGCAATAACCGACCAGAGCGTGCGCTACGTTATAGGTCTCGTAAACGAGGGAGCTGAAAAGGACGTAGCCGAGCTTGGCGGAGATACAGTCTGCGTCACCTTTACAGGTAAGCCCGTTAAAGCGAAAACCCTCGGACAGAAGAAATATATCGAAAGTATCCGTAATAATACGATTGTTTTCGGTGTAGGCCCTGCAGGAACGGGAAAGACGTACCTTGCGGTAGCTATGGCGGTAAAGGCCTTCAAGGCTCACGAAATAAACAGGATTATTCTTACCCGACCTGCGGTTGAGGCAGGCGAGAAGCTTGGCTTCCTGCCGGGAGACCTGCAGAATAAGGTTGACCCCTATCTCCGTCCCCTTTATGACGCACTCTTCGATATGATGGGCGCCGAAAGCTATCAGCGTAACTTAGAACGCAATATCATCGAGGTAGCGCCTCTTGCATATATGAGAGGACGTACTCTCGACGACAGCTTTATCATTCTCGACGAGGCACAGAACACTACTCCCGAGCAGATGAAGATGTTCCTTACTCGACTCGGCTTCAACAGTAAGATGGTCATTACAGGCGACGTTACACAAATCGACCTGCCCGACGCTAAGCGCTCGGGACTTGTGGAGGCTACGAAGATACTGAAAAATATCGACGATATAGCTATTACACGTTTTTCCGATAAGGATGTAGTCCGCCACAGAATCGTTCAGGATATAGTAAAGGCTTACGATAAATACAACGAAATGAAACTTAATAGGGAAAGGAATTAAAATTATGTTAAAGCTTAAGGTTTACGGAAGTAACAGACAGAACGTGGTACCCGTTACGAGAGAGCTCCGTGCTCTTATAAAGAAGTGCTGTATGGCGGCGCTTTACGAGGAGGGCTATAAGGGCGGTTACGAGGTTTCGGTAACCTTTACCGACAATTACGGAATAAGAGTAATAAATCGTGAATACAGAAATATCGATAATCCCACCGACGTGCTTTCTTTCCCTATGAGGGGAGAGGACGAGGAGTTTACCGTAAATCCCGCTACGGGCTGCAGAATGCTTGGCGATATAGTCCTTTCTCTCGAAAAGGCTTCCGCACAGTCCATAGATTACGGCCACAGCTTCGAGCGTGAGGTAGCGTTCCTTACGGTTCATTCAATGCTTCATCTTTTAGGCTATGACCACGTAACAAGCGACGAGGATGAAAAGGTTATGTTCGATAAGCAGGATATTATTCTTGACGCAATGGGACTTATAAGGGAAGAAAAGGCGCTTGATGAAACGGAAGAAGAAAACGGAGATGAATAAGCTTCAGAAGGCAATTCACGGCTTTTTCTGTGCGTTCAGGGGTATAGCTTTTTGTGTACGCCACGAGCGTCATATGAGAATACACCTTGTGGCTACGGCTTATGTGCTGTATTTTGCCTCATTCTATGATTTCGGGGCGGCGGAGTATGCTGTTCTTGTGCTTACCTGTCTGCTGATAATGGTGCTCGAGCTTATAAATACATCCATAGAGGTAGTAATAGATAAGGTTTCACCTAAATATAACGTATTCGCTATGATAGGAAAGGATATTGCGGCAGGCGCAGTATTCCTCGGAGCTATAGGCTCGGTAGCGGTAGGCGTTATAATGTTCTGGGATGTTGATGTTTTTATTAAGATCGGGCAGTATTTCATATCCGATATTCTGAAGCTTTCGATACTGCTCGGTACAATCGTTCTTTCGGTTATATTTGTACTGAGGACTAAAAAACGCCGCACAGGCGCACAGAGAGACAAAGAAAAACAGAGAAAAGAAAGGTAAAGAAATGACTAAATCCGTATTTGTTGCAGTAACAGGAAGACCGAATGCAGGTAAATCCTCTCTTACAAATCTGCTTGTAGGGGAAAAGGTAGCTATAGTAAGCCCTAAGCCCCAGACTACAAGAACAAGAATAAACGGTGTACTTACCAAGGGAGAAACTCAGTTTGTGTTCATAGATACTCCCGGTATGCACAAGCCTAAAACAAGACTTTCACAGCAGATGATAAAGTCTATAGATAACAGTATTGCCGACGTAGAGGTTTCACTTCTTCTCGTAGACGCAACGAAAAAGCCCTCTTCCATAGAGGAAAGGCTTATCGAAGGCTTTAAGGCGAAAAAAAGCGACGTTATCCTTATCATAAATAAGGTTGACCTTATAAAGGATAAGTCTGAGCTTCTTAAAATTATACAGAATTATTCGGAGATGTACGATTTCAAGGAGATTATCCCTGTAAGCGTACTGAAAAAGGACAATACCGACCTTATTATACCGATTGTAGAGAAGTATGCGGTTGAGTCGCCTCATTTCTTCGACGACGACCTTCCTACGGACCAGCCCGAAAAGATATGGCTTGCTGAGATTGTCCGTGAAAAGATACTTAATTCTATGTATGACGAGATTCCTCACGGTACAGCCGTACAGATAGAATCCCTCGAATATTCAAAGACTAATAAGGGCGAAGATATAGCCGATATCGGGGTTGTTATAATCTGTGAAAGAAAGACTCATAAGGGTATGATTATCGGTAAGCAGGGTTCTATGCTTAAGAAAATAGGTCAGATTGCCCGTGTGGAAATGGAAGAATACTTCGGTATGAAGGTTAATATGAAGATATGGGTTAAGGTTAAGGACGACTGGAGAAACAGCGACGTTCTTATTACAGATTTCGGTCTTAACGCAGAATAATGTTCATAAACGAAAGAGAAAGGAACAGGTATGCTTATAACGGTTGAGGGTATAGTTATCGGAAGCCGTGTTATCGGTGATAATAACTGCTTTATAGATATACTTACCGATGAGTACGGGATTATCGAGGCTACCGCTCACGGCGTTAAAAAGCTTACCAGCAGGAATGCGGGAGCCTGTTCGCTTTTTTCCTATTCGAAATTCTGTCTTGCAAAGAAAAACGGCAGATACACCCTCAACAGCTCCGAGCCTAAGTTCAGCTTCTACGGTATTTCCTCGGATATTGAATATCTTGCTCTTGCGGCTTATTTTTCCGAGGTTATGAAATATACCGTTTCCCCCGAACAGGAAGCCTCGGGCTTTCGCCGTTTTATGGCGGTTACGCTTTTTGAGCTTGATAAAAAGCGTATCCCGATAGAGCTTATAAAGTCGGTTTTTGAGCTTCGTGCGGCTTCGATGCTGGGTTTTACGCCCGATTTAAGAGCCTGTCGTGAATGTATCTGCTATGAAAGTGAACAGATGTACTTCGATTTCAGAAACTGCTGTATCTTCTGCGGCGACTGCGCCTCGGAAAGCGGCGAAATATCCGCAGATATTGCGGAGCTCTCGGGCGATATGCTCTATATGATGAGGAATATTGTATTTTCTGAGCTCGACAGGATTTACCGCCGTTTCCCCGAAGGCCTCAATATTCGCGCTCTTAACGAAATAACCGAGAAATATCTTCTTAACAGTCTCGATAGAGGCTTCAGGAGTCTCGACTACTATAAATCGGTAAGACTTAATGTTTAATTAAACCCTTTCTATGACCAGGAGGTTATGATAAATGAAATCCCAATATAAAAAGCTCGAGCTTGATAAGATTCTCGTGCTTCTCGAAAACGAGGCCTGGAGCGATATCGCCAAGGCGAATATTGCAGAAATGCTGCCCGTTTACGATATAGATACAATAAGAAAAGAACTGAAAAAAACCGACGACGCCTTTGTATTGAGCAGTAAGTACGGCACTCCCCGTTTTTACAACGTAAAGGACGTTTCCTTCAGCGTTAAAAGAGCTCAGCAGGGTGCGTCACTTTCTCTCAGGGAGCTTCTCGATATAGGACTTGTGCTTCGTGAGATAGACGGGCTCGTTTCCTGGTATGACCAGTGCGGCGGCGTCGAAAACAGCCTTCACGAATATTTCGCACAGCTTATTCCCAATAAGCATCTTGAGGATACGATATCCAACGCTATAATTTCCGAGGAAGAGCTTTCCGACGGTGCGAGCGCCGAGCTTTCGCGTATAAGAAAGGCGATTGTGAGACAGGGCGCAAGAATAAAGGAACAGCTTGACAAGCTTATTAAAAGCCAGTCTACTCAGAAATATCTTCAGGAAGCTCTCGTTACACAGCGTGACGGAAGGTATGTAGTTCCCGTAAAATCGGAATTTAAGGGGCAGGTCAGCGGTCTTGTCCACGATACCTCCGCTACGGGCTCAACTCTTTTTATAGAGCCTATGAGCGTGGTTGACGCCAATAATGAAATAAGAATATTAAAGTATGAGGAACAGGCGGAGATAGCCCGTATCATAAAGGATATGTCGGAGCAGGTCGCTATTTACGGTGATTCGCTTCTTTCGGGCTTTGAATGTATATTTAAGCTTGAGGAATACTTCGCCAAGGCAAATCTCGGAGTAAAAATGAAGGCGGTTATGCCGATTATTTCGGAAGAGCCTGTATTAAAGCTTAATAAAGCGAGACATCCTCTTATCGATAAGGATAAGGTTGTTCCTACGACGATAGTTCTCGGAGAAACCTATACGAGCCTTATAATAACGGGCCCGAATACGGGCGGTAAGACTGTTTCCCTTAAGACGGCAGGGCTCCTTACGCTTATGGCTATGTGCGGAATGATGATTCCTGCAGGAGAGGAAAGCGTAGTAGGTACCTTCTCGGAAATACTGGTAGATATCGGCGATGAACAGAGTATCGAACAGAGCCTTTCCACCTTCTCCTCACATATGACGAATATCGTTCGTATAATGAAATCGGCAGGGGAACGTTCTCTTATTCTTCTGGATGAGCTCGGCTCGGGAACCGACCCTATCGAGGGCGCGGCTCTTGCAGTATCCATTCTCTCCTACTTCCGTGATATGGACAGCCGTGTTATGGCTACCACCCATTATCAGGAGGTGAAGCTATACGCTATTGAGCAGGAGGGCGTAGAAAACGCAAGCTGTGAATTTGACGTAAATACTCTTAAGCCTACTTATAAGCTTATTATCGGCGTTCCCGGAAAATCCAACGCCTTCGCTATCGTTAAGCGTCTCGGTATGAGCGACGATATTATTGACGAGGCGAAGAAGCTTGTTACCGATGAAAATAAGCGTTTTGAAAATGTTATAGAAAGCCTTGAAAAAACGAGACAGGAGCTTGAAGCCTACAAGAATACTGCCGCCGAGGAGGCGAGAAACGCAAGGCTTCTTACCGAAAGCCTCGAAAAGAAGGAGGCCGACTTCGAAAAACAGAAGGATTTCGAGCTTTCAAAGGCAAGAAATCAGGCTATGACTATCGTTGAACAGACACGCTTCGGCGCTGAAAAGCTTATGAACGAGCTTCAGGAGCTTAAGCGTGAAAAGGATAAGGCGGATTTCTCGGATATGGTAAAGGCTTCGAAGTCTAAGACGAATTCCGCCCTCGACAGTATGTTCGACAAGGCAAATCCCGTTATCGAGAAGAAAAAGACGAAGTATGTCCTTCCGAGAGAGCTTAAAATCGGCGATACCATAAGACTTATGGATATGGGGACTAAGGGTACGGTTATTTCTCTCCCCGACGCTTCGGGTAATGTGGGCGTACAGATGGGTATGATTAAGACAAAGACTAAGCTTGACAATATCGAGCTTGTTACCGAAAGTGCTCCTGCGCCTAAAAAGAAGGGCGGAGTTAAGAAAACTCTCCAGTCGAACGCTAACCGTAAGAGCAGTATGGAGCTCGATATAAGAGGTATGATGTCCGACGAGGGCGTTATGGAGGTTGACAGGTTTATAGATAACTGCCTTTTAGGCGGTATCGAAACTATCACAATTATTCACGGTAAGGGAACGGGTGCGCTCCGTGCGGCAGTTCATCAGTTCCTTAAGACCCACAAGAACGTTAAAAGCTATCGTCTCGGTGCTTACGGAGAGGGTGAGGCAGGCGTCACCGTAGCTGTCCTTAAATAATAAAACGGCAGTACCGCTGAAAATGCAGTACTGCTGTTCTTTTATTTAATTGCAAGAATTCTGAGATAGGCTTTCTGCTCCTTGGTGATACGATAGCTTTCTATAGCCTTTCGTATGGTTTTGTTGTGTACCCAGGGGGGAAGCCGCTTCTGTTCAAGATAGGGTATAACGGAAGGGTACTGCTTGGAAAGGGCGGTAGCGAAGTACCAGGCTATCATCATATTGATATAGTATTCGTCGGAGATTATTCCTGCCGCCATTTCGGGGTATTCGGGCGAAAAATCATCATCAAGAAAATGCTTCATAAGCATACCGAGACCGAAGCGTACGGTATATGTCCCTTCGTCGGATATCCAGCGTTTTATATCCACGATAAGCTTTTCCTTATTTTTACCGAGAATTTTCGGCGACATTGTATCGCAGGTCGCCCAGTTATCCACGTAGGGAAGAAACCTGTCGAGAGCGGCAATACATTCGTCGTAATCCTTGATTGTTTCGATAAGAAAGGCGTGAAGATTATTTTCCTCGTAGAATTTATGAGGAAGTATTTTTAAATATTCATTCATATATTCCGATTTCGAAAATTCCTTCGAAAATTTCCGTAGCTCGGGAGTTCTTACGCCGATTATTCTTTCTTTTTCAATATTAGGAATAAGCCGTGCGTGAAAATCACGGTAGCCTTCATCCTGCAGTAAAAAGAGCTTTTCCTGTACGTATTTTTCAGTATTTCTCATATTAAAATAACCTCATCTGCATATCATTTTCGGGAAGCTCGTTAAGATAGCCGAATACTTCGTCGGGATAGTGAAGTATTCCCCTCTTTTCACATTCCTCGTGAAATATTTTCATAAGCCTGTTATTATTGGGAGAATTGCATTCGTAGGCGCTTCCGTAGGCTTTTATGTATTTTTCCTTGAGACCGTGAAAATGCTCGTCAAGCTTACTGTAAAAGTATTCACGGCTTCCTTCTCTCATAGTTGTACCTATTCCGAAGCAGATTATGCCCTTTACGCCCGAGTCGAAGCAATAATCCAGTATACCTCTTAAATTCTCCTCGGTATCATTTATAAACGGAAGTACGGGACAAAGCCACACTACGGTAGGAATACCCTGTTCCTGCATTATTTTAAGCACCTCGTAGCGTCGGTGGGTTGAGGCAGTATTCGGCTCAAGGATACCGCACAGCTTTTCATCGAAGGTGGTGAGGGTAAGCTGTACCACAGCTTTAGCCTTTTCGTTTATGCTTTTCAGTAAATCGAGGTCTCTCAGTATCAGGTCGGATTTGGTCTGTACGGCGGCGCCGAAGCCGTATTTATCAATTATTCCGAGACATTTCCTCGTTATCATAAGCTCCTTTTCACAATGCATATAGGGGTCGCACATAGCTCCTGTACCTATCATACAAAGCCTGCGCTTACTTTTTAGTGCTTTTTCCAGAAGTGAGGGTGCGTTGATTTTAACCTCAATATCCTCGAAATCGTGAGCCATATTGTAGCAGGCGCGTCTGCTGTCGCAGTATATACATCCGTGAGTACAGCCCCTGTAAACATTCATTCCGTTTTTCGGAGAGAGTATTCCTTTAACCTCGGTGTAATGCATAATATCACCTCAAAGGGTATTATAGCATATTATCGGTATAAAAGTAAACGAACAAGCTGATAAAATCTATTGACCTTAAAGAAAAAATGTGTTATAATCAAGTTTAATAATGAATTATAAAAGGAGAAATTATGAGCAGAATAGCAGTTGTAACGGATACCAACAGCGGTATTCCCGTAAAGGAAGCCGAAAGACTCGGCGTATATATGATAAATATGCCTTTTATGGTAAACGGCGAGGAATACTTCGAAGGAGTTTCCTGTACCTACGAGGAATTTTTCAGAAGACTTGCCAACGGCGATGATGTAACGACATCACAGCCTGCTCCCGACTCGCTTACAAATCTCTGGGATAAGATACTTAAGGAATACGATGAAATCATTCATATTCCTATGTCCTCTGCGCTCAGCAGCTCCTGCAGTACCGCGAAGGCTCTCGCTACCGATTATGAGGGTAAGGTTTTCGTTGTTGATAATAAGCGTATTTCGATTTCACAGCGTGAATCTGTGCTTGACGCTCTTACTCTTATCGAAAAGGGAATGACAGGCGCTGAAATTGCGGCTCGTCTCGAGGAGAAGGCTTTTGATTGCAGTATTTATCTTGCAGTAAATACCCTTGAGCTTCTTAAGAAGAGCGGAAGAGTTACTGCCGCAGGAGCAGCCCTCGCTACAATTCTCGGCTTAAAGCCCGTTCTTCAGATTCAGGGTGAAAAGCTTGACGCCTTCGCTAAGGCGAGAGGTATGGAGAACGCACAGAAGATAATGCTTGAAACAGCAAAGAAGGATTCCGAGGAACGCTTCAAGGATAAGAAGCACCACATTATTGCCGCATATTCGGGTGATATTGTGGAGGCTGAAAAGTGGTTACAGAGATTAAGGGAATACTTCGGCGATAACAGCATTCAGATGTACGCTCTTCCTATCAGTATCTGCTGTCACGTAGGCGCAGGCGTAAAGGCAGTCGGTATAGTGCCTTACGAGGAATAATCATTATGAAGTATAAAGCAGTATTTTTCGACCTTGACGGAACGCTTGTACCTATGGATAACGACGAATTCACCAAGGGATATTTCACAGAGCTTACAAAGAAGATTTCTCCTCTCGGAATAGCTCCCGACGACCTTGTTTCCGCAATATGGGCGGGAACTAAGGCTATGGTAAAGAACGACGGCAGTAAAAAGAACGTTGATGTTTTCTGGGAGACCTTTTCCGCTGTTACAGGTAAAGAGATTTCCTTGTTTAAAGAGCCTTGCGATGAATTTTACGTAAAGGAATTTGCTGAGGCAAGGAAGTATACAGCCGAAAATCCCGACGCAGTAAAAGCTGTAGAGCTTGCGAAGAAAAGCGGCGCTAAGGTTGTTCTTGCTTCGAATCCCGTTTTCCCCCTGGACGGCCAGCTTATGCGTATGAGCTGGGTAGGGCTTAAGAAAGACGATTTCGATTATATTACTTCTTACGAAAGCGAAAGCTTCTGTAAGCCCAATCCGGAGTATTACCGTGCAGTATGCGAAAAGCTCGGAGTTTTGCCATCGGAATGCTTACATATCGGTAACGATGAAGGCGAGGATATGAAAGCGGCAGGAAGTATAGGAATAGATTGCTATCTTATTACTGACTGTATAATTAAGCGCGAAGGCATTGAATATAATGGAAAAAAGGGAAGTTTTGGCGAACTTTTATCATTTCTTGAGACAATTTAAGCTTATTTTTGCTCCATTTGCATAAAACAAATGGAGCTTTTTTGTTAAAGAATACGAAATTGACTAAGATTTAACAAAATTATTTGTCGGATATTGAAATTTTAACAGAAATATGTTACAATGAATAAAAGTATAGCAAAAGGATTTGCGAAAGGAAGGAACAGTGTATGATAAGGATTGAACCATCAAAGTGTGTAGGATGTAACGCTTGTATAAGAGCCTGTCCCGTAAATGACGCTAATATTTCCGAGAATGTAAACGGAAGAAATGTTATTACAATAAATGATAAAAACTGTATCCACTGCGGTGAATGTACCAAGGTATGTATCCACGAGGCTCGTTATTACGACGATGATACAGGCGAATTTTTCGCTGACCTTTCGAAGGGAAAGAGAATTACCGTTCTTGTTGCTCCTGCAGTAAGAGTAGCCTTCAGAGATAACTGGAAAGCGGTACTTAAGTTCCTCAGAAAGTCGGGTGCCGACAAGATTTACGACGTTTCCTTCGGTGCGGATATCTGTACATATATGCATCTCAAGGCGGTAAAGGAAAAGAAGGTAGGTAAGATTATCTCTCAGCCCTGTGCGGCTCTTACCGATTATATCTTAAAGTATAAGCACGAGCTTATCCCTTATCTTTCTCCTGTACATAGCCCTATGTCCTGCGGTGCTGTTTATGTTAAGAAGTACTGCCACGATAATAACGATATCGCTATTCTTTCTCCTTGTATCGCCAAGAAGACAGAGTTTAATGATACAGGACTTGCGAAGTACAACGTAACCTTCTCGGAGCTTAAGAAATATATCGAAAGCAACAGGATTTCTCTCTCGGATAACAGCTTTGAATACGACGGTCTCCCGTCCTACAGCGGCGCAATTTATCCTATGCCCGGCGGTCTTAAGGAGTGTCTTAACGCTATCGAGCCCGGTCTTAACGTTATAAATTCCGAGGGCGTTCCCGAGGTATATCATCGTCTCGATAAGTACCTTAAGGTGCCCGAGTCGGCTCGTCCCGATGTATTCGACGTACTCTCCTGTGATTCGGGCTGTACTGTAGGCCCCGGCGTTCCTTCTAAATACAGCTTCTTCGAAATTATGGATATTATGAAGCGTATCGAAAGGGATTCCTTCGACCGTCAGAAGAAGCAGACTGTTCTCAATAAGAATAAGCAGTTCGCAAGCTTCGGCTCAAAGTTAAAGCTTGAGGATTTCTTAAGAGTATATACTCCCAAGCAGATTGATTCCGTAAAGATTACCGAAGCTGACATAAACGCGGCGTTCCAGACTCTCGGAAAGACAACCGAGCAGGAAAAGCGCTTCGACTGTCAGGCCTGCGGTTATGCGTCCTGCCGCGATATGGCGTGTGCTGTTGCAAAGGGACTCAATATTCCCGAAAACTGCCACCAGTATGTGCTTAAAAACGGTGCAGAGGAACATCGCCGTACACAGATTGCTCACGAGAATATTCTTGCGGCAAATCAGACTCTCAACGAGTTATCCACAACTCTCAACAGCGAGATTGTTTCCGTATCGAGTTATACCGATGATATCGTTAAGGAATCCGCTGATAATAAGAAGAGAATCGAGGATGTAAGATCTATCGTTGATAAGCTTCAGAGCTTAAGCAGCGATATGACCAAGAATATCGAACAGATTACCACTATCAACGAGGAATACAACAGAAGCTCACAGCTTATTCAGGATATCGCTCTCCAGATTAAGATGCTTTCTCTTAACGCTTCTATCGAAGCCGCCCGTGCAGGAGAAGCAGGAAAGGGCTTTGCTGTCGTAGCCGACGAGGTTGGTACTCTCGCCGATAAGACGCAGCTTGCAACGAAGAACTTCGTTGACAGCTATGAGAATGTTTCGAAGGAAACTCTTATCGTTCACGATAATATCGACAATATCGTTGATGAAATGAAACAGCTTGTAGAAACACTTTCCGATTTACAGAAGTCGGTTGAGTTCACAGGCGAAACAGGCGCTTCCATTGACAGCCTTATGAACGATATCGAATCCATTTCCAATCAGATTACTCACGTAATGAATAACGGCTGATAAATTAAGGCAGTACAGTTAAACTGTACTGCCTTTATATTTTAACGCAAGCACAGCACAGGCTGTGCTCAGTCTGTCGATAAACCCACGCACCGTAAAAATGCAGGCTTATATAAATTTCAAGCTTAAATAATATAACAGCTAAACAGAAGTTTCTCAGAGTCGCACAAACGACTCTGAGAAAGCATTTTTACTTACTTCGTCAAAAGCCGCTTACCGTACAATCGTACGCCTACAGCGGCTTTTTTCTCGTCTGCGTGTGCCTATCGAAGTCTGTCAGCTTGTCGAAAACACTTTTTCGACAAGCTGAGCACAGGCTGTGCTTTATTTTTTCAGAATGCTGTTTTATAATAATACTCGAGAGGAAGCCCCGATTCCTTTATTTTCTCAGCATAATACAATCCCACGAAGCGGTAGTGCCAGGGCTCGTAGGAATACCCCGTAACATATTCGTATTCCTCGGGATAGCGCATTATAAATCCGAATTTATGGGCGTTTTCCGAAAGCCATCGGAATTCCTCCGTTTCCTCGAAGTCGGCGGTTACGTCGTCGTGTGTTTCCCACCAGTCCATAGTAAGTATATCGAGAGCCAGTCCTGCGTTATGCTCGCTTGTATAGGGGAGGGCAATTTCCTTTGTGGCGAGAATATAGGCTTCCTCAGGGGTATATCCGTTATTTACCAGTCTTTCGGTATAGCTGTCGAGATTTTCCTGCTGTTTACGTACGCTTCTGTAGGCGGAAACTACATTCAGATGTATTCCGTCAGCCTCTGCTGCCGCAAGCATATCCCTTGCGTAGGAAGCGCACCTTTCATCGAGCATAAACCTGCCCTGAACGTAATCGAGAGCTACGGTAAAGTCGGAGGGCAGGGGATTTTCGCGGTTTATAAGATAATATGCCCAGTGGTTATCTATGACGATTTTACTGCTTTCCGAGAAAACAGCCTGCGCTTCCTGTAAGCGCTTTGTGCTGTTCGGATTGTTGCCGATAAAAAATATGACGGCGATAAAAGCTATGCAAAAAATAAATGAAACTAAAAATAATGTTTTTATTTTCAAATTTCTCACCGTCCTTTCCTTAATTATAACATATTACTGAAAAAAATCAATCGAAAAAATTTAATAATTCGTAATTAAAATTATATAATTGTATTGACAAATTATTAAAATGGTGATATAATGCAGTCAGATAAAGAAAGGTGGTAAAGCTATGAAAAAGAGCGTATACAGTCTTGTACTTTCCGATGATGTTATTGAAGCGGTGGACAGGATGGCTTACCGTGAAAATATGAGCCGCTCGGCCTTTATTAACAGGCTTCTTGCGGAGGCGGTTTCCTATACAACCCCCGAAAAGCGTATGAGCGGTATTTTCGGAGAGATAGAAAGCCTTATGAACGGCGATATTTTCCTCGTTCAGAATCAGCCCTCAGACGCTATGCTATCTATCCGTTCGGCATTAAAATACAAATATAAGCCTGTAATAAGATATAGCCTCGAGCTTTACAGGAGCTTCGAAAAAACAGTAGGCCAGCTAAGAGTTTCCTTCCGTACCCAGTCGGAAAGGCTGAAATCTGAGCTTACTGATTTTCTTAAATTGTGGGCGGGACTTGAAAATGAGTATATAGTACGCTTCTTTCCCGAGGGTATTTCCTATACGATTGATGACGGACGGTTTACAAGAACCTTCTGCTTACCCTACGGAAAGGAAAATTGTACAGACGCCGAGATAGCCAAGGCGATTTCGGAATATATAAAGATGTTTGACGAGATACTTAAGCTTTATTTTGAAAATGCCGAATCAAAAAGAACGGCTTCTGCGCTTGCGGCAAAACGCTACGGAGAATATCTCCGTGACGGCATTGTAATAATATAAAATAAGAAAGGCAGTGATTTTATGAACACCAACAAGTTAACAAGAAAATCAATGGAGGCTATTCATACTGCACAGAACATAGCGGTTTCCAACTCCAATCAGCAGATTGACCAGCTTCATATATTGCTGGCCTTATTATCGGCGGAGGAGGGCCTTATTCCTCAGCTTCTTTCGAAAATGGGAATTGATGAAGCGGCAGTAAAACAGGAAACCGAAAAGGCGGTTGACGGACTTCCGAAGGTTACGGGAAGCGGAAGAAGAGCCGACGAGGTATATATAACTCCCGATACGGATAAGGCGCTTACCTGTGCCGAGGAAACGGCGGAAAAAATGGGAGATGAATATATCTCGGTAGAGCATATTTTTATCGGTATTATCGAAAAGGCGAAGGATAAGACGAAAACAATCCTTTCCTCCTTCGGGATAAGCCGTGACGGGTTTCTTGATGCGCTTAAATCGGTAAGAGGAAATACCCGAGTTACAAGCGACAGCCCCGAGGGTACTTATGATGTACTGAAAAAATACGGTCAGGATCTCGTAGAGCTTGCACGAAGCAATAAGCTTGACCCGGTAATCGGAAGAGACAGCGAAATAAGAAATGTTATTCGTATTCTTTCGAGAAAGAGCAAGAATAATCCTGTTCTTATCGGCGAGCCGGGCGTGGGTAAAACCGCTATTGCCGAAGGTCTTGCATTAAGAATAGTCAGAGGCGACGTTCCCGATACCTTAAAGGACAGAATAGTATTTTCCCTTGATATGGGCTCTCTTGTGGCAGGAGCCAAGTACAGAGGCGAATTTGAAGAGCGCCTTAAATCCGTTTTACAGGAAATAAAGAAAAGCGACGGAAGAATAATACTTTTTATTGACGAGCTTCATCTCATAGTGGGTGCGGGAAAGACCGACGGCGCTATGGACGCAGGCAATATCTTAAAGCCTATGCTTGCTCGCGGCGAGCTTCATTGTATCGGCGCTACAACGCTTAATGAATATCGTCAGTATATCGAGAAGGATGCGGCTCTCGAACGCCGTTTCCAGCCTGTTCTCGTAGGCGAGCCTACCGTAGAGGACACAATTTCAATCCTCAGAGGCATTAAGGAACGATATGAGGTATTTCACGGCGTAAAGATAAACGATAATGCTCTTATTGCGGCGGCTACGCTTTCGAATCGCTATATTTCAGACCGCTTCCTGCCCGATAAGGCGATAGACCTTGTGGATGAAGCCTGCGCGCTTATAAAGACGGAAATGGAATCTATGCCTACCGAGCTTGACGAGCTTTCCCGTAAGATTATGCAGCACGAAATCGAAGAAGCGGCGCTTCTTAAGGAAAATGATAAGCTTTCCGCCGACCATCTTGTTGAAATACGCTCCGAGCTTTCGGAAATGAGAGAGCGTTTTAATGAAATGAAGGCAAAATGGGAGAATGAAAAGGCTTCTATAACCGACGTACAGGATATACGTAAGGAGCTTGAAAGCGTGACTGCCGAAATAGATAAGGCTAAACGTGAATATAACCTTAATAAGGCAGCAGAGCTCCAGTACGGAAGGCTTCCTGCATTAAAGGCGAGATTAGAGGAGGCGGAGAAGGCGGCGGAAAATGACAAGGGAAGAACCTTACTCCGTGACAGGGTAACGGAGGAGGAGATTGCGAAGATAATCTGCCGCTGGACAGGAATCCCCGTGTCAAAGCTTATGGAGGGCGAAAGAGAAAAGCTTCTCAATATGGAAAACATACTCCACCGCCGTGTAATCGGACAGGATGAGGCTGTAGAGAAGGTAAGCGAGGCTATTATTCGTTCTCGTGCAGGTATTCAGGACCCTAACCGTCCCTTAGGCTCCTTCCTTTTCTTAGGCCCTACAGGCGTGGGAAAGACCGAGCTTGCCAAGGCTCTTGCGGAAGCGCTTTTTGATGACGAAAACGGAATCGTCCGTATAGATATGAGTGAATATATGGAGAAATTCAGCGTTTCACGTCTTATCGGAGCACCTCCCGGATATGTAGGCTACGACGAAGGGGGACAGCTTACCGAAGCGGTACGCCGTAAGCCCTATGCGGTAATCCTTTTTGATGAAATCGAAAAGGCGCACCCCGACGTATTCAACATTCTTCTCCAGGTTCTTGACGACGGAAGAATTACCGACAGTCAGGGCAGAACTGTCGATTTTAAGAACACCATAATTATTCTTACCTCCAATTTAGGCTCGCCCTATATTCTCGAGGGAATTGAAGAAAACGGCGAGATATCGGATACTGCAAGGGAAAGAGTAGACGCTCTCTTAAAGCAGTCCTTCCGTCCCGAATTTCTTAACCGCCTTGACGAAATCGTATATTATAAGCCTCTCGGAAGGGGAGAGATTGAGAAAATCGTGGGACTTATGGTGGCGGCTCTCGGAAAAAGACTTGAAGATAAACAGCTCAAGATTGAGGTGAGCGAAGCTGCGAAAAAGTATATCATAGACAACGGCTATGACCCTGTCTACGGTGCCCGTCCTCTTAAGAGATTCATACAGAGAAAGCTCGAAACCCTTATAGCGAGGGCAATTATCGGGGATATTCTGAGTGCGGGAGATACGGTAAGAGTAGATTCCGACGGAGAAAAGCTTTTTATAGTAAATAATAAGTAATTTCCCCGTTTCTATTGACAAATTCATAAAAATGTGGTATTATACAATAAATTGCAGAAGTGAGGGTTTATCCTTTCATCATAGCAAGTTTTGACTGCTTAGATGCAGTTGAGCTGATTACTCAGCCTATTGATTCGGTTAATCCGATAACATTTTATAAGTTTGCTTATTTTTTGCGGCGGGTCCGCACATCAACTTGTGAAACGGTCAATAAGAGTAGTAAAAGTATGTATGATTGCTTGCTATATAGACTCTGAACCCTTATAATGCGCATAGTGTAAATTTTATTTTTACAGGTGTATTACGCATAACAGTTGATGTGGGCTGTTATGCGTTTTATTTTTTTCGAAAAGGATTGGTTACGGTAATGGAAAATAAATTAAAGCTTTATGGTTTCAATAACCTTACAAAATCTCTGAGCTTCAATATTTACGATGTATGCTACGCTAAGACTCCCAAGGAGCAGAAAAATTACATCGATTATATCGACGAGCAGTATAACAGCAGTCGTATTACCGAAATTATGACCAATCTTACCGAAATGATAGGGGCGCAGGTTTTAAGCTTCTCTCATCAGGACTATGACCCACAGGGCGCTTCCGCAACCTTCCTTATTGCGGATGAGACTATGATTCCGATAAAGACTGAGGCGGCGGTAGCTCATCTCGATAAGAGCCACGTTACGGTACATACTTATCCCGAGTACCACCCCGATAACAGTATCGCTACCTTCAGAGTTGATATCGACGTAGCGACCTGCGGTAAGATTACCCCTTTAACAGCCCTCGATTACCTTATCGGAAGCTTCGATTCCGATATTATAACTATGGACTACAGGGTAAGAGGCTTTACGAGAAATATTGAAGGCAAAAAGCTTTTTATCGACCATAACATTACTTCTATCCAGGATTATATAAACCCTTCGACCCTTGACAGATACGACGCTGTAGACGTAAATGTTTATCAGGCGAATATGTTTCATACAAAAATGCTCATAAAGGAGCTTAATTTACAGAACTATCTCTTCAATGCGGACGTGGACGAGCTTCCGCCTAAGGTAAGACTTGATATTTCTTCTGCATTAAGACGTGAAATGATAGAAATTTTCAGTGGAAGGAACGTTTACTGATGAATTATACCCAGGAGAATGCTCCTATTTATGAAGCTCTTCTGAGACTGAAGCGTATGAGGGTAGTACCCTTTGACGTTCCCGGTCATAAGAGAGGAAGGGGAAACAGGGAGCTTACCGAGTTTCTCGGTGAAAGCTGTATGGAGGTTGACGTAAACTCTATGAAGCCTCTCGATAATCTCTGTCACCCTGTTTCTGTCATAAAGGATGCGGAGGAGCTGGCGGCTGAGGCCTTCGGTGCGGCTAATGCGTTTTTTATGGTGGGAGGAACTACCTCCTCTGTACAGGCTATGATTATGTACGCCTGTAAGAGCGGCGATAAGATAATACTGCCCCGAAACGTTCACAGAAGCGCAATAAATTCCCTTATTTTAAGTGACGCAGTACCTGTATACGTTAACCCCGATACAAACGAAACCCTCGGTATTCCGCTGGGAATGTCGGTGGCGGAGGTTGAAAGGGCGATAAAGGAAAACCCCGACGCAAAGGCGGTACTTGTAAATAATCCCACCTATTACGGAATCTGTTCCGATTTAAGAAGAATTACCGAAATCGCTCACGCTCACGGTATGCTTGTGCTTGTTGACGAGGCTCACGGTACACATTTCTATTTCGGAGATGATTTTCCGCCTACCGCTATGGAGTGCGGCGCCGACCTTGCGAGCGTCAGTATGCATAAATCGGGCGGAAGCCTTACCCAGAGCTCTTTCTTACTTATGGGCAGCAGGATTAACCCCGACTATATGCGCCAGGTTATAAATCTTACCCAGACTACGAGCGCTTCCTATCTTCTTCTTTCGAGCCTTGACCTTTCGAGAAAGAGACTTGCGCTTCAGGGTAAGGAGATTTTCCACGAAACGGTTAAAATGGCAGAATATGCCAGATATGAAATAAACGAGATAGGCGGCTATTACGCCTTTTCAAAGGAGCTTATAAATAAGGACAGCGTTTTCGCCTTCGACCGTTCGAAGCTTTCCGTTCATACCCTTTCTATAGGGCTTGCGGGAATTGAAGTATATGATATATTGCGTGACGAGTACGATATCCAGATTGAGTTCGGCGATATCGGAAATATCCTCGCCTATATTTCGGTAGGGGACAGAAAGCGTGATATCGAGCGTCTTATAAGCGCTCTTGCTGAAATAAAGCGAGTATACGGAAAGAGCAGTACAGGTATGCTGAGCCAGGAGTATATAAATCCTGTGGTAGCAGAGACTCCGAGAAAGGCGTTCTATTCGAATAAGAAGTCACTGCCCTTAGAGGAAACAGCAGGCTATATCTGCAGTGAATTTGTAATGTGTTACCCTCCCGGAATACCGATTTTAGCGCCGGGAGAGCTTATTACCGACGACATAATAAAGTATATTAAATATGCTAAGGAAAAGGGCTGCCAGATGACAGGTACGGAGGATATAAATATCGAACGTCTTAACGTACTTGTGCAGTAGCGGAAAGGAGCGGCTAATGGATTTATGGTTTTCGGAGCTTCATACTCCGGGAGTAAAGCTCGGAATTAAGGTTGAAGAACAGCTTTTCAGCGGAAGAAGCGAATTCCAGCAGGTGGATATTTTCGGCTCTGAGGAATTCGGTCGTTTTCTTTCTATCGACGGCTATATGATGCTTACCGAGAAGGATGAGTTTATCTATCACGAGATGATTACTCACGTTGCGGCGTCGGTTCATCCGAATCCTGCAAGAGTTCTCGTTATAGGCGGCGGCGACGGGGGAGTAGTCCGTGAGCTTTGCCGTTATAACTCTGTAAAGCATATCGATCTCGTGGAGATTGACGAGCTTGTTGTGGAGGCGAGTAAGAAGTATCTGCCCTTTACTTCACGGGCTCTTGACGACCCGAGAGTACATATTTTCTATGAGGACGGAGTAAAGTATATCCGCCGCTATGAAAATAAGTATGACGTTATAATTGTTGATTCTACCGACCCCTTCGGCCCCGGAGAGGGCCTCTTTACAAGAGAATTCTACGGAAGCTGCTTCAAGGCTCTTAAGGAAGACGGAATTATGGTAAACCAGCACGAAAGTCCCTTCTATGAACAGGACGCTATGGCTATGCAGAGGGCTCATAAGCGTATAGTTGAAAGCTTCCCGATAAGCAGGGTTTATCAGGCCCACATTCCCACCTATCCCTCGGGTCACTGGCTTTTCGGCTTCGCCTCGAAAAAGTATCATCCTGTTATCGACTATGACGCGGCGAAATGGAAGGCTCTCGATATGAAGACGAAATATTATAACTCTCATATACACGTTGGCGCTTTTGCGCTTCCGACTTATGTTGAATCGCTTCTTGAAGAAGTAGAATAAATTATCGAAAGGAAGAAATAAAATGGGAAAATGTATGATTATCGGCTGCGGCGGCGTAGCTTCCGTAGCAATTCACAAGTGCTGTCAGAACAGCGAGGTTTTCGAAGGAATTATGATTGCGAGCCGTACCAAGTCCAAGTGTGACGCATTAAAGGAAAAGCTCCAGCCTACAACTAAAACGGTTATCGAAACAGCACAGGTGGACGCAGATAACGTTGACGAGCTCATTAAGCTTATCGAAAGCTATAAGCCCGATGTTGTGCTTAATCTTGCGCTTCCTTATCAGGATTTAACTATTATGGACGCTTGTCTTGCAACAAAGACCCATTATGTTGATACAGCGAATTACGAGCCTCTCGATACTGCAAAATTCGAATACAAGTGGCAGTGGGCATATCGTGAACGCTTCGAGAAGGCAGGAATCACAGCATTACTCGGAAGCGGCTTTGACCCCGGTGTAACAGGCGTTTTCTCAGCTTACGCAATGAAGCATCATTTCGACGAAATAAACTACATTGATATTCTTGACTGTAACGGTGGCGATCACGGTTATCCCTTCGCTACAAACTTCAATCCCGAAATAAACATCCGTGAGGTTTCCGCTAAGGGAAGCTATATCGAGGACGGAAAATGGGTTGAAACCGAGCCTATGGAAATAAAGAGAGTCTATAACTTCAAGGGCGTGGGCGAAAAGGATATGTATCTTCTCCACCACGAGGAGCTTGAATCTCTCGCTCTCAATATCAAGGGTATCAAGCGTATCCGCTTCTTTATGACCTTCGGTCAGAGCTATCTTACACATTTAAAGTGTCTTGAAAACGTTGGTATGACTTCCATTGAGCCTATAATGTACGAGGGCAAGGAAATAGTACCCTTACAGTTCTTAAAGGCAGTACTGCCCGATCCCGCTTCTTTAGGCCCGAGAACAGTCGGAAAGACAAATATCGGATGTATTTTCCGTGGTAAGAAGGACGGAAAGGACAAGACCTATTATCTCTACAATATCTGCGACCACCAGGAATGCTATAAGGAAGTAGGCTCACAGGCTATTTCCTACACAACAGGCGTTCCTGCTATGATAGGCGCTATGCTTATTATGACAGGAAAATGGAAGGGCGCAGGCGTATATAATATTGAAGAATTCGATCCCGATCCCTTTATGGAGGCTCTTAACAAGTGGGGACTTCCCTGGGAAGAGGATTTCAACCCCGTATTAGTAGACTGATATGACGGCGGAAGAAATAAAAAGCCTGCCCTTGCCGACGCCCTGCTATATTATCGACGAGGGTAAGCTTATAAAAAATCTTGAAATACTGAGAGGGGTAGAGGAACGTACAGGCTGTAAAATTCTGCTTGCACAGAAGGCGTTTTCCGCCTATAGCTTCTATCCTCTTATCGGGCAGTACGTCAGCGGAACAGCCTCCAGCGGTTTATACGAAGCCCGTCTCGGCTATGAATGTATGGGTAAGGAAAATCACGTATTTTCCGCAGCCTTCCGAGAGAATGAAATTGACGAGATACTGGGGTACTGTAACCATATAGTATTCAACTCCTTCAACCAGCTTCGTAAGTACCGTGAAAAAGCGGTAGAAAAGGGCGTAAGTATAGGTCTCAGAGTAAACCCTCAGTTTTCTACCCAGGAGGGTCACGAAATCTACGACCCTTGTTCAGGTAAGTCGAGACTCGGAATAACAAGAGCTAATTTCGACGAAAACGACCTTGCTAATGTTGACGGTGTTCATTTTCATACTCTTTGTGAACAAAATTCCGACGATCTCGAATCAACCCTTGAAGCGGTAATTGAAAAATTCGGCGATATACTCCCGAAAATGAAATGGATAAATTTCGGCGGCGGCCACCATATCACAAGAGAAGATTATGATATTGAGCGGCTTGAGAAATGTATCCGAAGAATGCAGGATGAATACGGTCTTACCGTATATCTTGAGCCGGGAGAGGCCTTCGCTCTTAATGCAGGCTATCTTACCACAACAGTGCTTGATATAGTAAAAAATGATATGGATATAGCGATACTTGATATGTCGGCGGCGTGTCATACTCCCGACGTACTGGAAATGCCGTATCGTCCTCCGCTTTTCGACGGGGGAGAGCCCTATGAAAAAGCGTATACCTGCCGTTTAGGGTCACAGACCTGTCTTTCGGGGGATTTTATCGGAGAATATTCCTTTGATAAGCCTTTAGCTATAGGGGACAGGCTTGTTTTCGGAGATATGGCTATATACTCTATGGTAAAGAACAATACCTTCAACGGTATGCCTCTTCCTTCAATTGCGAAGCTTTGTGCCGACGGGGAAACTGAGATAATCAAGACCTTCGGCTATGAGGACTTCAAATCGAGATTGTAAAATATGCGGCTTTCGGGCCGAACCCTTCCGCTATGCAGGCACAGCGGAAGCTCCGCAGGGCGTAGGATAAAAATCCGCCCTGCGGATTTTTATCGGTTCGGCCCGCTGTGCCGCAGCTTTATGTAAATCGGGAATAAAAAAACGCCGTACTCGTTAGAGTACAGCGTTTCTGTTATCAGTCCGCAATTACTTTACAATGTACTGTGCGATTGCTTCTTCGAGCTCAGCAGTATCGTTTGTGTGAGCTACGAGCTTAAGCTCCTTGGAGAGGTCGATGCTGAAGATACCCATAATGGACTTAGCGTCGATAGCGTATCTGCCGGAGATAAGGTCGATATCGTATCCGAAGAGCATAACTGTGGATACAAAGTTCTTAACGTCGTTGATTGTGGAGATTTTTACTGTAAGTTCTTTCATAATGTTGTTTCCTTTCTTGATGCTTGTTTCTTTTGTTCTTGTTGTTTTTACTTCTGGATAAATGCCGAAATGTCTTCGATAAAGTTGTCACAGTCATCGCTGTGTACAGTAAGATTAAGCGGGCGGCTTAAATCAAGACTGAAAATACCCATAATTGACTTAGCGTCAATTGTGTACTTACCGAGGGAGAGATCCGCTTCACAGGTAAGAGTATTGACCTTCTTTACGAAGTCCTTGACATCATCAATGCTTGAGAGTGTGATAACTAAATTTGTCATTGTTCCGCCTCCTTATTGTATTTAAAGGGTCTTTTTGTCTTCCCTTGCCTATATAATACCACAAAATGTTTTAATGTCAAGCGGTTTAAAACAAATTCGGTGTTTTAAAGGTAATTGACAAAAATATGTAACTATTTTTGTGCAGTATGCACTATTTATCAAGGTGATTTTTATGAGATTTGCTGTACTGACCTTCGGCTGTAAGGTGAACCAGTATGAAAGTAACGCCATAGTAAACAATATGCTTAACGAGGGCTATGAAGAAGCAGTATCTGCGGATGAAGCCGATATTGTTATAATAAATTCCTGTACGGTTACCGAAAACAGCAGTAAAAAGGTATGCTATGAGATAAGAAGGCTAAAAAACAGAAATTCCGATGTTCTTATAGTGCTTACAGGCTGTTATTCACAGGCATTTCCCGAGGAAGCTGTTAAAAGCGGTGCGGATATTATCTGCGGGACATCTGAAAGAGGAAAAATTCCTGCCCTTATAAAAAACCGCAGTAATAGCTTACCCGAGAACTGTGTTTCCGATACATCGGCTGTTTATGAAGAGCTTGATTTTTCGAAAACGACAGGAAAAACGAGAGCATTTATTAAGATAGAGGACGGCTGTGACCGCTTCTGCTCCTACTGCATTATCCCTTACGCAAGAGGAAGAGTCCGCTCGAGAGGTCTTGACTCAATCAGAGAGGAGGTATCAGCCTGCGTCCGTGACGGTCATAAGGAAATTGTACTTGTGGGAATAAATCTTTCCTGTTATGGTAAGGATATCGGATTATGCCTTGCTGATGCGGTGGAAGCGGTGGGTGCTTTTAATGAAATCGAAAGAATAAGGCTTTCATCCCTTGAGCCCGAGCTTCTCGACGAGGAAATGATAAAGCGGCTTTCCTTATGCGAAAAGCTGTGTCCTCATTTTCATCTTTCCCTCCAAAGCGGCTCCGACGGCACGCTCAGACGTATGAATCGTCATTATACTGCCGAAGAATATTACGGAATAGTATGTAATCTCAGGAAATATTTCGATAACTGTTCGATTACTACAGACATAATGGTCGGCTTCGCAGGGGAGACCGAGGAGGAGTTTTCGGAATCTCTCGCCTTCGCCGAAAAAGTCGGATTTTCGAAAATCCACGTTTTTACCTATTCGGTTAGAAAGGGAACTGCCGCCGAAAAGCGTACCGACCATATTCCCGAGGCTTTAAAGCAGGAACGCTATAAAAAAATGACAGAGCTTGATAAAAGGCTTAACAGGGAATTTCTCCGTTCACAGGTGGATACTGTACAGGACGTACTTGTTCAGAAGCGTACATCGCCCGATTTCGTCAACGGGCTTACGCCGAATTATACAAATGTACGTATTTACGGAAGTACCGCCGAAAAGCACGATATCATAAAAGTAAAGCTTATAGACTTCGGAGAGGGATACTGCACAGGAGAAGAAATACAGCTATAAAAGATGAAACGCATTTCTCTTTCGGAAATGCGTTTTTCTTTTTATAACCGCTTTACTTTTTAATGTAATTATGATATAATTATTAACAACTATATTTTGATTTAACGAGGTGTTTATATGTACCCTATGAAGCTTATCGCTCCCTGTAAGGACTACCTTTGGGGAGGAACAAGATTAAGAGACGAATACGGTAAGAAATTCGATGCGGATAAGGTTGCTGAGAGCTGGGAGCTTTCCTGCCACAAGGACGGAAAAAGCGTTATTGCCGAAGGGAAATATAAGGGTCTTACTCTCGACGAATATATCGAAAAGGCAGGAAAATCCGTACTCGGTACGAATTGCGAACGTTTCGAGTATTTTCCTATTCTTATAAAGCTTATTGACGCTAAGGATAATCTTTCTGTCCAGGTTCATCCCAATAACGACTATGCTATGAAGGTCGAGGGCGAATACGGTAAGACCGAAATGTGGTACATTGTGGACTGTAACGAGGGCGCGGAGCTTCTTTACGGCTTTAAGAAGAAGATTACTCCCGAGGAGTTTGCGGAAAGAATAGCCGACAATACTCTCCTTGAGGTTACGAATAATGTTCCCGTACATAAGGGAGATGTGTTCTTTATTGAGGCAGGAACTCTCCACGCTATAGGTAAGGGTATTCTTATCGCAGAAATTCAGCAGAATTCCAACACCACCTACCGTATCTACGATTACGGAAGGGTAGGAGCCGACGGAAAGCCCCGTGAGCTTCACGTTGAAAAGGCCTGTCAGGTTACGGAGCTTACACCGCCTGCACGTCCTGCAAGGCCTATGGGCGAGGAAACCGAAAAGGGCGGTTATAAGGAGACTCTTCTCGCTACCTGTGAATATTTCAATGTGAATAAGCTTGTTATAGATTCCGAAGCTAAGCTTACTGCAGGAGAAAAGTCCTTTAACTCCATACTTGTACTTGACGGAAGCTTTGATATTGACGGAGTCGGTCTTGTAAAGGGCGAAAGCTGTTTCATTCCCTCGGGCTACGGCGAATACAGCTTAAAGGGAAAGGGCGAAGTTATAGTTACTGACATAGTTTGATTTTAAGGAGGCTATTATGAAATATTTTGCAGGAATCGATATCGGCGGAACAAATATTTCTACCGGAATTGTTGATGAGAATTTTAAAATAGTCGGAAAAGGAAAAATAAAGACAGGTATCGGAAGAAGCTATGAAGAGGTTATAGTTGATATTCTTGAGACTGTCCGCCTTGCGGCGGCTGACGCAAAGGTTGATATGGAGGAAATAAAGTCTATAGGTGTAGGCTGTCCGGGTACCTGTAATACTGAAACGGGAATAGTGGAATATTCCAACAATCTGAGATGGAATAACGCTCCTCTTGTGGCTGATATCGAAAAGGCCTTCGGAAAAAAGACATATTTCGATAATGACGCAAACGTGGCGGCATACGGCGAATATCTTGCAGGAGCCGCTAAGGGCGCAAAAAATGCTATCGTAATAACTCTCGGTACAGGCGTAGGCGCAGGTATCATAATAAACGGCAGAATTTTCAGCGGCTCAAACTTTGCGGGCGGAGAAATCGGCCACACAGTAATCGTTGTTGACGGCTACGAATGCTCCTGCGGAAGAAAGGGCTGCTTCGAGGCTTATTCCTCGGCTACAGGTCTTATCCGTATGACGAGAGAAGCGGCGGAGGCTAATCCCCAGAGTAAGATATGCCAGCTTGTTGAAGCCGACGGAAAAATAAGCGCAAGAACAGCCTTCAATGCGGCAAAAATGCTTGACGACGCGGGTCAGGCTGTAGTAGACAGATACATAAAGCATCTTGCCTGCGGTATTGCGAATACTATAAACATATTCCAGCCCGACATACTCTGTATAGGCGGCGGAGTATGCAACGAAGGAGATAATCTCCTTATCCCTCTGAAAAAGCAGGTTGCGGAAAGCATTTATTCCAAGAACAGCGCAAAGAATACCGAAATATGTATTTGTAAGCTCGGTAATGACGCAGGTATAATCGGCGCCGCAATGCTGGGAAAAATGAACGAAGGGAATATATTTAAGACCGTTTTCGGTATGTAATATAAATGAACAAAGGAAGGTAAAAAACTATGAGAAGCGATTTAATCAAGGAAGGCGTAAGCAGAGCGCCTCACAGAGCTCTTCTTAAGGCTCTCGGAGTAACGGACAGCGAGATGGGTCGTCCCTTTATCGCGGTAGTCTGTGCGGCAAGCGATTATGTCCCCGGACATATGCATTTAAAGGAAATTTCACAGTGCGTCAAGGACGGAATACGTAATGCAGGGGGAGTACCCTTCGAATTCTTTACTATAGGCGTTTGTGACGGTCTCGCTATGAACCATAAGGGTATGAGATACTCTCTCGCTTCCCGCGAGCTTATAGCCGACAGCATCGAAGTTATGCTTACCGCTCATCCTCTTGACGGTATTGTATTTATACCTAACTGCGATAAAATTGTTCCCGGTATGATTATGGCGGCGGCTCGTCTTAATATCCCCTCGATCTTCGTAAGCGGCGGCCCTATGAAGGCAGGAAAGGTCGGCGGAAAGCGTATGGGCTATTCCGAGCTTTACGAAGCTATCGGAAAGTTTACCGACGGAGAAATGAGCGAAAAACAGCTTCGTGAGTGTGAAAACAAGGCTTGTCCTACCTGCGGCTCCTGCTCGGGTATGTATACTGCAAATTCTATGAACTGTCTTACAGAGGCTATCGGTCTTGCTCTTCCTTTTAACGGTACCGAGCCTGCAGTAAATTCTGCGCGCCGCCGTCTTGCTAAGGAAGCAGGCGAACGTTCGGTAGAGCTTGTAAGAGAAAATATACGTCCTCTCGATATTCTTACAAGAAGAAATATGCTTAACGCCTTAGCTACAGATATGGCTATCGGCGCTTCCTCAAATACAGTTCTTCACCTTCTTGCTATTGCAAATGAGGCAGGAGTTGAGTTTTCAATCGAGGATATCGACAGTATGAGCAGAAAAATTCCTCAGCTTTCTAAGCTTAATCCCGCAAGCGATATCTTTATCGAGGATCTTAACGAGGCAGGAGGCATTCAGGCTGTACTTAACGAGCTCAGCAAGAAGAATCTTATTGACCTTGAAGCTCTTACCGTTTCAGGTACACAGGGCGACAGAATCCGTGAAGCGGAATCGGCTGACGGTACTGTAATCCATAGCATAGATACGCCTATAAGACAGGACGGCGGTATCGCTATCCTTAAGGGCAATATAAGCCCCGACGGCGCTGTTGTAAAGCAGGGTGCAGTTAAGCCCGAAATGATGGACTTTACAGGTACTGCCAAGGTATTCGACGGCGAGCAGGAAGCCTGCGACGCTATACTGGGCGGCGCCGTTGTGGCAGGAGATGTTGTAGTTATAAGATATGAAGGCCCTAAGGGCGGTCCCGGAATGCCCGAAATGCTTGCGCCTACTGCGGCTATAGTAGGTAAGGGACTCGACGGAAGCGTAGCTCTTATTACCGACGGACGTTTCAGCGGTGCAAGCCGTGGGGCGGCGGTAGGACACGTTTCTCCCGAGGCTGCCGACGGTGGACTTATCGCTTATATCGAAAACGGCGATAAGATTCATATTGATATTCCCGCAAGAAAAATGGATTTACTTGTTTCTGACGAGGAAATAGCAAAGAGAAGGGAAAAGCCCGTAAATAAGCCTAAGGAGCTTAGCGGTTATCTCAAGCGTTATGCGTCGCTTGTAGGAAGCGCAAGCATAGGCGCAGTTTTTAACAAGTAAAATGAAGGATAATAATATTCACAAGGGGCACCGCAGTCGAATGAGACAGGCGGTGCTCGAGCACGGTATAGACAATCTTGCGGATCATCAGGTTCTTGAGATTCTTCTGTTTTACTGCTTTCGTAACGGTGATACTAACCCCCTCGCACACAGGCTTATCAAGAAATTCGGTTCTCTGAAAAATGTACTGGACGCCGACCCCGAGGAGCTTTGTACGGTAGACGGAGTAGGAGAAAATACCGCCGCCTTTATTAAGCTTTTGAAAATGACGGCAGTACGATACGGTAAGGCTTCCTGCTTCGAGGATGAAAAGAGCAGGAAATTCAGAAATACAGATATGCTCAGGGATTATTTCGAAGCGATTTTTCTCGGAACGAATAACGAGGAAATACACGCTATCGTTATTGATTCGGAGCTAAGGCTCGTGGCGGAAAAGAAGATTTCCGACGGTACAGTCGGAAAGGTACCGATAAGCGCAAGAGGTATAGCGAATTTTGTAATAAAAAATGACTGTGACAGGGTAATTCTCGCCCATAATCACCCGAGGGGCGCCTGTATTCCCTCGAAATCGGACATAATAGTAACAAAGGAGCTTGTCGAGCTTCTTTCGGGTTTTGAAATTGACTTGATTGACCATATTATTGTGGGAGAGGACGGAAGCTTTTCGCTTCGTGCCTCTAATCATTCTCCCGGAATATGGAGAAAAATGAAGTAATAAACGGGTTTTATCAGGAAGGAATGTTATGGATAAATTTGTGCTTAAATCCCCCTATAAGCCGACAGGCGACCAGCCCGAAGCGATAAAAAAGCTGGTTGACGGGTTACTGAGAGGGGAAAAGGAGGAGGTTTTACTGGGCGTAACAGGCTCGGGTAAGACCTTTACTATGGCTAATATTATTGAGCAGGTCAACAAGCCTACTCTTGTCCTTGCCCACAACAAGACGCTTGCGGCACAGCTTTGCAGTGAATTCCGTGAATTCTTTCCCGATAATGCAGTTGAATATTTCGTATCCTATTACGATTATTACCAGCCCGAGGCTTATATCCCCTCGACGGACTCCTATATCGAAAAGGACAGCTCCATAAACGACGATATCGACCGTCTCCGCCATTCCGCAACCTTTTCGGTAGCGGAAAGAAGGGACGTAATTATAGTTTCAAGCGTATCCTGTATCTATAGCCTTGGTAGCCCCGAGGAATACAGGGCGAACACTCTTTCGCTCCGTCCCGGAATCGAGATTTCGAGGGAGGAGCTTATAAAAAAGCTTATTACTATGCAGTATGAGCGTAACGACGTTAATTTTATCCGTAATAAGTTCAGGGTAAGAGGAGATACCGTTGAGATTTTTCCTGCAGGAGCTACACAGGAAACGGCGGTAAGGGTTGAATTTTTCGGAGACGAGATAGACAGGATTTCCGAATTTGAGGTTGTTACGGGTATAGCGAAGCGTGAGCTTACTCACGCCGCTATTTTTCCTGCTTCCCATTATATCGTTGGAAGAGATAAGCTTTCCGAGGCTCTCGAGGATATCGAGGCGGAAATGGAGGAGCAGGTAGAGAAATTTACTGCCGAACACAAGCTTATCGAGGCACAGCGTATAGCGGAACGTACAAAATACGATATGGAAATGCTTCGGGAGATAGGAACCTGTAAGGGCGTAGAAAACTATTCGAGAGTCCTCGCCCGCCGTCCCAAGGGAAGTACTCCCGTAACGCTTATAGACCATTTTCCCGATGATTTTCTTCTTCTCGTGGACGAAAGCCACGTTACCCTACCACAGGTCAGAGGTATGTTCGGCGGAGACGCGGCGAGAAAGAAAAATCTCGTAGAGTTCGGCTTCAGGCTTCCTTCCGCTTACGATAACCGACCTCTTAATTTTGATGAATTCTACGGAAAGATAAATCAGGCTGTATACGTATCGGCTACTCCCGGCCCCTTCGAAAAGGAGCACGCAACAGTAACAGCGGAACAGATTATACGTCCTACAGGACTTGTTGACCCGGAGATTATAGTTAAGCCTACCGACGGTCAGATTGAAGACCTTGTTTCGGAGATAAATATAAGAATAGAGCGAAACGAACGAGTTCTCGTTACTACGCTTACAAAGAAAATGGCTGAGGACCTTACGAAATACCTTGAGCGTCTCGAGCTTAAGGTGAGATATATGCACCACGACGTAGATACCGTAGAACGTATGGAGCTTATAAGAGACCTCCGACTGGGCGAATATGACGTTCTCGTGGGCATAAATCTTCTCCGTGAGGGTCTCGACCTGCCCGAGGTTTCTCTCGTTGTGATTCTTGACGCGGATAAAGAGGGCTTTCTAAGAAGCGAGTCGGCACTTATCCAGACTATAGGAAGAGCCGCCCGAAATGCAAACGGACAGGTTATAATGTATGCGGATTTTGTTACGGGAAGTATGGAAAATGCCATAAATGAGACAAACCGCCGACGTGAGATTCAGATGCGTTATAACGAGGAAAACGGTATTGTTCCTAAAACGATAATTAAGGAAATACGTGATGTTATTGATATTTCTACAGGCTCTGATGAGAATAAGTCCAAGAAAAATAAGAGCCTTTCACAGGTTGAGAAGGATAAGCTTATTGCACAGTATACAACAATGATGAAGGAAGCGGCTAAGGTACTTGACTTTGAACAGGCCGCATTCTTCAGAGATAAGATAAAAGAATTAAAAGAAATGAAAAAGTGAGAAAGAACAAGGAAGGATAAAATATGGCAAGTAACAGTATTGTTATAAGGGGCGCCAAGGAGCATAATCTTAAAAATATCGACGTTACAATACCGAGAGATAAGCTCGTAGTTCTTACAGGACTTTCCGGCTCGGGAAAATCCTCTCTCGCCTTCGATACGATTTATGCCGATGGGCAGAGGCGATATATGGAGAGCCTTTCTTCCTATGCGAGAATGTTCCTGGGTCAGATGGAGAAGCCTAACGTAGAAAGTATCGATGGACTTTCTCCCGCAATTTCCATTGACCAGAAGACAACCTCTAAAAATCCCCGTTCGACAGTAGGTACTGTAACGGAAATATACGACTATCTGAGACTGCTTTATGCGAGAATAGGTATTCCTCATTGTCCTGTCTGCGGTATGGAGATACATCAGCAGACTGTTGACCAGATTGTTGATAAGGTAAAGGCTCTTGAGGAAGGTACAAAAATACAGGTGCTTGCGCCGATAGCGAGAGGAAAAAAGGGCGAATATCAGAAGGAGCTCGACGCTATAAGGAAGCAGGGCTTCGTGCGCGTCCGTATTGACGGAATTATGTACGACCTTTCCGAAAAGATAAAGCTTGAAAAAAATATCAAGCATAATATTGAGGTAGTAGTTGACAGACTTGTGGTAAAGCCTGAAATTGATTCCCGCCTGAGCGATAGTATCGAAACGGCAGGAAAGCTTACCGACGGTCTTATCTATATAGATGTAATCGGGGGAGAAGAGCTTCATTTTTCACAGAATTATGCTTGTCCCGAGCACAATATAAGCATTGACGAGCTTGTTCCGAGAATGTTTTCCTTTAACAATCCCTTCGGCGCTTGTTCCTGTTGTACAGGCTTAGGAACATTTCATACAGTTGACCCTGATATAATAGTTCCCGATAAGAATTTATCCATAAGAGAGGGCGCTATAAAGGCGTCGGGCTGGAATTCTCTTACGGAAAATTCCGTAGCTATGATGTACTACAACGCTATTTCAAAGCATTACGGCATATCTCTTGACGTGCCTGTAAAGGAGCTGAAGCCCGAAGAGCTCGGTATTTTCCTTTATGGTACAGGCGGCGAAAGAATGAGAGTTGACGTTATAGATTCCTTTGGCGGCGGCTACAGGAATTCTGATTTCGAGGGAGTAGTAAATAATCTCGAAAGAAGATACAAGGACGGAAGCGAGGCTTCGAGAGAAGAAATCGAAAGCTATATGCACGATTCCCTTTGCCCCCTCTGTCACGGTGAAAGGCTTAAAAAGGAAGCGCTCGCCGTAACGGTTTCGGGGAAGAATATAAGCGAATTCTGTAAAATGAGCATAAGCGACGCTCTTGATTTTGTGGATAATATGGAGCTTTCCGAACGTGATATGATGATAGGAAGACTTATTTTAAAGGAAATAAAGTCCCGTCTTAACTTCCTTAAAAGCGTGGGACTTGAATACCTTACTCTTTCCCGTGCAGCAGGCTCTCTTTCGGGCGGAGAAAGCCAGAGAATACGCCTTGCGACGCAGATAGGCTCATCCCTTATGGGTGTTCTTTATATCCTTGACGAGCCGAGTATCGGACTTCATCAGCGCGATAATGATAAGCTTATCGCTACGTTACAGAGGCTCCGTGACCTTGGTAATACCGTTATAGTAGTTGAACACGACGAGGATACTATGAAAGCGGCGGATTATATTGTGGATATAGGCCCGGGAGCAGGTGTTCACGGCGGCGAGGTTGTATGTACAGGTACTGCCGAAGAGATAATGAAATGCGAAAAATCCCTTACAGGCCAGTACCTTTCGGGTAAGAAAAAAATTCCCGTACCGAAGGAACGCAGAAGCCCCGACGGTCGCTGGATAAAGGTAAAGGGTGCAGCGGAAAATAACCTTAAAAACGTGAACGTTGAGATTCCCTTAGGTGTTTTCACTTGTGTTACGGGAGTTTCGGGAAGCGGAAAAAGCTCTCTTGTTAATGAAATCCTCTATAATCACCTTGCCCGTGAGCTTAACAGGGCAAAGACCCGTACAGGAAAGTTCAAGTCAATCGAGGGCGTGGAACAGCTCGATAAAATTATCGCCATTGACCAGGCGCCTATAGGAAGAACGCCCCGCTCGAATCCTGCCACATATACAGGGGTATTTACCGATATACGCGACCTTTTCGCTTCTACTCAGGACGCAAAAATGAGGGGCTATACTACCTCAAGATTTTCCTTTAACGTTAAGAGCGGTCGTTGCGAAGCCTGTCAGGGCGACGGTATAATTAAGATAGAAATGCACTTCCTGCCCGACGTTTACGTACCCTGCGAGGTTTGTAAGGGTAAGCGCTACAATCGTGAAACCCTCGAAGTAAGGTATAAGGGCAAAAATATCTATGACGTGCTTGAAATGACGGTGGAAGAGGGCTGTAAATTCTTCGAGAACGTGCCTAAGATTTACCGCAAGCTTAAAACCCTTAATGATGTGGGGCTTGGCTATGTGAAGATCGGACAGCCTGCCACAACTCTTTCGGGCGGCGAGGCACAGAGAGTAAAGCTCGCTACCGAGCTTTCAAAGAGAGCGACAGGTAAGACTATATACATTCTTGACGAGCCTACAACAGGTCTCCACAGCGCTGATGTCCATAAGCTCATAGAGGTACTGCAGAAGCTTGTCGAGGGAGGAAATACTGTTCTCGTTATAGAGCATAATCTGGACGTTATCAAGACTGCCGATTATATAATCGACCTTGGGCCCGAGGGCGGCGATAAGGGCGGTACTATTGTTGCTAAGGGCACTCCCGAGGAGGTTGCGGCCTCGAAAAACTCCTATACAGGTAAGTATCTTAAAAAAATGCTCAGATAATTTAATTTTTTATAAAAATACTTGTCTAATCGGGAAAAATATGTTATAATTATTTGAATATATTTACTAAGGGTTATGTGTGAACAAGGAAAATGCCCTGAAGAAAGGATTTTTATATGAAAAAGATAGCGGTACTCGGCTACGGCGTAGTAGGCTCGGGAACGGTCGAGGTGTTCTATAACAATAAGGAGGCTCTCGAGCGTAAGGCAGGAGAAGAGCTTGATATCAAGTATATCCTTGAAGTAAGAGACTGTCCCGACGAAAGATACAGGGATAAATTCACCAAGAATTTCGATGATATTATAAACGACCCCGAAATTGCAGTAGTTGCTGAAGTAATCGGCGGTATGAAGTTCTCCTACGGCTACGTTAAGGCGGCGCTTGAGGCAGGAAAGAGCGTAGTTACCTCCAATAAGGAGCTTGTTGCGGCAAAGGGCGCAGAGCTTCTCGCTTTAGCAAGAAAGAATAACGTAAACTTCTTCTTTGAAGCCAGCGTAGGCGGCGGTATTCCGATTATAAGACCTCTTAACCAGTGTCTTTCCGCCAACAGAATTGACGAAATCGCAGGTATTCTTAACGGTACAACAAACTTTATCCTCACAAAGATGATAAAGGAAGGAATGGGCTTCGACGAGGCTCTTAAGATTGCACAGGAGCTCGGTTATGCGGAGCGTGACCCTTCCGCCGACGTAGAAGGCCACGATACCTGCAGAAAGATATGTATTTTAGCTTCCCTCGCTTTCGGAAAGCACGTTTATCCCGATAATATCCATACAGAGGGTATTACTAAGATTACTCTTGAGGATGTAAAGTACTGCGAAAGTACAGGCAGCGTTATAAAGCTTATCGGTTATGCCTCCGAAAAGGACGGAAGAGTAAGCGTTATGACTTGTCCTGCAGTAATCGACGGCGAAAGCCAGCTTGCGGGAGTAAACGACGTTTTCAACGCTATTCTTGTAAAGGGCGACGCTACAGGCGACGTAGTATTCTACGGTAAGGGCGCAGGTAAGCTTCCTACAGCCAGCGCTGTGGTTTCCGACATTATTATAGCGGCTAAGTCCGCCGGTACATCGAAATCTATGTACTGGGAGGACAGCAAGCAGGATTTCGTAAATCCCGTAGACTCTCTCGAAAACAGCTTCTATGTAAGAGCCGCTTGCGGTAAGGCTGACGCCGAGACAGTTTTCGGAAATGTCAGGTTCCTTTCTTATCCCGGTGCACCCGAAAATGAGGTTGCTTTTATTACTGAAGCTATGAACGAAAAGGTTTTTGCGGATAAATGCGGAAAATTAAACGTTCTTAACAGCATCAGAGTTCTTGGTTATTGATTATTATTTTAGAAAGGATAAATATATTATGAACCCCAGATACAAGCGTATTCTCTTGAAGCTGTCCGGTGAAGCTCTTGCCGGAGAAAAAAAGACAGGTCTTGACCTTCCTACAATTATGAATATCTGTAAGAGCGTTAAGCGTTGTCACGATGCAGGCGTACAGATAGGCATCGTAGTAGGCGGAGGTAATTTCTGGAGAGGCCGTTCAAGCGAAAATATGGACCGCGTTACCGCCGACCATATCGGTATGCTTGCTACGACTATGAACGCTCTTGCAGTAGGCGACGCTCTCAAGGAGCTGGGCTGTGAGGTAAGAGTACAGTCTGCTATAGCTATGAACGCAATCTGTGAGCCCTATATAAGAGAAAAGGCTATGAGACATTTCGAAAAGAACAGAATTGTTATTTTCGGCTGTGGTACAGGAAATCCTTTCTTCTCTACCGACTCTGCGGCCGCTTTAAGAGCTGCGGAAATAAATGCTGAAATCGTGCTTAAGGCTACTATGGTAGACGGCGTTTACGATAAGGACCCCTTAAAGTTCGACGACGCCGTAAAGTACGAAACCTTAAGACATAAGGATATACTTGTCAACGGTCTCCGTGTTCTTGACGGAACTGCGGCGGCAATGTGTATCGAAAACAACATTCCTCTTATCGTTTTCGACCTTCATAGACCCGATAATATCTACGATGCGGCTATGGGTGAAAAGGTAGGTACTCTCGTAAGCAACCAGTCTTAATCAATCAAGTGAAAGGATGTCATAACTATGAAAGAAACAATCAAGCTTACCGAACAGAAAATGGAAAAGTGCATAAAGGCACTTGAAAATGAATTTTCTACAATCAGAGCAGGAAGAGCAAATCCTGCCGTATTAGATAAAGTAACCGTTGACTACTACGGAGTTCCTACACAGATTAACGCTATGGCGGCAGTTTCTGTTGCCGAAGCAAGAATTCTCGTTGTACAGCCCTGGGACGCTTCTTCCTTAAAGGCTATCGAAAAGGCAATTTTAGCAAGCGATATCGGAATTACTCCCACAAACGACGGTAAGGCTCTCCGTATCGTATTCCCCCAGCCTACAGAGGAACGCCGTAAGGAGCTCGTTAAGCAGGTAAAGAAGTACGGCGAAGAAGCTAAGGTAACCGTAAGAAACGCTCGCCGTGACGCTATCGATAAGTTCAAGACAATGAAGAAGAACAACGAAATCACAGAGGACGACGTTAAGGACGGCGAAAAGAAGGTACAGAACCTTACAGACAAGTTCTGCGACAAGATTGACGCAGTATGCGCTGAAAAGGAAAAGGAAATTATGACTGTTTAAGGTGAAATATGCCTGACAATAATAGCATTATGTTACCTCGTCATATAGGAATAATTATGGACGGAAACGGAAGATGGGCGAAAAAGCGTCATCTTCCCCGTACAGCAGGACATATAAAGGGAGCCGAAACCTTCCGTAAATGTACAAGATATTGTATGAAGCTCGGCCTTGAATGTGTTACTTATTATGCTTTTTCTACCGAAAACTGGAAACGGCCAAAGGAAGAAATTAACGCTATAATGAAGCTTTTCAGCCAGTATCTCGATGAAGCGCTTACTATGGCTGATGAAAATGTAAGACTTGTTTTTCCGGGTAATACGGATATGCTTTCTCCCGAGTTAAGAGAGAAGATTAAGCGTGTTACCGAAGCTTCGGCAGGGAATACAGGGCTTACCTGCTGTATAGCCATAAATTACGGAGGCCGTGACGATATCGTCCACGCTGTGAAAAGTATAGTGGACGAGGGAATTGCCTCGGAAGATATAACGGAGGAAACTGTTACCGAAAGGCTTTATACGAAGGGACTGCCCGAGGTAGACCTTATTATAAGACCGAGCGGTGAACAGCGTCTTTCGAATTTCCTTATCTGGCAGGCGGCTTATGCCGAATACGTTTTTATGGACGTACTTTGGCCCGATTTTAAGGAATCTGATCTTGATTTCGCAATCAATGAATATAATAACAGAAACCGTCGTTTCGGCGGTATATAGAAAAGGAACAACAGGTATGGCAAAAAGACTTATAACTGCGGCTGTCGGTATACCGATAGGTATCTTTATACTTGCACTCAATAATCCCCACGTCCTTGCGGCAGTAACTGCGGTTTTATCGGCAATAGCTGTTTTTGAGGTGCTTTCCGCCGCAAAGTATACAAAATTCAAAAGCTTAACCGTTCTCAGCATTCTTTTCTCAATAGTCGTTCCGTTAAGCTTCTGCTATGAGGTTATAAGGCCGTATCTTGTCTCTATCTGTTTTACATTTTTAATTCTGCTTTTCGCCTTTACAATTATAAGGCACAAGGAAGTTCGTTTTGAACAGCTGGGCTTTGCGGCGCTTGTTACAATCTGTGTACCGCTTGCTATCTCTACTATCGCATTTTTTGCCTTCCGTTTCCCCGAACACGGTATTTTCTTTATCGTATATACCCTTGTTGTTACGTGGGTGGCTGACGGCGGTGCCTATTTTGCGGGAACATTCCTTGGAAAGCATAAGCTTTGTCCCTCGATAAGTCCGAAGAAAACCTGGGAAGGCTTTATCGGAGGTCTTATTACCTCGGTAATTTTTGCTGTTTTACTTGGATACGGCTATCCTCTCTGGGACAAGATATTTACAGGTGAAAATCATTTTACAGTAAATGTTCTTATTCTTGCTGTATCTGCGGCAGTATGTGCTTTCATCGGATTACTCGGCGACCTTATCGCCTCTCTCTTAAAGAGACAGTGCGGCGTTAAGGATTTCGGAAATCTTCTCCCGGGACACGGGGGAGTAATGGATAGATTTGACAGTGTTCTTTTTACAGCGCCTTTCATTTATCTCGTTTTCCAGCACTTCAATCCCATTACAACACTTGCTCAGTTAGCATAAGGAGGTAAAATGCCGGGTTTTAGCTCGGCATTATTCGTTTTTATGAAAACACTTACAGTTTTAGGTTCAACAGGCTCTATCGGAACACAGACTCTTGACGTAGCGAGACTTCACGGCTACAGGATAAAGGGTCTTTCCGCCAATTCGAGCGCTAAGCTTATCGAGGAACAGGCGAGGGAGTTCAAGCCCGAATATGTATGTCTTACCGACGAAAAGGCGTATAAGGACGTAAAATTAAGACTTTCCGATACTGATATAAAGGTTATTTCGGGGAATGAGGGCTTATGTGAGCTGGCCTCCGTGCCCTGTGATATGCTAATAAATTCCCTTGTGGGAATGATAGGGCTGAGACCTACGCTTGCTGCAATAAACGCAGGTAACACAATTGGTCTCGCCAATAAAGAAACTATGGTGGCGGGCGGTTCTCTCGTAACGGCCGCCGCAAAGGAGAAAAATGTCGGAATTATTCCGATTGACAGCGAACATTCCGCTATTTTCCAGTCTATTATGGGAAACAGCGATAATAAAATAGAAAAGATAATACTTACCGCTTCTGGAGGACCTTTCTTCGGCTATTCCCGTGAGGAGCTCCGTTCGGTAACCAAGGAGGCGGCCTTAAAGCATCCAAACTGGAGTATGGGCAGGAAGATTACTACCGATAGCGCAACCCTTATGAACAAGGGGCTTGAGCTTATTGAGGCAGTCTGGTTTTTCGGTGTTCCTGCCGATAGAATAGAGGTCGTCGTTCATCGTCAGAGTATTTTACATTCCGCCGTAGAATTCGAAGACGGCGCAGTAATTGCACAGCTCGGCGTTCCCGATATGAAAATTCCGATTCAGTTCGCAATTTCCTATCCGAAGAGATTCAAATCCGCTTCAAGGAAGCTTTCTCTTTTCGACGCAGGCACCCTCACCTTCGAAAGAGCCGACGAAGAAACCTTTATTTGTCTCGGTATAGCGAGGGAAGCGATAAAGACAGGCGGTACCGCCCCCTGCATCATAAACAGCGCAAATGAAGCGGCGGTAGCGGCTTTTCTTGATGATAAGATTTCATTCTACCGTATCAGCGAGCTTGTCGAGGAAGCCTTTAGCTCTGTGAAGTCAAAGGCCGTTACAGATTTAGCTTCTGTCCTCGAGGCGGAAAAGGAAGCCGCAGAATTCGTCAATTCAAAAATCTGAAAGGTTTATTAAATGGATATCGTTATTACACTTCTTGTATTTTTCGGAATAATTCTTATCCACGAGCTGGGTCATTTTCTTGTTGCCCGTGCATTCGGTATGGATATTCCCGAATTTTCAATAGGTATGGGCCCGAGGCTTTTCAAGATAAGAGGGAAGAAAACCCTTTATTCCTTTAAGCTTCTTCCTATCGGCGGCTCAGTAAATCTCGGCGAGGATTTCGAGTCTGATAATCCCGACGCTTTCGTCAATAAGCCCGTGTGGCAGCGTATGCTCGTTATAGTGGCAGGCGCTGTAATGAACCTTGTTTTAGGCTTTATAGTCTGTGTTTTCAGCGTTTGTTCCGCTGAAAATATAGCTACAACACAGGTTTCGAGCTTTTACGAAAATTCCGTATCCTCACAGGTGCTTATGCTCGGCGACGAAATCGTAGAAGTAAGCGGAATGCCTGTATGGACTACTATGGATATTTCCTACTGCTTCCAGAATAAGGCGGCGGAAACCGATACCGAAAGCAATACCATTTATTTTGATATGAAGGTTATAAGAAACGGCGAAACGATAGCTTTAAAGGTACCCTTCGCTATCAATACTTCCGATGACAGAACCTCGGGAATGATAGTTGACTTTACTGTCCAGCCGCAGGAAAAAAATATTGCTACCGTTACCTCGGCGGCCTTCAGGACTGCGCTTACGGAATCAAGACTTATCTGGATTTCCTTTATTGATCTTATTACGGGAACCTACGGTATAAACGACCTTTCAGGCCCTATAGGCGTAGTAACCACAATGAGTAACGCTTATACAACAATGAGCCTCGATTCCTTCCTTACGCTTGTGGCGCTTATAACTTTAAATCTCGGTATTTTCAATCTTCTTCCTATACCTGCCCTTGACGGCGCAAGATTCGTTTTCCTTCTTATCGAAGCTATAAGAAGAAAGAAAATTTCCCCCGAAAAAGAAGGAATGGTTCATTTTATCGGCTTTGCCGCACTTATGATTTTAATGCTGATTGTTACCTTTAATGATATTGTGAAGCTTTTTAACGGCGGGTACGCTTGATAAAGGCTGAGGAGGATTTATGTCGCAGAAAAAAGTCAATGTCGGAGATCTTATTCTCGGCGACGGAAAAATTTATGTCCAGTCAATGCTGAATGTTCCCGCTTCGGACGTAGAGGGCAGCGTTCATCAGGCTATGTCTCTTGAACAAGCGGGCTGTGATATAATAAGAGCAGCAATACCGACAGTAAATGATGTAAGGCTGATTCCTGCAATAAAGGAAAAGGTTAAAATGCCTCTTGTAGCCGATATTCATTTTGATTATAAGATCGCTATTGAGTCCGCTGCTGCAGGAGTAGATAAAATCCGCATAAATCCGGGAAATATCGGAAGCGACGATAAAATTAAGGCGGTTGCCGACGAATGCAGGAAGCGTAATATTCCAATCAGAATCGGAGTGAATTCGGGTTCTCTCGAGAAAAGAGTGCTGGAGAAATACGGCGGCCCTGTGCCTATGGCTTTCGTGGACAGCGCTCTTGAAAATGTCAGAATTCTTAATCGCTTCGACTTTGACGACATAGTTATTTCGATTAAATCCTCTGACGTAAAGACTACTATCGAGGCCTACAGGCTTCTTTCCGAGAGATGCGGCTATCCGCTTCATCTCGGCGTTACCGAAACAGGTACAAGCCGTATGGGCATAATAAAATCCGCTGTCGGAATCGGCTCGCTTCTTTGCGACGGTATAGGAGATACAATAAGAGTTTCTCTTACCGCCCCTCCCGAGGAAGAGATATATGCCGCTAAGGATATTCTCCGCAGTATCGGTCTTATCGGCGGAGTAAATATCGTGGCTTGCCCTACCTGCGGAAGAACACAGATTGACCTTATAAAGCTCGCCTCTAAGGTCGAGGAAGCAACAAGAAATATTAACAAGAATATTAAAATAGCAGTAATGGGCTGTGTCGTAAACGGCCCCGGAGAAGCCCGTGAAGCCGATATCGGTATCGCAGGCGGAAAAGGTGAAGCCCTTATTTTCAGAAAGGGCGAAATCTTAAAGAAGGTTCCCGAAGAAGATATACTGAGGGAGCTTTTAGAGGAAATCGAAAAGCTCTGAGAGTAATTACTGCTTGAAGAAAGGATAATAAAGTGGCTGCAACTTTAAAATCGCTGTTCGAAAACATTACTTTTGACGAAAAAATCGGAGAGGGAAAGGTCCTTTCCATCGTACATAAAAAACAGAGTCGTTCCCTTATTTTTCAGCTTGAATTAAGGGAAACCGTTCCGTTTTCGGAGCTTTCGACAGCCGCCGAAACTATAAGAAATGAGCTTAACAGCGGAAGAATCAGCATTTATCCCAAGTATTCTCCCGAGCTTTTTTCTTCCGACAGTATTCTTGATATAGCCGATTTTCTTCGCCGTGAGGGTGAGAATATGAACGGCTATTTCGACGATGCAGAGATAAGCTTAGAGGGTAATAAATGTACTATTGAGCTTAAGCACGGCGGCGCAGAGCTGTTACTCGGAGACTCTATCGACGGTAAAATAAAGAAATTTGCCAAGGGCTTCTATGGCGTGGATATAGAGGTAAGCTTTACAGGTAAAACAGCAATCGACCTTGACGAGTATTCCGAAAAGCTTGCGGAAGAGCTTGCTTCTCTTCCCGTACCTCCTCCGCCTCCACAGGCTCCGTCGTCACAGGAGGGCGGACTGCCTTATCCGAGAAGAAACGAAGGCGGCGCAGTACCACAGAAAAAAACCTTTTCGAGAGGGCCTCAGATTCACAATCCTCCCGAGGCTATGACTCTTCTTTTCTCTCACGAAAGCTTCCGTGACGAAGCGGAGCTCGTAGTAGGGAAGCCCATTAACGATTCGCCTATGAAAATGTCCGAGCTTACGGGCGATATGGACAATGTTACCGTATGGGGCGAAATCTTCGATGTAAGCGAAAAAACGATAAAGGACGGCCAGTTTACCATAAAAATGGTAAGCTTCACCGACCGTACATCATCACATATACTCAAGATTTTTTCAGCTACCGAAAAGGCTGACGGCTATAAGTTTTTACAAAAGGGCACATCCATACTTGTGAACGGTAAGGCCGCTTACGATAATTTTGAGCGTTCTCTTCTTATTGAGCCCCGTTCTATAATGACGGTTAAGCCTCTTTCTAAGCCCGATACTGCCGAGGTTAAGCGTGTCGAGCTTCATCTCCATACCAATATGTCGGATATGGACGCGATTACTCCTGCAGGAGACCTTGTTATGCAGGCCTATAAGTGGGGTCATCCCGCAGTAGCTATCACCGATCACGGTAATGTACAGGCCTATCCCGACGTTATGAAGGCTCTCGGTAAAATCCGCAAGGGCGACCCCGACTCGAAGTTCAAGGTTATCTTCGGTATGGAGGCTTATTTCGTAAATGATGAAAATTCACTTATCGAGGGCTGTACTGGCAGACTTATCGATGATGAAATAATAATTTTCGACCTTGAAACTACAGGGCTTAGTGCGGCTACCTGCCGTATAACGGAAATAGGCGCAGTAAAGCTCAGAAATCTTGAGGTTGTTGAAGAATTCTGCACCTTTGTCAATCCCGAAATGCCTATACCCGAGGAAGTAACCTCTATAACAGGCATAACCGACGATATGGTTAAGGACGCTCCTTCGGAATTTGAGGCGCTTAATAAGTTCATTGAATTCTGCGGAAGCGCGCCCCTTGTGGCACATAATGCAAAGTTCGATATGTCCTTTGTCCGTGCAGGCTGCAGCCGCTGCAGAATCCCCTATAAGCCGCACAGTATCGACACTCTCGCTTTATGCAAGGCGGTAGTACCGAATAAGAAAAAGTATTCTCTCGACGCTATGGCGGCTCATTTCAAGCTCGGCGAATTCAATCATCACAGAGCTGTTGACGACGCAAGAATGCTCTCGAGAGTATTCGTTCAGCTTATCGCCGAAAGCCGTAAGGGAAGGACGATTGAAAAGCTCGGCGACCTTAACCTTGTGGCAGGAAACGACGTCAAGAAGATGGATTATTACCATCAGATAATTCTTGTAAGAAATAATACTGGTCTTAAAAATCTCTACAGGCTTATCGGTCTTTCTAACCTTAACTATTATCACAGAAAGCCCCGTATTCCTATGTCTGAGCTTAGAAATTACCGTGAGGGTCTTATAATAGGAAGCGCCTGTGAGGCAGGAGAGCTTTACCGAGCTATTCTCGGCGGAAAATCCGAGGAGGAGATAGAGAAAATCGCTTCCTTCTACGATTATCTCGAAATCCAGCCTATCGGAAACAACGCCTTCCTCGTCCGTAACAAGACGGTAGGCTCCGACCTTGAATTACAGAAGATAAACAGGCGTATCGTTGAGCTTGGCGACAAGCTCGGTATACCTGTGGTAGCTACCTGTGACGTTCACTTTATGCGTAAAGAGGACAGTATCTTCCGTGAAATTCTCCAGACGGGACAGGGCTACGAGGACGCCTCAAATCAGGCGCCTTTATATCTCAGAACTACCGAAGAAATGCTTGAGGAATTCAGCTATTTAGGCGAAGAAAAGGCCTATGAAATAGTTGTAACAAATACAAGAAAAATTGCCGATATGGTTGAGCGTATCCAGCCTATCCCAAACGGCACCTTTACTCCTTATCTTGAAGGGGCTGAGGAGGAGCTTCAGCAGTTATGCTGGGACAGAGCTATGGACTGGTACGGTTACGGCGGTGAAATCCCCGAAATAGTTAAGAAGCGCCTTAATCGTGAGCTTGAAGCTATTATAAAGTACGGCTTCTCCGTTCTTTATATGATTGCACAGAAGCTTGTTGCATTCTCCGAGAAGAACGGCTATCTTGTAGGCTCACGAGGCTCGGTAGGTTCCTCCTTCGTTGCGATAATGTCGGGTATCTCCGAGGTAAACCCCTTACCGCCCCATTACCGCTGTACAAATCCCGAATGTAAGTGGAACGAGTTTATCGACGACGGCTCTGTAGGCTCGGGCTTCGACCTTCCGCCGAAGGCTTGTCCGAAATGCGGTACGGATATGTTCCGCGACGGTCACGATATTCCTTTCGAAACCTTCCTTGGCTTTAAGGGCGATAAGGCGCCCGATATCGACTTAAACTTCTCGGGTGAAGTCCAGTCGAAGGTGCATAAATATACCGAAGACCTTTTCGGCTCCGACCACGTGTTTAAAGCGGGAACAATTTCCGCTGTACAGGAAAAGACCGCCGAGGGCTTTGTAAGAAAGTATCTTGAAAAGAAGAATATTACTGTAAACAATGCGGAATTAAAGCGACTCGCTATGGGCTGTACAGGCGTAAAGCGTACCACCTCACAGCATCCAGGCGGAATGGTCGTAGTACCCAACGATTACGATATCTACGATTTCTCGGCAGTACAGCGACCTGCCGATGACCCGACAAAGGATATAATCACCACTCACTTCGACTTCCACGCGCTTCACGATACAATTCTGAAGCTTGATGAGCTGGGACACGATGTACCTACTCTTTATAAGCATCTCGAGGATATGACGGGAATAAAAATTGCCGATGTTTCAACCTCCGACGAAAAGGTGTACAGCCTTTTCACCTCGCCCGAGGCACTTGGAATTACCGAAGGTGAGACAGGTATAAAGGTAGGAACCTACGGACTTCCCGAATTCGGTACGAATTTCGTAATAGGAATGCTTCTCGAATCGAAGCCGAAGAATTTCTCCGACCTTTTACAGATTTCGGGACTTTCACACGGTACCGACGTTTGGCTGGGTAATGCACAGGAGCTTATCGCCAACGGAACCTGTACAATCAGTGAGGTTATCGGTACACGTGATAATATTATGGTTTATCTTATGCATAGAGGCGTAGAGCCGGGTCTTGCCTTCAAAATTATGGAGATTACCCGTAAGGGTAACGCTAAGGCTCTCTTCAATGATGAGATTTATCAGGCCTTTAAGGACAACAACGTTCCCCAGTGGTACGTGGACAGCTGTAAGAAGATTAAGTATATGTTCCCGAAGGCTCACGCCGCCGCTTATGTTACGGGTGCAGTAAAATTGGGCTGGTACAAGATTTATCACCCTACAGCCTTCTATGCCGCTATACTTACGAAGCATACCGAAAATATAGAGGCTGAGGTAGCGATACAGGGAAAAGATGCTGTAAAGGCGAGAATGCAGGCTATTCAGAGTAAGCCCGACGCAACGCCGAAGGAAAAATCAACTTATGAAGCCTTCCAGCTTGTTTATGAAATGCAGTGCAGGGGAATTAACTTCCTTCCCATTCATTACGAAAAATCTCACGCAACAAAGTATATGATTGAGGACGGAAATTTAAGACTTCCTTTCCTTGCGGTTGAAGGCTGCGGTGAAAATGCCGCAAACAGCCTTTATGCAACTATTCAGAAGCATAATTATGTAAGTATAGAGGATATAACAAGCCAGTCGGGCCTTAACGGTACCGCAATGGAAAAGCTTGAGAAAATGGGCGTTTTCGACGACCTGCCGAAGTCTGCCCAGATGTCATTTTTTGACTGATATATTTATAAATTAAGCTTCTGTTTAAAATAATTATTGATAATGCCGAATTATTCATATAACCTTGACAGGTTGGTATAAACGTGGTAATATGGTATTATGTTAATATGGTAGTATACTAAAGTAGAGCAAAGGAAAAATATTATGAAAAAATATGATTTACTTACTCCCGAGGGTACGAGGGATCTTGTTTTTGACGAATGTGTGGCTTTAAGAAGAGTTGAAGAAAAGCTCAGAAACATTTTTATGAGTCACGGTTACTTTGAGGTAATAACTCCGGGGCTTGAATTTTTTGATGTATTTTTCAATAAATCGAGATATCTCCCCCAGGAATCTATGTATAAGCTTTCCGACGGAAAGGGAAGACTTATGGTGCTCCGCCCCGATTCGACTATGCCTATAGCCCGTCTCGTAGGAACACGCTTAAAGGACAGTAAGCTTCCTATAAAGCTTTTCTATAACCAGCCTATCTATAGGGTAAACCCTAAGAATAGCGGCCGTGATGACGAATTTTCACAGGCAGGCATTGAGATAATCGGCGGAGATCCTATGAGAGCGGATATGGAATCCCTTTCAATAGCAATCGAGGTAATGGAATCCTTTGAAAACGAGGATTATCGCTTTGAAATCGGCGATAGCGGCCTCTTCAGAATTTTATCCTCGAAGCTTTCCTTTAGCGAGAATGATATGGATACTCTTAGACTCTATGTCCAGACGAAGAATTATCCCGCTCTTGAAGAAATGCTTTCTCCCTATAAGAACGACCCCTATGTAGCGGCTCTTATAAAGCTCCCCGGGCTTTTCGGCGGAAGCGAGGTTTTCGACGAGGCGGAAAAAATACTCCCCGATAATGAGACAAAGGAAATTCTCGGTAAGCTTAAAAAGGTTTACGACAGCCTTTGTGAGCTTGGAATGAAGGATAAGATTACCGTTGATTTAGCTCTTATAAGTAAGAACGAGGACTACTATACAGGTATCGTCTTTATGGGCTATGTTGAAGGCTACGGAATGCCTATTTTAAGCGGCGGACGCTACGATAAGCTTCTCGGCGGCTTCGGCGTCGATACCCCTGCGACAGGCTTTGCCGTAAACGAAAGCGCGGCTGCTACTGCAATTTTAAGAAAACTCGGAAAGGATATAATTTCTTCCCCCGACGTTCTTATCTATGCTGAAGAGAATTGTATTGTAGAAGCTATAAAATACTGCAGGAAGCTTATATCCGAGGGTCTTAAGGTTGACTATGCGGATTTCGGCACTCTCGAAGAGGCTAAGGAATATGCGGCAACAAGAAACATAAAGCGCCTTGACGCAGTTACTGCAGACGGTATAAAAATAATATAGGAGTGAATGATAATGAGCGAGAAAAAAACACTCAGAATTGCTCTTACAAAGGGTAGACTTGAAAAGGATACAGTAGGTCTTTTTGAAAAAATCGGATACGACGTTACAGAGCTCCGTGAAAAGGGGAGACGTCTTATTCTTAATATTCCCTGTGAAAATATAGAGGTTGTCCTGGCTAAGGCGGCTGACGTTATCACCTACGTTGAGCTTGGTGCCTGTGATATCGGAGTTGTGGGAAAGGATACTATTATGGAGCACGGCGGTAAGTACTTTGAAATTGCCGATTTAGGCTTCGGAAGATGCCGTTTTGCTCTTGCTACAAAGAAGGGGTCGGAATTCTACGGCGGCTACGGCGTTAAGACTGTGGCTACTAAATATCCCGCAGTAACCAGAGCCTTCTTCGAGGGTAAGCGAATGGACGTTGATATTGTAAAGATTGAAGGCTCCGTAGAGCTTGCGCCGCTTCTTGAGATTTCCGACGGTATCGTGGATATCGTTGAAACAGGTACAACGCTCAAGGAAAACGGTCTTGAGGTTATCGAGGACGTAGCTCCTATCTCCGCAAGACTTATCGTTAATACAGTAAGTATGAAGCTTAAAAAGGAAAGAATCGAGGAGCTCGCTAAGCTTATGACGGAAGCTCTCGGGAAAGGACAGTAAAATGATAGGAACAATTTATGCAGACGGAAGCGAAAAGCTTTTCTTAAAGGAAGTTGAAGAAAGAAGCAGTCAGATAAACAATGACGTTGAAAAAACGGTAAAGGCAATTATCGCAGAGGTAAAGGAAAAGGGCGATACTGCAGTAAAGGAGTATACGGCAAAGTTTGACTGTCCCGAGGTTAAGTATTACCGTGTTCCCGACGAGGTTATCAACGACGCACTTACCGAAGCGGATCCCGAATTTGTAAATGCAATGCTTAACTGTGTTGAGAATATTACTGCCTTCCACGAAAGACAGAAGCAGAACGGCTATATGATGACTGACGAAAGCGGCGTTATTTTAGGACAGCGTGTAAGAGGTCTCGATAAGGTAGGTCTTTACGTTCCCGGCGGTACAGCCGCTTATCCTTCCTCTGTACTTATGAACGCTATTCCCGCTAAAATCGCAGGTGTAGGCGAAATCGTTATGGTTACTCCTCCCTTAAAGGACGGAACACCCAACAAGGATATACTTGTTGCGGCGGCTCTTTGCGGAGTTGATAAGATATTTATGTGCGGCGGCGCACAGGCAGTAGCCGCTTTAGCTTACGGTACAGATGAAATTCCGAAGGTATCGAAGATTGTAGGCCCCGGAAACATATTCGTAGCTACAGCTAAGAAGCTTCTTTACGGCGTTGTTGATATCGATATGATTGCAGGTCCCAGCGAAATCCTTGTAATTGCCGATGATACGGCTAATCCTAAGTATCTCGCCGCCGACCTTATGTCTCAGGCGGAGCACGATAAGCTCGCAAGCTCTATCCTCATTACAACAAGCAAGCGTATCGCTGAGGAAACAACAAAGGAGCTTGAAAGACAGCTTCCCCTTATGTCCCGTAAGGAAATAATTGAATACTCTCTCGATAATTACGGAAAGATTATCGTGGTTGATAATATGTATGACGCCTGTGATTTAGCTAACAGCCTTGCTCCCGAGCACCTTGAGGTTGTAGCGGAAAATCCTCTCGAGTATATAGGAAGACTCGATAACGTGGGTTCGCTTTTCCTTGGGCAGTACGCTCCCGAGCCTCTCGGCGACTACTATGCAGGACCTAACCACGTTCTCCCCACAAGCGGTACTGCACGTTTCTTCTCGCCTCTTTCCGTAGACAGCTTCATAAAGAAGTCAAGCTATATCTACTATACACCCGAGGCGCTCAACAATGCGGCTGACGATGTTATACTTGTGGCAGAAAGAGAAAGACTTACAGCACACGCTAATTCAATAAAGGTAAGAATTGAAGATTTAAGAAAGTAATGTTCATTATAATTATGCTTATGAACATTTCTGAAAGGAATGATATAAATGTCCGAATTATGGGAAAACAACGTCCGTAAGGTCGTTCCCTATATCCCCGGTGAACAGCCTAAGGATACAGGAATAATAAAGCTCAATACCAACGAAAATCCTTATCCGCCGTCACCTATGGCGGAGAAGATTCTCCGTGAATATGAAAGCGGAAAAATGAGACTTTATCCCGACCCTGACGCCGCTGTTCTTGTAAATGCGCTTGCTGAAAGATATGATGTTGAGCCTTCACAGGTTTTCGTGGGCGTAGGCTCAGATGATGTACTTTCCGTAGCCTTTATGACCTTTTTCAATTCCGATAAGCCGCTTCTTTTCCCCGATATTACATATTCCTTTTATGATGTATGGGCGGACGTTTACAGGATTCCTTATAAGAGAATTCCTCTTACCTCCGATTTCCGTATAAATCCCGAGGATTACAAAACACAAAACGGCGGTATAATCTTCCCTAATCCTAACGCTCCGACAGGCGTTCTTGAAGGACTTGATCTGATTGAGGAAATAGTAAGCACCAATCCCTCTTCGGTAGTAATAATTGACGAGGCATATATTGACTTCGGCGGAGAAAGCGCATTAAAGCTTATCGATAAATACGAAAATCTTCTCGTTGTTCAGACCTTTTCGAAATCCCGTTCTATGGCAGGTATGCGTATAGGCTTCGCTATCGGTTCAAAGAAGCTTATCAAGTATATGAATGATGTAAAATTCTCGATAAATTCCTATACTATGAACCCTCTTACACAGCTTTGCGGAGCGGAAGCGGTAAAGGACGAGGAATATTTCAGAACTACCGTCAGCAAGGTTATCGGAACAAGAGAAAGAGCGAAAAAGGAGCTTACTGCATTAGGCTTCTCTTTCCCCGATTCAATGAGCAACTTTATCTTCGCTTCTCATAAGGACAAGCCTGCAGGAGAGATATTTGAGGCGCTTAAGGCTCGTAAGATATTCGTAAGATACTGGAACAAGCCTTTAATAAACAACTATCTGAGAATTTCCATAGGTACGGACGAGGAAATGGACAGCCTTTTTAAGGCTTTAAGAGAAATTCTCGCTTAATAAGGAGTAAATATGAGAACTTCAACAGTTTCAAGAAAAACAAGAGAAACCGATATAAATATTACGCTTAACCTCGACGGAAGCGGTAATTATAAAATCGACACAGGAATCGGCTTTTTCGACCATATGCTTACCGCTCTCTGTGTACACGGCGGCTTCGATATGGAAATAAGCTGTAAGGGCGACCTTTATGTTGACGGTCATCATACTGTGGAGGACGTGGGAATCTCTCTCGGAAAGGCATTCGCCGAAGCCCTCGGAGATAAGTCGGGTATTACACGCTACGGCTCCGCTTTTATACCTATGGACGAGGCTTTGGGCTTCTGTTCCCTCGATATAAGCGCAAGACCCTTCCTTGTTTTCAATGCGGAATTCACCAATGAAAAAATCGGCGATTATGACGCTTGTCTGACGGAAGAATTTATGCGCGCATTCGCTTTTAATGCGGGAATTACTCTCCATTTAAGAAGCGAATACGGAAAGAACGACCACCATATTACCGAAGCGTTATTCAAGGCTATGGCGTATGCTCTGCGTACTGCCGTAAAGAAAAACGAAAGCGGAAAAGCGGTTTCGACGAAAGGAACTTTATAATGATTGCAGTAATCGACTACGGAGCAGGTAATCTTTTCAGCGTTAAAAACGCTCTCGATTACCTCGGGCTCGAAAGTAAAGTCACAAATAAAGCCGAGGATTTAGAAAAGGCCGACAGGATTATTCTCCCCGGCGTAGGCGCATTCCCCGACGCAATGAGAATGCTTTCGGAAACGGGACTTATTGCTACCATAAAGGAACAGGCTGAAAAAAAGCCGCTTCTCGGTATCTGTCTCGGTATGCAGATGCTTTTCGAAAAGGGCTATGAGTTCGGCGAGACGGAAGGCCTCGGCTTTATAAAGGGAAGCGTTAAGCTTATGACTCCTCCCGACCTTGTTATTCCTCAGATGGGCTGGAACGAGCTAATTATGAATAAGGAGTGTCCGATTTTAAAGGGTCTCGGAGAAAAGCCCTATGTTTATTTCGTTCATTCCTTTGCCGCCGAGTGCAGCAGCGAGGACGTAGCGGCCTATACCGATTACGGTGGAAGGGTTACTGCCTGCGTAATGAAGGGTAACGTCTACGGCTGTCAGTTCCACCCCGAAAAGAGCGGGGAAGCAGGACTTCAGATTTTAAGGAATTTTGCGGCGCTATAAGGAGCGATTATGGAAAAGAAATGTCAGTGCGGCGGTAATATGAATAAGGGTGAGTTTATGTCCTTCGGCGGCGCTTCTGTAAGAGTGCCGAACGGCTATAATTACCCGAAGGATTATTTGGTAATCCCCTTTGTATGCGATAAATGCGGAAAGATTGAGTTTTACGCTTCTGACAACAACCAAAACGGTAATTTTATGTTCGGAGGGATAATAATAGGATGATTATTTTACCTGCAATAGATATAAAGGACGGAAACTGCGTCCGTCTTTTCAAGGGCGACTATAATACAGTACAGAAGGTTGCCGAAAGCTATATGGACACAGCGAAGGGCTTCGAAGCCTGCGGTGCCGAGTGGATTCATATGGTTGACCTTGACGGCGCTAAGGACGCAACTCAGCAGAACAAGGAAATTTTCCTTGATGTAGCGAAAAATACAAAGCTTAAGGTTGAGGTAGGCGGAGGAATCCGTACTCTCGATACTGTGGAAATGTATCTTTCGGGCGGAATTTCACGAGTTATAATCGGCTCGGCGGCTGTAAAGAATCCGTCGCTTGTAAAGGACGCGGTAAAGGAATACGGCGATAGAATTGCCGTAGGAATCGACGCTAAGAACGGATATGTAGCTACCGAGGGCTGGCTCGAAACCTCGGATGTTCATTTTACCGACCTTGCGAAGGCTATGTCGGATATCGGCGTTAAGTATATAATTTTTACCGATATTTCCAAGGACGGAACACTTTCGGGTGTAAATGCCGAACAACTCAGACAGATTAACGAAGCCTGCTCAGCGAACATTATCGCCAGCGGCGGCGTTCATACTATCGATGATATCATTACCTGCAGGAAGCTTGACCTTTACGGTACAATCTGCGGTAAATCGATTTACAGCGGTACTCTTGACTTAAGAGAGGCTATCGAAAAGAGCGTTTAATTATGAATATAATTGATGTACTTCTGATATGCGCTCTTGCAGTATCCATAATAGCGGCTATCGTTCTTATAACGCTTACTATCTATGGGATTGTAAAGAAGAAGCGAAAGGTTGCTATTGTTTCGTCGCTGATACTGATTGTTCCCGTACTGCTTACTGTGATTCTGTTTTCTCTTTTTCCCACACAGTTTCCTTATATAGACTCAATGCTTTACGGAAAGACAAGGGAAGAGATTATCGGGATTTACGGCGAGCCCGAGGTAAAGGAAGGCGGACGTATAGGTTACTATGTGGGAGACGACGACGGCTTTTTCGGGATAATGCCCTCAAACCTACCGCAGTATTATTATGTACATTTTGATGAAAACGGTGTAGCTGATGATATTTATGTCAGTGGGCCCAAGGGCGGCTGATTAAGATAACGAAAGGAAAAAATATGCTTGCTAAAAGAATAATCCCTTGCCTTGACGTGCGTAACGGAAAGGTAGTTAAGGGTGTAAATTTTCAGGGAATAAAGGATGTGGGCGATCCTGTGGAGTGCGCTAAGGAGTACAACAGACAGGGTGCCGATGAGCTCGTATTCTACGATATAACCGCATCTCACGAGGGAAGAGGCGTAATGCTTGACGTAGTACGTGAGACGGCGAAACAGGTTTTCGTTCCTCTTTGTGTAGGCGGCGGAATAGCTACGATTGAGGATTTCCGTGATACTCTTCGCGCAGGAGCCGACAAGGTTTCCATAAACTCACAGGCTGTTAAGAATCCTAAGCTTATAAGCGATGCGGCTGAAATCTTCGGCAGTCAGTGCGTTGTAATCGGAATTGACGCAAAGCGTAACGATAAAGGCGGCTATTCCGTATTCATAAACGGCGGAAGACTTGATATGAATCTCGACTTAGGGGACTGGGTAAAGGAAATAGAGGAAAGGGGAGCAGGAGAAATCTGCCTCAACTCTATAGATACCGACGGAACAAAGGCGGGCTTTGACCTTGAAATGCTCAATTTCGTATGCAGTAGGGTCAGCATTCCCGTTATCGCCAGCGGCGGCTGTGGTAAGCTTACGGACTTTTCCGAGGTTTTCGAAAAAACAAATGCAAGTGCGGCACTTGCGGCGTCTCTTTTCCACTTCAAGGAGCTTACTGTCGGCGAAGTAAAGGAACATCTTATCGGAAAGAATATTCCTGTGAGAGGTGTATAATATGGGAATGATAGAAGAAACAAATGAGCTTATGCTCGATTTCGAGAAGCTTTCGAAGATTTCTCCCGAAAATAAGGTTATTCCCGTAGCAGTACAGAATCTCGATACAAAGGAAGTTATACTTATAGCCTACGTAAATGAGGAGGCTCTCAAGGAATCCATAAGGCTTAAAAAGGTAGTCCTCTGGAGTACGTCGAGAAATAAGCTTTGGTTTAAGGGGCTTGAATCGGGAAATACTTTCACACTGCATCATATTTTTGTAAACTGTGAACAGAATTCCCTCGTGTTCCAGGCTACTCCCGATAAGGGAAATATATGTCATACCAGCTATAACGGAAAGGCGAACAACTGCTATTACCGTGAGCTTGATACCGAAACAATGAAGCTTATAAATTTAAACGAAAGGAACGATTAAAATGGAAAACGTAATGAAGGATTTATACGAAACCGTCCTCGAAAGAAAGACTGAAAAGCAGGAGGGCTCTTATACCTGCTATCTCTTTGAAAAGGGAATAAACAAGATTCTTAAAAAGTGCGGCGAGGAATGTACAGAAATGGTTATTGCCGCTAAGAACGAGGATAACGACGAGCTCAAGAATGAAATTGCCGACCTTATGTATCATATAATGGTTATGTGCGTTGAACGCGGCTTAAGCTGGGAAGAGGTTGAGGCAGTTCTTGCTGAAAGAAGCAACAAGACAGGCAACTTAAAGCAGTTCCACACTGTAGACAAAAACACCTAATGGGTACCCCTTTAAAAAAGATACAAAAATCCGCTTACCACGTTTTTGTGATAAGCGGATTTATTTATGCAGTTGTATCAGCGGCTTCGGGAGCGGCCTCCTGTACAGTATGATTTTCCGAATCGGGAAGCGGCTCACCCTTATAAAGTATTTTCATTACAATGGGAGTAGATATTGACGAAACAAGGATAAGGAGAATTACCGAAGCGAAATAAATCGGGTCGAGTAGACCTACGGCAAGCCCCTTTTGTGAAACAATAAGGGCTACCTCTCCTCGTGTCATCATTCCCACGCCTACCTTAAGGCTGTCCTTGAAATTATATTTAAGGCATTTCGCCACAAGTCCACAGCCGATTATCTTCGAAACAATTCCTACTAAAACGAAGCATATTGAGAAGATAAGTATGGACGTAGAGAAACCGTCAAACTGTGTTTTAAGGCCTATACTTGCGAAGAAAACAGGGCCGAAAAGCATATAGGAGCTTATATCCATTTTCTCGGCGATGTAATCGGAATCACGGAGGTTACAGAGGATAAGTCCTGCAACATAAGCGCCCGTAATATCGGCAATTCCGAAGAATTTTTCCGCCGCAAAGGCCATAATCATACAAAGTGCGAGACCTAAAATCGGGATACGGCGCTGGTGAGGATGGCGCTTATCTATGTACTTGAAGAGGTAATAGGTGACAACGCCGACGCCTGCGCTGAAGAGGATAAAGAGCCCTGTATTTACAAGCACATCTGTAGGATTTGAGTCGGGAGTTTTAAGTCCTACAACGAAGGTCAGAACGATAATACCGATAATATCATCAATAATTGCGGCGCTTACAATAAGCGTACCGATTTCGCCCTTAAGACGGCCAAGCTCCTTAAGCGTCTGAACGGTAATTCCTACCGAGGTGGCAGTAAGTATCGTTCCTATAAAAATTGCCTTATAGAAGCCGTCGGTTCCTATTTCGGCAAAGCCGTAAAAGCCGCCGTAAAGAAGGGTTCCGCAGATAAGCGGGAAGAAAACGCCGACAAGTGCAATAAGCGCGGCCTTAGGGCCTGTTTTAAGAAGATCCTTGAGGTTTGTTTCAAGTCCTGCGCCAAACATAAGGAGTACAACGCCTATTTCCGCCATCATAGCCAGGAAATCCGACTGTTCTACGACTCCGAAGCAGCAAGGGCCTATTACAAGTCCTGCAAGAATTTCGCCTACGACCTGGGGTACCTTTACCTTTTTCGCAAGCAGTCCGAATAGCTTTGCGGCAACTATAATTATAGCCAGATCCTTAAAAAATTCGATTGTTTCCATATTTGGTCCGATAGGGAATACCCCTTATCGTCAACGCCTCCGTTAAATAGTATTTTCATTCACAATTTCTGATTATACCACAACTGAGAGGCTTTTTCAATATTTATTCAAAAAACAAAGCTAACGATTATATTTCACTCATAAGGTTATATTTTGTGAATTTAAACGAAAGAAATTACGTCTTTAAATTACCTGTGTGTACGGAAGAAATTTTTGCGATAGGTTTTAGGCGTATAGCCTGTATGTTTTCTGAAAACCTGTATAAAATGGCTTTCCGAGCTGAAACAAAGGTATTCCGATATTTCGAGGCAGGAGTAATCAGAGAATTTAAGCATATTTTCCGCCGCCTGAATACGCTTTTTTGTGATGTAGCCCGAAATTGTAATGCCGACTTCCTTATGAAAAAGCTTCGAAAGGTAGGCGGGGCTTAACTTTGTTATTTCGGTAAGCTTTTCAAGAGTAATCCTTGTGTGGAGATTATCGTAAATGTAGTCGAGACACAGGGTTATGGTTTTGGGATAGCGGTTCTGCTTACGTATGATACTCATTCGCTGTGCATAATCGTCAACCAACTCACGGTGAATGAGATTTACTTCCTCTTCCTTGATGCATTTATCAATACTTCTGATATAAATATCGCTGAGATTATACGCCGCCTCCATTTCCATTCCGCCCTCTATGCAGTAGCGTGTTATAAAGGCTACTGTTATAATAAGGTGGTACTTAAGGTTGCGGAGGTTATCGTCGCTGAGCCTTCCGAGCTTATCGCAGTTAAGCGGCTTGAAGAGCTGTCGTGCCTTATCGGGGTCGCCTTCCTTTATACTCTGGAAAAATTCTGTTTCTCTTTCATAGGAAAGATGAGAAACGTTATATTCTCTGTTGAGAAACTCTATATGAGACAGCTTTTTTTCAATATTCATAGGGTCACCTCATAATTCATTTTATAACATCTTATGAAAAAACGCAACATAATTTTGATAAAAACATAAAGATATTATAAAAAATCTTCTCCATTTTAGTTTATAATTATCTAATAAGATTATATCATTAAATAAAAAATAATGATATCAATTTATTGTACGATTTATAATAATTATGCTGTAATTTTCATTATATTACAACAAGAATATGATATTATAGATAAAATTGTTGCAGTAAGCCTATAAATTATCTGATATATTATAAGCAAGATAAATTCTGCTTCAAAGGAAGGTAATAAATTATGTTAAAGAATAAAGGCTTTTCTAAGGGTGTAAATCTCGGCGGCTGGTTTTCTCAGTGTGACTATAGCGAGGACAGGCTTGACAACTTCATAACCGAGGCTGATTTCAGAAAGATTTCCGAATGGGGCGCCGACCACGTTCGTATGCCTGTTGACTACAATGTTTTTGAAAACGACGACGGAACATATAAGGAGAAGGGCTTCGAAAGAATAGATAAGGCCTTTATGCTTTGTGAAAAATATAATCTTAATGCTGTTCTCGACCTTCATAAAACAGCAGGCTTTTCCTTTGACAATTACGGCGAAAATGAATCGGGCTTCTTCGAAAGCGAAAAGCTTCAGGAGCGTTTCTACCGCTTATGGGTGGAGTTTGCAAGACGTTACGGAAAATTTAGCGAAAGGGTAGCCTTTGAGCTTCTTAACGAGGTTACGGATAAGGAATATATCGATGTCTGGAACAGGGTTTCGAACGAATGTATAAAGCGTATCCGTACCTACGCGCCCGATACGCTTATTCTTGTGGGAAGCTACCACAACAACAGTGCTGAGGCGGTGCCCGATTTAGATAAGCCCTACGATGATAAGGTTATTTATAATTTCCATTGTTACGAGCCTCTTAAATTCACTCATCAGGGGGCATACTGGACAGATATGATAAATAAGGACGACCGTTTCAGCTTTGATGAGAGCGGTATTACACCCGAATTTTTCGAAAATCTGTTCAGACCTGCCATAGAGGCGGCGAAAGCCAACGGTACAGAGCTTTACTGCGGCGAATACGGAGTAATTGACGTTGTTCCACCCGAAGAAGCTTTAAAGTGGTTTAAATGCATTAACAGCGTATTCGAGAAATACGGTATTTCGAGATGCGCCTGGAGCTATAAGGAAATGGATTTCGGCCTTTCCGACAGCAGGCTTGATGATGTTCGTGATGAGCTTTTAAAATATTTATAATATATAGGAAATGACCGCAGGTTTACTGCGGTCATTTAACTTAATCGCCTATTTTGATTTCGCCCTGCTTTATAAGCTTAAGAATATGGTCAACAATATCGGGGTCGAACTGTTTTCCCTTATTCTTTTCCAGCTCTTCGAGAATTATCTCTCTGGTAAGCCTCGGACGATAGCATCTGTTACTGTTCATAGCGTCGAGAGAATCGGCTATACATATCATTCGTGCTATAAGCGGTATTTCCTCACCCTTAAGCCCCTTAGGATAGCCCTTTCCGTCGTATCGCTCGTGGTGGTAAAGCGCGCCGTGATTCATATCCTTTATAGAGCTGAAATCACGAAGCATATCTCCGCCTATTGTGGTGTGATGCTTTATAATTTCGTACTCCTCGTCGGTAAGCCTGTCGGGCTTCTGGAGAATATTAACTGGAACGGCTATTTTACCGCAGTCGTGCATAAGAGCGATACAGCGTATATCGTCGCATTCCTTCGAGGAATATCCCATTTCCTTTGCGAGGGCGAAGGAAATCTCCGCAACACGCTCCGAATGTCCCTTAGTATTCGGATCCTTCGCTTCAACGAAATTGATGAAGGTCTTAATCGACTGGTCGATAATCTGAGCGTCGTGCTTCTGCTGTTTAAGGAGAGCTCTTACTCTGATATGGGACATTACAAGACCGATTATGAGAACGAGCCACAGAATATCGATTCCCACAATTGCAATAAACAAGGGGTCAGTCCAGGCATTCCTGCTTAAATGATACTGAAATACAACGTTATCGAATACAGGAGCATAGTCAAGTCCCTTTTCGGGAACGTATACGATAAATCCCACGATTGCGGAGCTGTTTACCTCTTCGGTTTCCGAGGGAGGGTAGAGGGGATACTCGTTATCGGCCTTACTTGGGCGGTAAACGAATTTATCTCCTTCGTAAAGGGGAATCATAGGTCCTGTATGGTCTATGTAGTAATCGAGCTCTATCGGAGCACTCTGATATTCACGAAGATTGATGAGCTGAACGAGCTTTTCTCCGTCGGCGCTCTGATGAAATTCGAGCTTTCCGTTCCAGCCGTTATTTATCCACATAAATTCGGGCATATATACATCTGCCGTCCAGTCGGTAATTACTGCGTCAGCCTTATTGCTGACAACAATTTCGTATATGATACCTACGCTCGGACAATGGAGCTCATTTCCGTCCTCGTCGAAAATAGGGTCCTTCAGCCAGGCTCCCGAATCTCCTCCGCGTGGTCCGATTTTTACATCAAAATCGGAAAGGGAATATGTAGTACCGTCGAATGAGCCTGACGAAAGCTCGGCAACTCTTAAAGTCTGACTCTCGCCCTTAATCGAAAAGTAGTAAAAAACGATTACAGCAAAGGTAACAACATAAGCAACGGATGTGAGGATAATTGCGATGATATCCTTACTGATTTTTTTCATACCGTACCTCCTGAAAAGTACTTATAAAATAATTATAACCCAACATATCATTACTGTCAATATAAAAAGCTGTTAATTATGTTATTATGCTGTTATATAGGGCTTATTTGTGTGCAGTATTGCATAAAAGGGATATAAAAAGTCATCGGAAGAAAAATTGTATAAAAGTGTTGAAAACATTATTCTTATGTTATATAATAAGAAAAAAGTATCTGTTTGAGGGAGAGATTATATGAAAAAAATTATGCGTTATCTATGTCTTATTATCGGCTGTATTGTATTTATGGCAGGCTGTGGCTCAAAACAGCAGGAATATCAAGAATATTATACTGCGGAGGGTAGCGCTGAATTTGCAGAAAAAACGGAAGAATATCTTGAGCGCTGTGGATTTAATGGCGCAGTACTTGTGTCTGCTGAGGGTGACGTGTTTTACGCTTCGGGATTTGGAACTGCCGACAAAAAGACAGGCGTTGAGTGCAGTGCTGTCGATACTTTTGAGATAGGCTCATTATCCAAGCAGTTTACAGCCGCTTCTATACTTATGCTGTACGAGGAAGGGAAGCTTGACCTTGATGACAGTATTGATATGTATTTTCCAAAATTCGAGCAGGGGAAAAGTATTACTGTACGAAATCTGCTTAATATGAGGTCGGGGCTTTATGATTATATAAATGACGCACATAAATTTTTCCCGTCATATTTTGTTGACGAGTACCTTGAGAGGGCTGACTCCGATAATGAGAATACACCTGATTTTGAGCGAGATTTTCTGCTTGAATATCTGTATTCAGCTCCGATAAGAAACACTCCTGACACGGATTTTTACTACTGCAATACGGATTACTATCTTTTAGGCCTTATAATTGAGCAGGTATCAGGGATAACCTACCAGGCTTTCCTTGAAGAAAGAATATTTACTTCCTGCGGTATGCTGACTGCAAATAACGATTTTATGGGCACTACCACCCGAGGATATTACGGCGACGGCAGTACTCTTTCTATGAGAACATCAACCTCTCTCGGCTGCGGCTCTGTGAATGCAGGCGTTTACGACCTTTACAGGTGGTATACAGCGCTTTACGGCGGTAAGCTTATAAGCGAATCATCACTTAAGGAGATGACAACCTCTGTGGGCGGATATGGTTTCGGGGTTATCTGTTCTCCGTCATTATGGTATCACGGCGGAAGTACGGATGTGTTTAATAGCTTTGCCGCATACTATCCGCAGAATGATTTGCTGATAATTGCGCTTTCAAATACTCCTATCGAGACTACTTCGACTACTTATGTAGCGAAAAATCTATGGGAAATGTATATGCCCTTATAATAAAAGAAAATGCCTGTCGCATCAATCCTGCGACGGGCACTTTCTTTTTGGTACGAGTAACAGGAATCGAACCTGCACGGTTTCCCGCTGGAACCTAAATCCAGTGCGTCTGCCAGTTCCGCCATACTCGCATATTAACATTTCACTAAGCACGTTACAACGTACATTTTACCACATTTATACTTTTTTGTCAATTAAATTTGTAATCTCAGTATTTCATAAACTCACAAAATTTTCTTTAATTATTGATATACTGCCAAAAATATGGTATACTTAATTGAAAATTATTATATCTCAGCGGATTTTCACAGCATTCCTGTGACTAAACGCAAGGAGGGAAGGCTTATGCTTGAAAAATTATTTAAGTTGAAACAGAATAACACGAATATCAGCACAGAGGTTATGGCGGGTATTACAACCTTTATGACTATGGCTTATATTCTTGCTGTTAATCCGAATGTTCTTTCTGCGGCAGGTATGAATTCCGAGGCAGTACTTATCGCTACTGCCTTTGCGTCATTTTTAGGCTCGGTAATTATGGGTCTTATGGCTAATCTTCCCTTTGCTCTTTCGGCAGGTATGGGACTTAACGCCTATTTCGCACATACCGTAGTAATAAATATGGGGTATTCCTGGCAGATTGCGTTGTTCGCAGTTTTCCTCGAGGGCATTATATTTGTAATATTATCACTTACCAAGGTACGAGAAGCTATTTTTGACGCTATTCCGCTGTCGCTGAAAAAAGCTATTTCGGTAGGTATCGGTTTATTTATCGCCTATATCGGCTTACAGGGTGCAGGAGTTATCGTTGACTCCGCTACTCTTACAACAATCGGAAGCTTTACGGATAATTTCAGTACTTCTGGTATTTCCGCTCTTCTCGCTGTTATCGGACTTTTTATAACCATTGTTCTTTATATAAAGAAATTCAGAGGCGCCATACTTATCGGTATTTTTGCTACCTGGGTGCTGGGAATTATCTGTCAGCTCACAGGAGTTTATGTTCCCAATCCCGACGCAGGCTTCTACAGCTTATATCCTTCGCTTACTATAACCGATTTCTCCAATCTGGGCGCAACCTTCGGTCAGTGTTTTAATGTAGCTAATTTTGCTGATATAAAGATACTCGATCTGATTGCAATTCTTCTTTCTTTCCTTTTTGTGGATATTTTCGATACTCTCGGTACTCTTATCGGTGTTGCTTCAAAGGCTGATATGCTTGATGAAAACGGAAAGCTTCCTAAGATACGTCCCGCACTTCTCGCCGACTCAATCGCAACCCTTGTGGGCGCTGTTCTCGGTACGTCTACCACCACAACCTTCGTCGAGTCTTCATCGGGTGTAGCGGCAGGCGGACGTACAGGACTTACTGCCGTAGTTACAGGTATTCTTTTCCTTATCGCTTCGCTGTTTGCGCCTATCTTTACCGCAATCCCCAGCTTCGCTACAGCTCCTGCGCTTATATTTGTAGGCTTTATGATGTTTACATCCATTGTTGATGTGAAGTTTACACCCGAAAGCTATAAGGAAGCTGTTCCTGCGTACCTTACAGTACTTATGATGGTACTTTCCTACAGTATTTCCGACGGTATCGCTACAGGCGTAATTTCCTATTCCGTTATCCACCTCTTTACAGGCGACGGTAAGAAGGTAACGCCTCTTATGTACGTTCTTTCGGTATTATTTATCTTAAAGTATATTTTCCTGTAATAAAACTGGTCAAGCGGTTATAAACTTATGTGTAGGGCTCCTGCTGTTACGGCGGCAGGAGCCTTTTTTCATCCTTTTCGGATAAAGCCTTGCTATTTTATGGAAAATAATGTATAATTATAATGCTTTACGGAGGATAATAATTATGATTGGCTTACTTTCAAAAATTTTTATAAAAAATTATGATAATTATAAAGACCCACAGGTAAGAAAGGAATATGGCTTTCTTACAGGAATTATGGGAATTGTTCTTAATCTGCTTCTTTTCGCAGGAAAGCTTTTTGCAGGTATAGTTACCGCTTCCATTTCGGTAATAGCCGACGCAGTAAACAATCTTTCCGACGCAGGCTCTTCCATTATAACTATGGTTGGCTTTAAGCTTGCAGGAATGCCCGCAGACAGGGAACACCCCTTCGGTCACGGAAGAATTGAGTATATAGCAGGGCTTTTCGTTTCTGCGCTCATTCTTTTTATGGGCTTTGAGCTTGAAAAAAGCTCTATAGAGAAGATTATAAATCCCGAGGAAATATCCTTCAGTGTTGTTTCACTTATAATTCTTTGCGCTTCGCTTTTTGTAAAGCTTTATATCTGCCTTTATAACAGGAAGATAGGAAAGCTTATAAATTCGTCAGCTATGAAGGCTACCGCTATGGACAGTCTTTCAGACTGTATATCTACTGCCGCAGTAATAATCGGCCTTATCGTTTTCCTTGTATGGGGAATAAATATTGACGGTTATGTGGGCGCTCTGGTTGCTCTTTTCATTTTCAAAACAGGCTTCGAATCCGTTAAGGAAAGCGTTATGCCCCTTCTCGGAGAAAAGGCTGAGGATGAATATATAAAAGAGATTAGGGAAGCCGTTTTAAGCTACGATAATATCGTAGGAGTCCACGACCTTATTGTCCATAACTACGGTGTAGGTCAGAACATTATCTCGTTCCACGCCGAGGTGCCTGCCGAGATGGGCTTTGTTGAGGCTCACGAAATGATTGATATGGTGGAAAATGAGCTGAGGGACAGATACGGCTTCGTTACAATACATATGGATCCCGTTCTTAAGGACACGGAGCAGTCCCTTATGTACAAGAAGCTTGTTCTTGAGGTTATCGAGGGCGTGAACAGCGATATTTCCATTCACGATTTCAGAATGACCGACGGAAACGTTACTAAAAACCTTATTTTCGATATCGAGGTTCCTTTTAAATTAAAGCAGACCGACGCCGAGATAAAGGAAATGATAATAGAAGGAATTAAGGCGAAGGACAGCAGTCTTAACGTAGTAATTTCCGTCGACAAGAAAATATATTAAATAAAAATGCTTTCATTAAGCCGCTCAGGTTTAATGAAAGCATTTCTTAGTTTATAAAATCTCGGGAGAGTAATTTTTTGACGAAGGGAGCTCTGCCCACAATGTTTCATAGGAATAGCTTCCTTCTTTATTATTTACTCTTTATTATATGCAGGAAAATTTAAAAAGAGAACATAATTATTGCTTTCGGGCGAGAAAATAATCGTCATCAAGCCTGTAATACGGACAATTATAGTCGGAAGAGCTTAAAAAGCCGTACATTTCGTCCTCATCCATATTAACCTGACACATATAGCATTCCATCTCTTCGTCGTAAACATTATAAACACAGGTATCGCATAAAGTACTACTCATAGGTAAAATCCTTTCTATTCAATAACCGCCTCGGCGCACTTAATTCCGTCTACAGCCGCCGATACAATTCCTCCTGCATATCCTGCGCCCTCGCCGCAGGGGTAAAAGCCTTTAAGGGCAGGAGATTGAAGCTGTTCATTTCGGAGTATTCTTACGGGAGAGGAGCTTCTTGTTTCGGGCCCTGTAAGTACAGCGTATTCGTCGCGGAAAAAGCCCGACTTACCTGCAATAAGCGGTATACCGTTTCTTAATGTATCGGTAATAAATTCAGGAAGATAAAGCTCGGGAGTCGCAAATTTCGTTCCGGGCATATAGCTTGGTTTTACGTGGCCGAACTCCTTCGAGGTAACTCCCTTAAGAAAATCGCCTACAAGCGAAACAGGCGCTTTGTAGCCTCCGCCTCCTGCAATAAAGGCGTTTCGTTCGATTTTCCTCTGCAGCTCCATTCCTGCCAGCTCGTAGCTGCTTCCGAAATCGGAGGGGTCGGTGTTTACCAGAAGCGCAGAATTCGCATTCTCTGCGTCACGCTTAAAACAGCTCATACCGTTGGTTACGACGGAATCCTTCTCGGAAGCCGCCGCCATAACGTAGCCGCCCGGACACATACAGAAGGTGAAAAGACTTCTTCCGTTGGGAAGATGGACTGCGTACTTATAATCCGCCGCCGAAAGGGAAGGGTGGTTATAAAAATCGCCGTAAAGCGAACGGTTTACATCAATCTGTCTGTGCTCGATACGTACACCCATAGCGAAGCTTTTCTGTGCCATAGGAAGCCCTTTTTTATAAAGCATTTCGAAGGTATCACGGGCGCTGTGGCCTGTTGCGAGAATTATATCGTCGGTTTCAATTTCAAAGCTTTCGCCGTTCTTTTCATAAACTGCGGAATTGACTTTGCCGTTCTTTACCGAAATGTCAGTAAGCTTTCCGTTAAAAATAACCTCGCCGCCGAGGCGGATAACCTCCTGCCGAATATTCTTAATCACGCTACGAAGAATATCGGTACCTATATGGGGCTTAGCGAGATAGAGGATTTCCTCGGGAGCTCCGAATCTTACGAAGGTTTTAAAAACGTGACGGATTCTTACATCACGTATTCCTGTAGTAAGCTTTCCGTCGGAAAAGGTGCCTGCGCCGCCTTCGCCAAACTGGACATTAGAGCGTTCGTCGAAAATTCCGCTTTTTCTGAAAAGCTCTACCGCCTCTGTCCTTTTATCGCAGTCGTAGCCTCTTTCGAGAACGACTGGCTTTAAGCCGCTTTCGGCGAGTATAAGCGCCGAAAACATTCCTGCAGGGCCAAAGCCTACAATTACAGGTCTGCGCCTTTTTTCGGCGGCAATATTAACCCTGTATTCGGGTTCGGAGACGACTGCAACCTTATTTTTCGGAAGGGCTGAAAGAATACGCTTTTCATTTTTTACGTCAGCACTGACTGAAGCTGTAAAATGTACGTCCTGCTTTTTTCGGGCGTCAACCGACAGCTTTACAAGCTTTAAATTTTCTATATCCGAAGGCTTTACCTTAATTTCGGCGGCAGTCCTTCTTAATAGCTCCTTTTCGTCATAAACGAGAGGGAGCGAAATATCGTTAATTCGTATCATTTATTTTCCCTTTATAAATTCTGCGGCATTTCTTCCCGCAGAGAAGCCTGAAGCGAAAGCGAAGGTAAGGTTGTATCCGCCGCATAATCCGATTATATCCAGCATTTCACCGCAGAAATAAAGCCCCTTGTATTTTTTCGACATAAGCCTTTCGTTCAGCTCATCTGCACAGATACCGCCTGAGGTAACCTGAGACTTTTCGAAGCCCTGAAGCCCCGTAACAGGGAAGCGGAGAGCCTTTATCTGTCCTGCCACAGCCTTAAGCTCCGAAGCCTTAAGTACTGAGGAGGGCTCATTAAGCCTGTAATCGGCTGAATTTTTCAATATAAGATTTCCCAGTCTCTTATGCAGTATTCCGCTTAAAAAATCCTCTAAAGGAGCCTCAGCCCTTATTTTCTGAATACCGAGAAGCGTATTTTCTATATCCCTTTCGCTCATTTCGGGAAGCAGGTCAAGAGTGATATAATGAGATTTTCCTTCTCTGAAATGGGTGGAAAGATTAAAAATGCATATTCCCGAGAGAACGCCGTCGTTGAACTGTATCTCGCCGCTTTCGGATTTCACGGGCTTACCCTCGCAACAGAGTGTTGCGTTACCCTGAACGCGGAGACCTTTCAGGGGTTTAACGAGATTTACGTCGGTTTTTACCGCAGTAAGTGCGGGAGCGAGCCTTGTTACCTGTATTCCCATATTCTTCGCAAGACGGAGAAGGCTTCCGTCACTTCCGAGAGAGGGCTGTGAAAGTCCGCCGCCGCAGAGTATAACCGATTCCGAAGAAATAGCTTCATTTTCGGAGGAAATCACATATCCGCCTTTTATATCCTTAACAGTAAAATCACAGATTACATCAATTCCCAGCTTTTCGGTTTCGAGGCGAAGAGCGTCCAGTACCGATGAAGCGGTATTACTTTTCGGATAAACTCTACCTTCGCTGTCGGATGTACAAATAAGCCCCAGGGAACCGAAAAAATCCTTGGTGTTAAAGTCTTCGATAATATTATAAAACTTTGTACAGCTTCCGCTAAAATATGAACGTTTCATATTGTCGTTAGTAAGGTTACATCTACCGTTGCCTGTAACGAGAAGCTTTTTTCCTACTCTCGGTAACCGTTCAAGGAGACATACCCTTAAATCGGAAGCAGTACGTTTCGCTGAAATTGCCGCTGTGAGTCCTGACGCTCCGCCGCCTATTACAGCTATATCATATTTTTTCAAGGCAAATTCTCCTTTACACGTTTCGTTCTCAATTCCTTACACAATGAACACCGCCGCAGATTATATAAACCTGCGACGGTGACTTTTTTAAGCTTCAGAGCTGTTTAAATATGCTTCCTGTACGGGGGTAAGCTTATCTATTTCAAAGCCCCAGAATTTAATCTTACGCTCGGCAACAGATCTGTCAACCTCCTTAGGAACGTTGATAATCTTACCTTCAAGCTTGTCTTTGTTCTGAACGAGATATAAAGCCGACTGAGCCTGAATAGCAAAGCTCATATCCATAATTTCGGCAGGGTGACCGTCGCCGGCGGCGAGATTTACAAGTCTGCCTTCTGCAATAACATTGATGATATTTCCGTTGCTGAGCTTATATGCCATAATGTTGTTGCGAGCCTGCTTTGTTTCAACAGCAATTTTTCTGAGACAAGCCACGTCAACCTCAACGTCGAAATGTCCTGCATTACAGCAGATAGCGCCGTTCTTCATCTTATAGAAGGCTTCCTCGGTTATAACGTCACGACAGCCTGTTACAGTAACAAAGAAATCGCCGATTTCAGCCGCCTTAACCATAGGCATAATTGTAAAGCCGTCCATAACCGCTTCCATCGCTTTTATAGGGTCAACCTCGGTAACTATTACCTTTGCGCCGAGACCCTTGGCTCTCATAGCTACGCCCTTACCGCACCAGCCGTATCCTGCAACAACTACGTTTTTACCTGCAACAATGAGGTTTGTAGTTCTGTTTATACCGTCCCATACGGACTGACCTGTACCGTAACGGTTATCGAATAAATGCTTACAGTCAGCGTCGTTTACAAGAACCATAGGGAACTTAAGCTTATTTTCCTTATCCATAGAAATAAGTCTCAATATACCTGTTGTAGTCTCTTCACAGCCGCCGATAACGTTAGGAATAAGCTCGGGATATTCGTTATGAATGAGATTTACGAGGTCGCCGCCGTCGTCAATAATAATGTTAGGGCCAACCTTTATTACCTCGGAAATATGTCTGTGATATTCCTCGTCGGTAGCGTTATACCAGGCGAAAACGTTAAGACCTTCGTGAACGAGGGCCGCCGCTACATCGTCCTGTGTGGAAAGGGGATTGCTTCCCGTAATGTACATTTCTGCGCCGCCTGCCGCAAGGGTTTTACAGAGATAAGCGGTTTTGGCTTCGAGGTGAACGGAAAGAGCGATTTTAAGGCCTGCGAAGGGCTTGGTTGCCTCGAATTCAGCCTTAAGGCTTCTTAAAAGGGGCATATTCTGTTCAACCCAGTCAATCTTTCTTTTTCCGTCCTCCCAGAGGTTTATATCACGAATTTCGTTGGACATAGTAAAATTCCTTTCTTTAATAAAAATCATCCTTTAAATTATATCACAGTTATCCTGTATCGTCAAGAAGAAGAGGAGAAGCCTACCATTTTTTACTTATATCGGGGCAGTACTGCGCTTTTTTAAGAGCTCGGAATTCCACGTAACAGCCGCAGATTTTACACATTCCGCCTTGTAAGCTGTCACAGTTCCTGCAGAAGTCCAGCCTTTCCTCGTAAAGCCTTCTGTCGGCACGTTCTTCCTCGGGAATAGCTGACTTAAGCTCCTCAAGTGCTTTAAGCAGTTCTTCTTCTCCTGCCTCTTCAAGCAGACATTTCCTGCACTTTATCCTCATTCTGCGATTACTTCTACTGCGATAACCGAGCAGGGGGGAACCTCGATAATGAGCTCGCCGTTTTCCGCTGTGATATTATGCTGTTTGATTGTGACAGCATTGCTGTTTTCGAAGCTGTTATGATCGTGGGGGTCGCCCGTTAAGATTCTTGCGGAAGCGGATTTAACGGTGGTATCTGCAATACTGCAGCTTATTCTGTAGCCTTCGGTAAGGGAGCAGTTCGAAAGAGTAATATGAAGATTTCCCTTATCGTCGGCGGAAACCGTCTGGGAAACAGCGGGAATACTGCGGTTTTCGATTTTATCCTCTGTGCAGTAGCTGTAAACCAGGGTATTGTCCTGATGCTCCTTATACAGGTCGAAAACGTGGTATGTAGGCGTAAGGATAAGCTTTTCGCCTTCGGTAAGGATAATTGCCTGTAAAACGTTGACCGCCTGAGCGATATTAGCCATAATTACACGGTCGGAATGGCGGTTGAAGATATTGAGGTTTACCGCCGCTACTATCGCATCTCTCATAGTGTTCTGCTGATACAGGAAGCCGGGATTTGTTCCGTCCTCAACGTCATACCAACAGCCCCATTCATCAACAATAAGTCCCACCTTATGCTCCTTATCGTAACGGGACATTATTTCGCCGTGACGGACTATGATTTCCTCTATGAACATAGTTTTTTCGATTGTGTCGTAATATTCGCTGTCGGAGAAGGTGAGCGCTTTGCCCTTCCTGCTCCAGTCGCCTGTAGGAACGGTATAGTAATGAAGGGAAATAGCCTTCATCATATCAGGGCCGATATTCTTCATTATGGATTCTGTCCAGTTATAATCATCCGCATTAGGACCGCAGGCTACCTTAAATAGCTCGCCGCCGAAATTTCTGCAGTAGGTTGCATATTTACGGTATTCACCCGAATAGTATTCAGGCTTCATATTTCCGCCGCAGCCCCAGTTTTCGTTACCTATACCGAGATATTTAAGCTTCCAGGCCTTTTCCTGACCGTTCTTTCTTCTTAAATCCGCCATAGGCGAAACGCCGTCGAAGGTCATATATTCAACCCATTCGGAAAGCTCCTGAACTGTACCGCTGCCCACGTTTCCTGCAATATAAGGCTCACAGCCCACAAGCTCGCAAAGACGGAAAAATTCGTGTGTACCGAAGCTGTTATCCTCGGTTACACCGCCCCAGTGGGTATTTACCATTCTTTTTCTCGAAGCCTTTTCGCCGATACCGTCCTTCCAGTGGTATTCGTCTGCAAAACAGCCGCCGGGCCAGCGTAGAACAGGCATTTTTATATTTTTAAAGGCTTCTATTATATCGTTTCTTATACCGTCGGTATTCGGAACGGGAGAATCCTCTCCCACATAGATACCGCCGTATATGCATCTGCCAAGGTGTTCGGAGAAATTACCGTAAATTTCCTTGTTGATATGACTTTTTTTGTCAAGAGGATTGATAATCATTCGTAAATTCTTCATAGTAATCGGCTTCCTTTCGCTTTTTCATAATTATACCAAATTACTGTAAAAAAAGCAATATAAGAAGCAAGGATATTTATATCGTTTCTACAATTTACCAGAGGCAGTTTCGGAATATAAAAAAGCTAAATGCCAATACTTAACCTGTAATCTTTTAACGGGGAGTGTTGGCATTTTGTATTACGGTAAGGTTGAAATTAGCGGTATAAATACATCAAAGCTCAAGGTTCTTAAGGAAAGCGAAAAAATTGAGCTTTTAAAAAGAATAGCGAAGGGGGACGAAAAGGCAAGGGAAGAGCTTATAAACGGCAATTTAAGGCTTGTTTTAAGCGTTATTCAGAAGTTTTCGGGGCGCGGCGAAAATCCTGACGACCTGTTTCAGGTAGGCTGTATCGGGCTTATAAAGGCGATAGATAACTTTTCTCTTGATTTTCAGGTTAAATTCTCAACCTATGCAGTACCGATGATACTTGGGGAGCTTAAGCGTTATCTCCGAGATTCGAGTCAGATAAGAGTGAGCCGTTCCCTTCGTGATATGGCATACAGGGCTATGAAGGCGAAGGAAAAGCTTCTCGCAGATAAGCTCAGAGAGCCTACTATAGAGGAAATTGCCGAGGAGGTAGGCTGTAAAAGAGAGGAAATAGTTATAGCCTTAGAGGCTATAAGCGAGCCTATCTCTCTTTATGAGCCTGTTTTCTCCGACGCAGGCGATACAATATATGTTCTCGATCAGGTAGGAGACAATAATGACGATACTAACTGGCTCAACGAAATAGCGCTTAAGGAAGCTATAACAAATCTCGGAGACAGGGAAAAAAGAATCCTCAACCTTCGTTTCTTTCAGGGAAAAACTCAGGTTGAGGTTGCTGATGAAATCGGTATAAGTCAGGCGCAGGTTTCACGCCTCGAAAAAGGAGCGCTCAACAAAATAAAAAATCAGATTTAATCGGTCGCTTCCGTTACAAGCTGTCTGAAATGCTCGCCGCGCTCCTCGAAATTCTTGTAAAAGCCGTAGCTTGCGGCGGCGGGGGAAAGGATACAGCGTATCTTAGTGATTTCCTTTGCTGTTTTAACAGCTTCCTTAAGGTCGGAGACCTTGATTATTTTCCTTTTGGACGAATCGAGGTCGTCGTAAATTCTGAAACCGCTGTCGGGAAGCAGTATGATATTTTCGATATCGGAGGCGTTAATAAAGTCTGTAAGCTCCCTGTAATCTATGCCCCTGTCCATTCCGCCGATAATCAGAGTATCGGTCTTGTCGAAGGCTCTGACAGCGGCAATAGCCGTGCTGGGGCAGGTGCTTATGCTGTCATTTATGTACTGGACGCCGTTAAAGGTTCCGATATTTTCGAGACGGTGGGTAAGACCATTAAAGCTTTCTACCGCCTTAAGAATATCATCTGTCCTACACCCGAGCTTTTCGGCTATAAATACTGCAATTCCGATATTATAAAGGTTATGACGGCCGATAAGCTTGGTTTTTATTGCCTTTATCGGTATTTCCGTGCTTCCTGCAGTAAGCGTCTCCTCCGAAAGGCAGATGTCCGCCTTATCGGTAAGGCTTGCGGTTATGATTTCTGAGGGGATATCGGGATTTATAAGCTCCTTATTTATAATAAGTGTGTTTTGGGCAGTGTGGTACTTATAAATATTCACCTTAGCCGCCTTATATGCGGAAAAGTCAACGTAATGGTCGAGATGCTCCTCGAAAACATTAAGAAGCACCGAAATATCGGGGGAGGCAGATACATATTCAAGCTGGTGACAGGACATTTCGCATACAATCACAGTATCCTTTTTAAAATCACTGATTCTCTCCAGGGGCGGAACACCGATATTTCCGATAAGAAGCGTATCCCTTCCGCAGTTTTTCAGAATATGATATGTAAGGCTCGAGGTAGTCGATTTTCCCTTGGTGCCTGTTATTCCGATGATTGTGTTACTGCAGTATTTCAGTAAAAGGTCGGTTTGGCTTGTAATCCTGCCCTTAATTTCAGCAGAAACATCATTAAAAAGCGCTATTCCCGGGCTTTTCATTATTATATCGAACTTTCCGAGACAGTCAAGGTAGCTGTCGCCGCTATAGAGCTCATAAGCCTTAATATCATCGGTTACAACAAGATTTTTATCGGAAATTCCTATTGTACAGGGGATTTTTCTCAGAATATCAAGGGTGGAACGGCCCTCTCTGCCGAGACCGAGAATAAGCACACGCTTATCCTTAAAGAATTCATAAAGCTTTTCAAACATAATTATTCTCCCTTTAATAAATGGATAAGCTCCTTCGGTACAAAATTGTCGGAATCGAAAAAGCTGTCAAGCTTCGGAATATCAAAGCCGCCGATTTCCTTATAGCCGTAGTATGCTTTAAGGAGAGAGGGCGGGTTGTTTTTACGGAGTCTCAGGGACATTTCCAGCGACAATCTTACTTCCGCCTTAGTTCCCACGCATTCGAAGGGCTTATCCTCGCCGTCAAGCACAAGTCCGTTCAGCAAGGGCAGAAACTCGGGATTATCCAGCATATTGCATCCGAAGATTTCTACGAGAACGTCGTCTGTAAGAAATGCGGAAAGAAGGATATAGACATAAAGACATTTAGCGCAGTTACTGCACCAGCTGTTTGTCTTGCTTCCGAGATTACAGCTCTGGAAAACGGGGAAATATTTCGGATATTTAACGAATTCCCTTGCAATCTGCCATTCGCTCCAGGGGCGTAAAAGGCTGAAATATTCGGGGCAGGAGCGAAAATATCTGCTTGTAAATTCTCTGAAATCCCGTTCAAATTCGGTACTCTTGCTGTACTGATGATTTACCTCGGCGCCGCTTACATAGGTTTCGTTTGCACTGCTTTCGTTTGAAAGAGCGATATATTTTCTGTTTGTGAGTACTGCCATAAGGAAGGAGGAGAAGGCCACGATAGCCGAAAAGGGAGTATGACCGTTAAGCCAGCCGTCGGCATTTCTTTCGAGGAGCGTCTTGTCAATCGTCCTTCCGAGGCCGATAATTCTGCTGTCGTCGTATCCTGCCGTATGGGCGCAATTCAGAGTAGCGCCTCGGGGGTTTATAATAAAGCAGTAATTTTCCTCCTTCATTTCAGAAAGGAGCTCGAGAGTAACTACGCTGTCCTTTCCTCCGCCTACAGGAATAAGAGCGCCCTTAAGGCTGTCGGGATTACAGCTGAAGCAGGGGGCTTCATCAGAGGAGGGAATTATCTTCATAAAGCTTTCTATGTCCGTCTTTATACCGTTACGGTAAAAGAATTCGCCGAGACCGTTAAAGTAAAGCTTCTTCCACCATTTTATCTGCCATTCGTCGAGACTTCCGCAGCGCACCTCAACAACAGGACAGCAGGCGCACTTCCAGTAGCTTACAAGCTCGGTCATACCGATAGAAAAAACGATGTACTCTATAAGCTTCATATCGGTTTTTTCGTTTATGTAGCTTCCGTTCCATTTCCACTTCGGAAAGAAGTTATATTCATCAATTGAAAAATGGAAGGAAAAGCCTTCGTCGTCTATAGTATAGCTATGATAGATAAAGGTTCCGTGCTCTTTACGGAGAAGCTGGAATTTTTCAGAATTCATTACATTACCGCCTTTTATATGATACTACTATTATACAACTATTTCGGTAAAAAATAAAGTCCCTATGAAACAAAAATCTGCACATAAGGACTTTTTGTGTCGATTTAACAGAAGCCGCCGTCTACGCCGAGAATCTGACCTGTTGTAAAAGTATTGGATTCGAAAAATCTTGCGGCGTGAGCTACGTCTTGAGGTGTTCCTATTCTTGAAATAGGTGTACAATCTATAAGCTCCTGCATTTCCTCGGCATTAAGATGAGCGTTCATAGGGCTGTCGATAACTCCGGGAGCGATACAGTTCACACGTATTCCCGAAGGGCCGAGCTCCTTCGAAAGAGCCTTTGTAAGACCGATTACTCCCGCCTTAGCGGCGGAATAATGAACCTCACAGGAAGCTCCGTGAACACCCCATACCGATGAAATATTTATTATAGAGCCTTCCTTGTTATGCACCATAAAGGGAATTACTTCACGGGTAACATAGAACACTCCCGACAGGTTCACACCTATCATATCGTCCCAATCCTTATCGGTGATATCGCTGAAAAGCTTTATCTGTGATATACCTGCATTATTTATAAGAAGGGAGCAATTGTTCATATAGCCCTGTAATCTGTGAACATCATCAGGCTTGCTGATGTTGCATCTTACCGCCTCGGCGCCGAACTCCTTTGATATGTTCTCGGCCTCTTCAACATTACTGTTATAGGTAAAAACTACCCGATAATCCTTTGAAAATTCAGCAACAAGGGCTTTTCCTATAGCCCCTGTGCCGCCTGTTATAACTGCAGTTTTCATTATTTCACCGTAATACCGTTCTTATCGGAGGAAATTACAATTTCCGAAGGAGTATTATTTTCACTTTCTATTATAAGATTAGCTATCTTATCTTCGACATCCTCTCTTATAACCCTACGGATATCTCTTCCGCCGTATTTTCCGCCGAATGCCTTTTCGGCAATCTTCTTATACGCAGAGGGTCTTATCTTTAAGGCTATCGAGTTCTCCTCGAGAGCCTTTACAGTATGGGAAAGAACAAGCTTAGCTATACCTGCGTAATCCTCAACGGTAAGGGGAGAGAATACGACGATTTCATCAACTCTTCCCAAAAATTCGGGGCGGAGGAACTCTCTGAGAGCTTTCATAGCTCTTTCCTTTGACATATCGCCCATTGTTTTACCGAAGCCCATTCCCGTTGAGCTGTCGGAGGAGCCTGCGTTCGAAGTCATACAGATAATTGTGTTTTCGAAATTTACTGCTCTTCCGTGAGAATCGTTGACCTTACCCTCGTCGAGAATCTGAAGAAGAATATTCATAACGTCGGGATGCGCCTTTTCGATTTCGTCGAAGAGAATAACGGAGTAGGGGCGGCGGCGTACCTTTTCGGTAAGCTGTCCTGCGTCATCAAAGCCCACATATCCGGGAGGCGAGCCGATAAGCTTTGAAACGCTGTGCTTTTCCATATACTCCGACATATCAAGCCTTATAAGAGGCTCAACACCGCTGAATAATTCCTCGGCTATAACCTTTACAAGCTGTGTTTTACCTACGCCTGTTGGCCCTACGAAAATGAAGGAGGCGGGTCTTCTCTGTGTGGAAAGCTGTACTCTTGTACGCTTTATTGCAGCAGCAACCTTGTTGCAGGCTTCGTCCTGCCCGATAATTTTTTCCTTAAGCACCGTTTCAAGCTTCGCAATCTTCTTGAATTCGGTCTCCATTATCTTCTTTGCGGGAATACCCGTCCACATTTCTATAACTGTGGATAAATCGGCAGGAGTAAGCTTTACATTTTCAATCAAGGGCTCAAGCTTCTTTAATTCAGCCTCATTCTTCGCTCTTTTCGTCTTTATTTCGGCCAGCTTCTGATAATCCATATTTTCCGTATTATCGGTAAGCTCGTTTTCGAGACGGTCAAGCTCGCTCTTTTCCTTTATACACTTCTCATATTCGGTAAGGTATTCGTTCTTGATACTTGCGCAGGCAGACGCTTCGTCCAGAAGGTCGATAGCCTTATCGGGGAGATATCTGTCGGTAATATATCTTTCCGAAAGCGTTACGCAGGGGCGGAGAAGGAGATCGTCAATCTTTATCTTATGATGCTCCTCGTAATAGCCCTTTATTCCCTTAAGAAGGTCGATAGTTTCCTCTATAGTGGGCTCAAGAACTGTAACAGGCTGGAATCTTCGTTCGAGAGCGCTGTCCTTTTCGATGTACTTGCGGTATTCATTGAAGGTAGTAGCGCCTATTACCTGTAATTCGCCCCTCGAAAGAGCAGGCTTGAACATATTTCCCGCATTCATTGTACCTTCGCTGTCGCCTGTGCCTACGAGATTATGAACCTCGTCTATGAAAAGTATGATATTTCCTGCTGTCTTTATTTCATCGATAAGTGACTTTACACGGCTTTCGAACTGTCCTCGGAACTGTGTACCTGCCACTAAAGCGGTTAAATCAAGAAGATAAAGCTCCTTATCCTGTAATCTGAAGGGAACGTTTCCTTCCACTATCTTCTGTGCGATGCCTTCGGCTATTGCAGTCTTACCTACGCCGGGCTCGCCTATAAGACAGGGGTTATTCTTTGTTCTTCTTGAAAGAATCTGAATTACACGTTCGATTTCCTTATCTCTTCCTATGATTCGGTCGAGCTTTCCGCTTTTAGCTCTGTCAGTAAGATTGGTGCAGAAGGTATTCAGGAACTTACGCTTTTTATTTTCCTTGCTCTTCTTCTTTGTGCTTTTTTCATTCTTTTCGGTACTGTCGCCCGAATTTTCGGCCTGTTTACCAGAATCCTTATTTCCTCCGAAGATACTCTGTATAAATGCGGGCATTGTTCCTGCGCCGCCGCTCTTAAAGCCGTCTACGGAGTCCTCGTCGTTTTCATCGTATTCGTCTTCCTCGATATCGCCTTCCATATCTATTTCGTCAATCTCACTGCCGCCGAAAAGCATATTCATTCCATTTTCAAAATCGTCTTCGGAAATCCCCATCTGCTTCAGGTATTCGTTGACCTGAGGAATACCGATTTCCTTGGCACAGACAAGACAGTAGCCGTTATCGAAACGCTGGTTACCGTTCATACCCGACATAAATACCACAGCGGGTCGTTTTTTACATTTACAGCACATCATCATAATATATCTGTTCCTTTCTTATAAAACTACACTCATTATCTTAAGAGGGTCGAATGAATAAAGAAGCTTGAAAAGTATCGTCCTTTCTATAGTCGCTTCGTTTAGGAATACAAGCGAATCTCCGCCCATACTTATTATAAATCTTATTACAGTACATATAACCACTAATATTATAAGTGCTTCCGCGAGACTTAATACTGCACCGAGAAGCTCATTAAGAGAAGCGATAACGGGAATCTTGTTAATTATCTTAGCCGCCTTCGCAATAAGATTAAGAAGGGAAACTACTATAATAAACAGTAGTATGAAAATAAGCACCTTCATAGGGATAAGTATAAACGGATCTACGATATTATCCACGATAACCTCGCCGAAATTACCGTCGTCTACATAGATTACCGATAAAACAAGGTCATAGAGAGTATCCGTCTTACCCTCGCTTACCTTATCGTCATAGTTCCCGAACACCAGGGGGACTGCCTCGGAAATCTTCGCTCCGATATCCTTAAAGGTATTATAAAGCTCGCCGGAGGTTATATTTGTGGAAAGAGTATGAGCGAGAACTATTGTATTAAAGCCGTATTTTTCAAGCTCACTCTTAGAGATTTCAATATTTCCTATCTTAACCTCATTATAGTTGAACTCCTCGTTAATGCCGAAAATCGAAAGCTTCGCTTCGGCAAGCCCTGTTTCGCTCATATTGGCGGAGGAAAGGTCGAGAATTGCTATTCCTTTATCATTAAAGGTAAGCTCCTTTTCGGAAATATATTTTTCCTTGACTATAGTCCTGGTCATATCGATTTCCTCAAGGCCGTCTATTATATCAAAGCTTACCGTGTCCTCGACCGCTTCGTCGATATATTCGGTAAGAGGCTCCTTTATGGAGCTTGTATATATGGCGTCCGATATGATATTGCAGCCCGCAAAAGCTACGATAAAGCCGATAATAGCGGCTACTGCACTTATAATTACAGCAACAGCGCCCTTCTTTATACCGTTGAACAGTGCAGCTATAATTACAGCAACAAGTATCAGGTCGTAAAACCAGAAAAATTCATATCCCATTTTTTGTCTCCTAAGAATCAAGATTTATTTTATTTACAGTATCATAACCAAGCAGCATAATTTCATTGCCTATCTTTACGAAATCGGTAAAGTCCTCGTTAAACAGCGCAAGCTCCGATTCAGCTCCCGCAGCTATATCAAACTTTTTAAAATGAATACCGTCGAGAATGTATACAGAGCCGTCGCTGTTGACAATTTTCTGCGTATTTGCGGTTACGATAACCGAACCCGAAAATTCACATCTGTTATTAAGCACCGTTAAATTGTTTTTGTTTGTAGAGCTTTCGTTGAACTGAATCGAGCAGTAATCAGCCGAAATATCGAAATGCTTAAGGGTGCCGTTGTAGGCGTAGCTGTTTATATAGCTTCCGTCTCTCGAATTAAGGGACAGTACCATATTGTCACAGACAGAAATAACCGTATTGTTATCTGCGTAAAGTCCGCAGGGGAGACTGTTGCCCTTAAAGGAATAGCTCCATACAGGACCCTCCGTACTTGTGATTGAGTATTTATGATAGTTTGTTACGATTTCACCGCTGTCGACGCTTATTGTAGATACTACAATATGATTACCGTCGCCTGTAAAGGCTACCTGCATAATATTTTCATCGGCGAATTTTTTTGTATATCTCCAGTTACCGCCGCCGTCGTATATATACAGCACATTTGAATATCGTGAGGAATCGGTAACTATCGCCGCCATATCGCCGTCGCCGATATTGGCGTATATTATTTTATCCTCCAGGGTTTTTGTGTATATAAGGCTTGTTTTACTGTAAAGGGCGAAGTTATAGGCGGATTTATCGAAAAGAAGAATTCTCTTTTCGTTGGTTATCTGTTCCGGCTTGCTGTAGCCGTGCTTAAGCGCGTATATCTGTTCGCCTGTATTCTTGTAGGTATAAAGGTAGGTATCCGTAAGAAGCGAAAAAATTTCTCCCGATTCTTCAAAGGAGTATTCGGTACTGCCTGGTAGGGTAACAGGGAAGCCGACTGCGTAAGAGGTTTTATTGTCAATCTTCGAGGCGATACCTCTTAATGGCTCGAAAATCGTATCGGCATTATACCATATTATCAGGAATGCGATAACTCCGACAAAAACAAGAATAAGCTTAAACAGGCTTTTTGTACGTTTTTTCTTGTTACGGTATTTTGTAAGATTAACATTACCTGCTTTTTTCTCGGCTTCAGGCTTTTTGTTGTTATTGTTATTATTAACGGGCTGTTCGAGTACCTTCATTTTTTCACTTCCTTTCTTTATCAGTAAAATACCTTGTTAAGATAAAGTCCCGAGGGGGAGATTGTTTTTCCTGCGATTTCACGTTCTCCCTTTTCGAGAGAAAGCAGGATATCATTTTCGGTACGTTTTCCTTCATTTATATATATGAGAGTTCCTACGAGTATTCTTACCATATTATGGAGAAATCCGTTTCCGCTTACATAAAAGCTCACATAATCTCCGTTTCTTTCAACACGGAAATCGGTAACTGTTCTTACCGTTGATTTAAGATGCTCCTTCGCTTCCGCTTTACAGAAGGCCGAAAAATCGTGTTCTCCTATAAAAAGCTTAGAGGCCTCGTTAAGTCTCTTTTCATCCAGTCTGTAAGGATAGAAAAAGGAGGTATCCTTCATAAATACATCTCTTCGTGTTCCGTTATTTACGAGGTAGAGATATTCCTTTCCTGTCGAATCGTATCTTGCGTGGAAGCCTTCATCGGCGTCCTCACAGGATAAAACCGCAATATCGTCGGGAAGAAGGGAATTCATAGCCTTTACAAAGCCGTCACAGGTTATACTGTTTTCAATTTTGGCGTTGAAACAGAATTCCTTTGCGTGAACGCCTGCGTCAGTTCTTGAACAGCCGTTTACCGTAACGGGGGAATTAAGAAGAATCCCCATTTTTTCTTCAACAGTCTGCTGTACGGTGATATGGTTATTCTGCCTTTGCCACCCGTGATAAGCGGCGCCGTTATAGGAAATAAAAACTTTAAGATTTCTCATAAATACAATTTACCTTAATTAAAAGCTATATTGTTTATAATAACGAGAGTAAAGACGCAAAGCACAATTCCCGAGCATAGGTAATCAAGGGCGGTTGCTTTAAGCTGTCTCATTCTTGTGCGGCCTTCTCCGCCGCGATAACACCTGCATTCCATAGCGGTAGCAAGCTCGTTGGCTCTTTTGAATGCGCTTACGAAAAGAGGAATAAGAATAGGTATCATTGATTTCGCTCTTTTCAGTATTCCGCCCGAATCGAGGTTTGCGCCTCTCGCTTTCTGAGCCATCATAATTTTATCCGTTTCCTCGATAAGAGTAGGAATAAAACGTAACGCTATAGTCATCATCATAGCAAGCTCGTGGACAGGGAATTTTACTGCACGGAGAGGGGACATAAGTCTTTCTATCGCGTCGGTAAGAACGATAGGCGAGGTAGTATAGGTAAGAAGCGACATTCCTACAATAAGAAGAATTATTCTCGACATCATAAAAATCGACGTTTCGATACCTTCCCAGTAAATCGTTATAATCCAGAAGCTTACAAGTGGTGCGTCATCGCCCTTTACAAATAAAAGATTTAGTATTGCAGTAAACAGAATAATCGGAACTATAGGCTTAAGGCTTTTAAGCATCATCTTAAAGCCTACACCCGAAAGGGCAAAAACCATAAGGATAAATATCCCCGAAAGGGCAAGTCCGTAAAAATTCTGCGCCACGAAAAGCATTACCACATATAAAAGAGAAAGTACAATTTTAAAACGGCTGTCCATACGGTGTATAATGGAATTACCGGGAAAAAACTGACCTATTGTAATATCTTTAAGCATCTATAATCTCCAGAAGTCTTTTTTTCGCTCGTTCTACAGTATAAATATCGTCCCCGAGATTCATTCCCTTTTCCGCAAGAATATGAGATAAACGTGAAATCTGAGGGATTCCGAGTCCTACCTGTCTTAATTCTCTTGAATAGCCGAATACAACGTCAGTATCCTCGTAACAGAAAAGCTTACCTCTGTTCATAACGAGAACCTTATCGGCATATTTTACGATATCCTCCATAGAATGGGATACAAGAAGAATTGTTGTGCCTGAATTTCTGTGATATTCGGCGATTTCATCAAGAACAAGATCACGACCCTTTGGGTCGAGTCCTGCCGCAGGCTCGTCGAGAATCAGTATCTCGGGCTTCATTGCTATTACTCCCGCAAGAGCAACCCTTCTTTTCTGTCCGCCCGAAAGGTCGAAGGGGGAGCGTTCAAGAAGCTCGTCAGAAATACCCATTGCCTTAGCCGCTTCACGTACGCACTTGTCTACCTCTTCCTCGGACAGCCCCATATTCTTCGGGCCGTAGGCTATATCCTTGTATACCGTTTCTTCAAAAAGCTGGTATTCCGAATACTGGAACACAAGTCCCGCCATAAAGCGTACTGCACGGATATCGGAGCCCTTACTCCATATATTTTTGCCTTTAATGAAAATTTCGCCCTCGGAAGGCTTCAAAAGGCCGTTTATATGCTGAATAAGAGTGGATTTTCCGCTTCCTGTATGACCGATAACGCCTACGAAGCTTCCTTTTTCTATACTTACGCTTACATTATCAACCGCTACGGACATATATGGAGTACCCACGCCGTATTTATAGGTAAGATTTTTTATCTCCACAGCATAATCGCCGTCATTTTTCTCTTCTTCCTTTTTTACTGCAGTACTGCCGAAATCCTTGCATTTATGCTTAAGCTTAAGAAGCTCTTCTGCACATTCGTCCTCAGTAAGAACGCCTACGGGTACGTCAAGTCCGCTTTTTCTGAGCTCGTACATAAGCTCAGTAACCTGAGGAACGTCGAGAGAATATCCCTTAAGAGCGTCAACCTGCTCAAATATTTTACGAGGCACGTCGTCCATAACAATTTTTCCGTCGTCCATAACTATTACACGCTGAGCCTGTACGGCTTCATCCATATAATGAGTTATAAGGATTATGGTTACGCCCTGTTCGTTAAGCTGTTTTATAGTGTTCATAACCTCACGCCTGCCCTTAGGGTCAAGCATAGCTGTCGGCTCGTCAAGAACTATACAGTCGGGTCTCATCGCAAGTACGCCTGCAATAGCTACACGTTGTTTCTGTCCGCCTGAAAGGTGGTGGGGTGATTTTTCACGGAATTCGTATATACTTACTGTTTTAAGGGCTTCGTCAACACGCTCCCTTATTTCCGCAGGAGGCACTCCGAGATTTTCAAGTGCGAAGGCTACGTCCTCCTCCACAACAGTAGCTACAAGCTGATTGTCGGGATTCTGGAACACCATACCTACAGTCTGTCTTATGTCGAAAATCTTTTCCTCGTCGGAAGCGTCCATTCCTTTTACCGTAACACTTCCGCCTGTAGCGGTAAGAATACCGTTGAAATGCTTGGCCAGTGTTGATTTTCCGCAGCCGTTATGTCCCAGTACAGCCACAAACTGTCCCTTCGGGATTTCAAGATTTATTCCCTTTAAAACCTTGTTTGATTCAGTAACTTCGCCGTCCTCGTCGTAAATTCTGTATTCAAATTCAAGGTTCTTAACTTCAATAATGTTCATTACATTTCCTTTATTCGAAAGATACTATTGCCGTATTTCCGCAGGGGATAGCAAGTCCCGTATTTTTTACAGGCAGTGCGATTTCCTCCGCTTCAACCTTAATTTTATATTTCTGACCTACTGTCATATAAAGAAGATAAGCCATAACAGAAGGTGAAAGCCCCGTAGTATAGCTGTTCAGGAGTATGAACAGGGGTTTATCCGAAAGTACCGCCGTACAACGCTGCATAAGCTCGTGGATACAATCCTCAAGCTTCCACATTTCGCCGTTTGTACCTCTTCCGTAGCTGGGCGGGTCAAGGATTATACCGTCATACTTGTTTCCTCGGCGGATTTCTCTGCCCAGGAACTTCATAGCGTCGTCAACAATCCATCTTATAGGCTTATCGGATAGACCGCTGAGTCTTGCGTTCTCCTTACCCCAGTCTACCATTCCCTTTACTGCGTCAAGGTGGCATACCTTTGCTCCTGCATTGGCGCAGGCGAGGGTAGCGCCGCCTGTATAGGCGAAAAGATTAAGTACGTTGATTTCTCTGCCTGCATTTCTTATAAGCTTATCGCAGTAGTCCCAGTTTACCGCCTGTTCAGGGAAAAGACCCGTATGCTTGAAGCCTGTAGGCTTTACCATAAAGGTAAGGTTTCTGTACTTTATCGTCCAGCTTTCCGAAAATCTCTTTTTGTAGTCCCAGGCTCCGCCTCCCGAAGAGGAGCGGATATACTTAGCGTGTGCGGTATTCCATTCGGGCGCAAGGGAAGGGGTCTCCCATATAATCTGAGGGTCGGGGCGGATAAGGGTTATATCGCCCCAACGCTCAAGCCTTTCACCCTTTGACGTATCTATAAGGCAGTAATCCTGCCAGTTATCTGCAATTCTCAAGCTTCTGACTTCCTTTTCATTTATTTTCGCCGTAATCAATAATTATCTTACGGCACATACTGCATCTTAAGCATTCCTTCACAGCGTAGCCGAAAAACTTCGGCTTTGCTACAATGAAATGACGCTCGTTTTCCTTTATAGAATCTATAATAGGAAGAGTTTCCTTTTCAATGCTGTATTGTATCGGAGAGCGTCCGTCTGCGCTAAGCTTTCCTTTTTCCATTTCCGCTCCGCAGTAGGGACAGATATTAGCTTTATCCTCCATTTAAGACATCCTTTCGCTTAACAAAGCTCTTCTCTTATTTTATCGGCTATTGCGTTAGTCCAGAATTCGACCTTTTCCTTCTCCTTACCCTCTATCATAACTCTTACAAGGGGCTCGGTACCGCTTTCTCTTACGAGGATTCTTCCGTCCTGTCCCATAGCCGTTTCAGCTTCCTTTATAACGGAAAGAATTGCTTCCGTTTTATTCCAGAGGCCTTTTTTATCCTCAGTAATCTTTATATTAACGAGAAGCTGAGGGTAATCGGGAATATCCTTTATTAACTCGGAAAGCTTCTTATCGGTTTTCGAAAGAAGGTCGGTAAGCTGTACTGCAGTAAGCTGACCGTCGCCTGTTGTAGCGTAATCAAGGAAAATAATGTGCCCCGACTGTTCGCCGCCGATATTGTATCCGCTTTTCAGCATTTCCTCCAGCACATATCTGTCGCCGACAGCGGTACATACGGTATCTATACCGTTGTTCTTCATATATGTATGGAAGCCTAAGTTACTCATTACCGTAACTACTGCAGTATTCTTTCTTAAAGCTCCGTCAGCCTTCATTTTGTTGGAGATTATTGCGATAAGCTTATCGCCGTCAACGATTTTTCCCTTATCGTCTACCGCAAGGCATCTGTCTGCGTCACCGTCAAAGGATACCGCAAAATCATAGCCGCCCTTTAAAATCATATCCTGTAAAAGCTCAACGTGGGTAGAGCCGCAGTTTTCATTTATATTACAGCCGTCGGGCTGGGCGTTTATGATATCGAAATCAACGTTAAGCCTTGTGAAAAGGTCGCGGGCAGTGGAGCTTGCGCTTCCGTTAGCACAGTCAACCAGTATTCTGAGATTTTTTACATTACTGTCAGTTGTGGAAAGAAGGTGCTTTACATAGTCGTCAGCCGCATTTTTGCTTACCGTCATTCTTCCCACATCGGTACCGTATTTAAGGGTCATTTTTTCGGGTGTATCGAGAATGAGCGCTTCTATTTCATTTTCAACCTCGTCGGGAAGCTTGAAGCCTGTTCCCGAGAAAAGCTTTATTCCGTTATATTCCACTGTATTATGGGAAGCGGATATCATTACGCCTGCGTCAGCGTCATAATACTTTACGAGATACGCTACCGCAGGAGTAGGTACTACTCCCAAAAGCTCAACGTCCGCACCTACAGACATAATTCCCGAAATAAGAGCCGCTTCAAGAATATCCGAGGAAATACGTGTATCCTTACCTACAAGAATCTTCGCTTTATTTCCCGAAGGCTTGTTTTTGGTAAGAACGATAGCCGCCGCCTTACCGATATTCATAGCCATTTCGCAGGTAAGCTCAGTAATAGCTACACCTCTCGCTCCGTCTGTTCCGAATAATCTACCCATAGTAAAAATCTCCTGTCAAATCTATATTAAAGCAGTATCAGAAGGTCTGCTGACCCTGCTGCTCGATACCTAAGTGATTGTAAGCTAAGGCTGTGGCTGTTCTTCCTCTCGGAGTTCTCGCAATAAAGCCTAACTGCATAAGGAAGGGCTCGCAAACGTCCTCAAGAGTAACAGCCTCCTCGCCGAGGGCGGAAGCCAGGGTTTCAAGTCCCACAGGGCCGCCGTTATAGCCCTTTATTATCATAGTCAGCATTCTTCTGTCAAGGCTGTCAAGACCGAGCTTATCGATTTCGAGCCTGTCAAGAGCTATATCCGCCAGATCCTTCGTTATTTTACCGTCGCCCATAACCTCGGCGAAGTCACGGACTCTTTTAAGAAGTCGGTTAGCTATTCGAGGCGTACCGCGCGATCTTCTCGCAAGCTCAAAGGCTCCGTCCTTAAGCGTAGGAATTGAAAGAATTACCGAAGAACGCATTATAATATCGCAGAGCTGTTCTTCCGTATAGAGCTCAAGCCTCTGGATAACTCCGAAACGGTCACGGAGTGGGCCTGTAAGCTGTCCTGCTCTCGTGGTAGCTCCCACAAGAGTAAACTTCGGCAGGTCGATTCTGATAGACTGCGCCGAGGGTCCTTTTCCGATTATTATATCAAGAACATTGTCTTCCATAGCAGGGTAGAGAACCTCTTCAACCTGTCTCGACAAGCGGTGGATTTCATCGATAAAAAGAACGTCGCCGTCCTTTAGATTTGTGAGAAGCGCCGCTAAGTCGCCGGGCTTTTCTATGGCAGGACCCGAGGTAATCTTAATATTTACCCCCATTTCGTTAGCGATAATTCCCGCAAGAGTAGTCTTTCCGAGTCCGGGAGGGCCGTAAAGAAGAACGTGGTCGAGATTTTCGCCTCTGCCTTTAGCCGCTTCAATAAATATCTTTAAATTTTCCTTAACCTTATCCTGTCCTATATATTCGTTAAGATGCTTAGGACGAAGGTTAAATTCTATATCAACATCATCGGGGGTAAGAACGGGCTCTATAAGCCGTTCCGTTCTGTTTTCGCTATGACTGTCGTTTAATTCAATCATAAAGCTTCCTCCTTTATTATATGCAGATTATCAATCAAAGGCTACTGATTCTTTTAAGGCCTTCCTTTACCATTTCCGATACAGGCATATCGGAGGGCAGTCCCGAAAGAGCCTTCTGAGCCTGTGCAGTAGAAAAGCCGAGAACAACAAGTGCCGAAACCGCTTCCGAAGCGTTGTTTCCTACAGGTACGTTTACATTCGAAAGCTCAGAGTAGGTTTCTGATGATATAGTTCCGAGCTCTCCCGAAAGCTTGTCCTTTAATTCAAGAACAATTCTGTCGGCTATTTTTTTGCCGATACCCTGTGAACGGGTGAGAAGCTTACTGTCGCCGCCTGCCACACACAGCGCAAAGGCCTGGGGCGAAAGGTCGGAAAGTATCGAAAGAGCCGCCTTAGGGCCTACGCCCGAAACGGTAAGAAGCATCTTAAAGCAGTTAAGCTCGGTCTTATCGCCGAAGCCGAAAAGCTCGACAGCGTCCTCTCTTACGTGCATATATGTGAGGAGAAAAACCTCCTCGCCGATTTTGAGAGGGGAGAGAGTATATGCAGTAGTACGGCAGGCGTAGCCTATTCCGCCGCATTCCACTACCGCAAGATTCTGTTCGGTATGGGTAAGCTTACCTCTTACGCTGTATATCATTGTAAAATTTCCTCAACTTTCTTTTCTATTTCCGACATACTTATCGAATCAAGGCTATGAACCTGGTCACGGCGGTTTAATTCGGCAACAAGCTTTTCAATCTCGGGATTTATTTCGGAGGTGTTCATTCTGAATAAGTATTCAAGCTTTTCCTTTATGTAATCTATATCCGAAGCGTTATCTACCTTTGTTACCGCCTTGAAGGCGTAGGCTCTCGCATTGTCGAAATCCTTTATACAGGCATAGGCTACTGCCGTATCGAGATAAAGGTAGGCAGGGGGATTATTATTAAGCTCCTCGGACTTAAGAAGAAGCTCGATAGCCTCGTTATACTCCGAGCCATAAAGCTTTTTAAGGCCGAGATAGAAATAAGCGTGGCTTTTACGGACATTATCCGTTGTCATTTCAACAGCCTTTTCGAAGAATTCTCTTCCTTCCTTATCATCGGCATTTTCAAACCACATATAATAGCTTGCTATTTCGTTGAAAATAACCTCGTCGTTGGGGAATTCCTCATAGCCCTTTATCAGAATGGGAATGTTGAGAAGCTCCCTGGGCATAAATACCGCAAGCTCCTTATAGCAGGCGAGACGAAGCCTTTTATCGGTAGCTACGGCGAGACAATGGTTAAAAGCGAAAAATGCGTCGGCAAATCTGTTGTCTACTCTTGCGCCTACTGCATCAAGGAAAAGATACTTTCCTTTTATCCAGCCGTTAAGCTTATAGCTGTTGATTATATGAGCTTGGTTATAGCCCTCAATGTTGAAGAAGCCCGAGTAGGTAAAGGCCTTAGCTATAATCGGAAGGAAGAAGGAAACTATTATGCAGAATATTCCGATATAGAAAAGAATCTTCGAGGTTACCTCGTCGGAATTGGTTATAAGAACCGAAATCGCTATATTGCAGGCAAAGGCAATAAGAGAAACAACCATCGGAAGGAATTCGGGATTTTTTATCTTTCTTTTTTTCATTTTTATCTCCGTAATTATCTGTAATCGCTGAGCTTTGAATTATATGAATGAGCGTGACAAACCGCTATGGCGAGAGCGTCGGCAGTATCGTCGGGCTTGGGAATTTCGGGAAGATTAAGTATACGCTTGGTCATTTCCTGAACCTGTTTTTTTATAGCTTTTCCGTAGCCTGTAACCGACTGCTTTACCTGTAGGGGAGTGTATTCGAAAATCGGTATATCGCGCTGTCTTGCGGCAAGAAGTATAACTCCTCTCGCTTCCGCAACGTCAATGGCGGTTTTCTGATTGGTAGTGAAGTAAAGGCGCTCTATGGCGAGATATTCGGGCTTGAAGCTGTCGAGGATATAACTTATATCATCATAAATCACTTTAAGCCTGCTGTTGAAATCCATATCCGCAGGAGTTGTTACCGCCCCGTACTGAACAGCCTTAAAGGAAGCCTTGTTGTATTCAATTACTCCGAAGCCCACAATAGCATATCCCGGGTCAATTCCGATAATCCTCATAGCCTCTCCCTATACTATATATAATATCAGCATATTATTATAGCATATTTTATTGTTAAATGCAACTTTAAAAAGTAAAAATAAACTCGTTTTGTCTGTTTTTGCATATTATATCACTTAATGGTGAAAAAACTGTGATATATGTGCAAAAACAGGCTTAGGGCAGGATATTTACAGCCTGTACATGTGCGCAAAAAATAGGAACAAATGTATCTTGATTTTAAAGTTTTAACCTTAAGATAAGCTTATTTAGTGTAACTTGTCAAAAAATTATTAAACTTTGTTATAAAAACGGTAAATTTTACAAAAAGCTATTGATTTTGTTAAAAAATTGTGTTATATTTATATAAGAGAGAAAAATATATGGAAGGAATATGTCTATGAATGAGCTGTTCGCTCTTTTAAAGAAATATAACTGCATAGATATAAGGGTTCGTACTTTAGGAAGTATCACGATGCAGATCGTGGGAAATTACGACGACGGGGAAGTCCTTTTAAAGGCTTATCCCTTTTCCGATTTCGTGTATATTGATGATTTTCCTACCCTTATGGATACCCTTAATGAATTTGCATTAAGCGGAAAAAGCCGAATGTATACTCATTTCAGACTTGAGTTTGAAAATGAACTGCATTGGGCTTATATGTGTTGCAGTAAGAACGAGGATTACTTCGACGGCGTGCTCCTTGACGTATACGAGTATCTCGACTGTGTTCCTAACGATAGCGTTATAAACGAGTTTGAACAGCGGCAGGGAATGAAAATTTCCGAGCTCAACAATAACGGCGCTACTCTTGAAGAAATCTGCGGAAAAAGCTATCTGATGAAGGTACAGAAGCCCTTCATTAACGACAAGCATATAATTTCCGCTATTTTTGACGATAAGAACAGGCTTATCTGCTCAACGGCCGAAAATGCACAGGATATAGATTTCAGCGCCTTCAAGCATTCCGTTACCGAGCCTGTAAGATTCAATTACAAGGTGGGAGGATACTGGGGCTTATACTCATCAAAGCCCAGAGTAAACGAGCTTTCCTCTTTTCTTTCAGCTATGTCGGAAAGTCTTTCCCGTATCGCTCATTCGCTTATCACTTTATATAATGAAATGGAAAATTCCCGTGCCGTAAACCGACAGTTAGGCACAAATGTTGAACAGCAGATGCTTATCAACAGTATGCAGTCGGTAATTATGGAGGAGGCTTCCGCACAGACTGCCCTTGACCGTGTTCTCGATATGATAGGGAAATATCTCGGTCTCGGAGTTATATCCGCTTTCAGCGAGTCTGAGGAAAAATGCAGCTGGACAAAGAATCAGCTTAAAAGTACAGAAACCAACCTGTTCCTTAAGGATAATGAAGCGAAGATTCTGTCCGCTCTCGATAATTCCGAAAACTATTTCTCGGTAGAAAACGACGAAGGGCTTAAGGAGCTTAATGTTACTGCATACGCTATCTCTAAAATAATTGATAATAACGGCGAAAACGGCTTTATTTTCTATGGCGTTTACGATAAGGAAAAGCGATGGAGCTATAACGACAGAAAGATTATCCGTAATGTTTCACAGGTACTTTCATCGATTATCTTCCGTTGTAAAATGGATCGTGAGCTCGAGAATAAAAACCGACAGCTCTATAAGCTGGCTTTTTATGACAGTATGCTCGGCATCAAGAACAGAGCGAAGCTGGATCTTGACGTTGCGAAGTATCTCAGTGACAAGGAAAACGGTGTTGTTATGGCTGTACAGGTTCTTAACACACGTTTTCTCAACGAGGTTTTCGGTCAGAAATATACCGATAAGCTGCTTCAGCTCGCCGCGCAGTATTTTACCAATGATACAATGGCAGGGGAAAACGTATACCGCTATTCGGGCAGTATATTTATGCTTGTACTCAGAGGTTTTTCCTCAGAGGAAGCACAGGCTATGGCTCACAAGATTATCGAACGCTTCTCTATGCCTTTTATGGTGGATTCCGTTGAGCAGTTCGCCGAGGCCGCTATAGGAATAGCTTCCTACGGAGCTATAACGGAAAACAGCGAGGATTTATACCGTGCCGCTACGCTCTCCCTTTACAGGGCGAATGAATACGGTAAAAACACCTATGCCTTCTATAGCCAGGAATTTCTCGATTCGAAAGGTACTACCAATAACCTGGAAGTAGAATTAAGAAAGTGCATAGCCGACGATATGCGTAACTTCGTACTTACATATCAGCCTGTTTACGAAATATCGGGGGAAATACTTCATTATGAAACACTTCTCCGCTGGAAGAGCGAGGAATCGGGATATGTTTCGCCGAAGATTTTTATGAAGCTTATGGAAAAGGTAGGCCTTGACGCTTCAATCGACCTATGGGTTATTCCGAAGGCCTGTGAATTCTGCGCAAGATTAAGAAAAAAAACAGGGAAGGATCTTAAGGTAAGCGTAAATCTCACTACCCACGAAATGCAGACGGGAGCGATTCCTCATTCTATTCAGACAGCTCTCGCTAAGGCTGATCTGCCTGCTTCGGCTCTTATCGTAGAGGTTCCCGAGGCTTCTCACGTTCTTGCCTATAACGCTACTGCCTCAACACTCGGAAAGCTTAAAAGAATGGGTGTTAATATCTGTATAGACGGCTTCGGATATGAGTTCCTGCCGCTTAATATTCTTAAAAATTCCTATATTGATATGATAAAGACGGGCGTAAGCTTTATCACGAATTCCGGCGATAAATTCGATCACGTTATTCTCGATACAACCCTTTCACTTGCGGGAATGAACGGAATTACCGTAGGAGTTAAAAATATCGAGCATAAGGGTCAATATGACGCCGCCGTAAATTCGGGCGTAAAGTTTATTCAGGGCGGATATTTTTCTCTTCCGAAAACAGAAGAGGAGATATTCGAGCTGTTGGCGGAAGCTTGAAAAATCCTGTTTTAAAGAAGCCTCTCTCTATTCGGAGAGGCTTTTTCATTAAATCTTTACCGTTTCTTTAACAGGTATTCCACCCATTATATTTATAATTCTTTTTTCTTCAAAAGAGGCATAAATTATTGTATATTATGTCCATTGTCAAAACCTCTCCTTTGTGATAGACTAAAGCTTGTGTGAAAAAATCCGACATAAAACATCAAATTACAGTCGGAACAAAAGAGAGGTATTAAAATGATATCACAGATTGTGGCAGCAGTCATTTTCGTTGTGATGTTTATACTTATCGTGCTGGATAAGATTGAACGTCATTACGTTACACTTGGCTGCGGTGTGCTTACGCTCGGAGTTGTTATGGGTATCTGTATGCAGAGCGGTGAAGCAGTAGTTCAGACCCTTAATTTCGGCAGTATTTTTACCCCCGAATTCTGGTACCATACCGGAAATTCAGCGGAATCCGCACCGGGTATAAACTGGGAAACCATTATCTTTATAGCAGGTATGATGATTATGGTTGAAGGTATGGCGCGCATAGGATTTTTCCGTTGGCTTTGTATGCTTATAGCGAAGCTTGTAAAATGTAAAACCATACCGATTTTCATTACCTTTATGATAATGTCGGGTATTCTGGCTATGTTTATAGACAGTATTACCGTTATCCTGTTCCTTGCGGCAGTTACCGTAGAGCTTGCACAGCTTCTTAAATTCAACCCCGTACCTATGATACTTGCGGAGGTTTTCTGTGCAAATCTCGGCGGAAGTGCTACAATGTGCGGCGACCCGCCCAATATAATCATCGGTACCTCACTCAACTACTCATTCGCCGACTTTATCTGTAATACAGGTGTAATGGCAGGTATCAGTATGATTGCCGCAGTACTTTATTTCTACCTTTTCTTCCGAAAGGAGCTTAAAAATACAAGCGGCGAGCCTATTGACCTCAGTAAATTCCCTTCGCCCTCTGAGGCAATAAAGGATAAGAGGGGCTTTATTATAAGCACGGTTATCTTTTTAACCGCTGTTATACTCCTCGTAACCCACGCACAGACAGGACTTACAGTATCCTTTATAGGTATGTTTATTGCGATAGCTACTATCGTAACCGCGCCTAAGCATATTCCCGAAATTATGAAGGGCGTAGACTATAAGACGATACTTTTCTTTGTAGGCTTGTTTATCGTTGTGGCAGGACTCGAGCATACAGGCGTTCTTGAGCTTGTAGCAAAAATGATAGGCGATATAAGTAACGGTAACGTTATGCTTATGCTTGGTATCATTATCTGGGTATCCGCTATTGCCAGCGCCTTCGTTGACAACATTCCCTTCGCCGCAACTATGATTCCGATTATAAAGGCTCTTTCAGTTTCACAGGGCGTTGATCTTACAACTCTTGCCTGGGCGCTTTCAATGGGTACCGATATCGGCGGAAGCGCAACACCTATAGGAGCTTCTGCTAATGTAGTTGGTACTTCCGTTGCCGCAAAGCAGGGTTATCCTATCGGCTGGGGAAAATATTGTAAGGCTTGTGCGCCTGCAACAATCATAACATTACTTATTTGTACCGTAATTATTTTCGTGAGATATCTGTAAGGAGGAAGCTATGGAAAAACAGCTTATTATTTCAATCGGCAGAGAGTACGGAAGCGGTGGACACGCAATTGCGGAAATACTCGCAAAAAGATTCGGTATATCCTTATACGACCACAATCTTCTCGACGAGATTGCACAGGAAAAGAACATAGAGTCTCACGAGCTCAGACAGTACGACGAGGTTCCTAAAAAGCATCTTCTTTCCCGTACAGTCAAAGGCTACAGCAACTCTCCCGAGGAAAGCGTCGCTAATATGCAGTTCGATTTTATAAGAAAATTAGCTCAGAACGGAAAATCCTTTGTTGTTGTAGGAAGATGTGCAGAAAGAGTTCTCGACGATAATAAAGCTATGATTTCTCTTTTTATTCTCGGTAATGAGGAGGCTAAAATCAAGCGTATCTGTCAGATCAGAGGAATGAACGAGGCACAGGCAAAAGCCGCAATGTACCGTCACGATAAGCACAGAAAGGCTTATCATAACTATTACTGCGAGGGTAAATGGGGAGATTCACGCTGCTATGACCTCTGTGTGAACAGCAGTAAGCTTGGAATAGAAGGTACTGCGGACGTACTTGAAAACTACATTAAAACCCGTATGAAAAATATGTAATATACAACTGATATATAACTAAAGGCTGTTATCGTAAATTATTCGATAGACAGCCTTTTCTATTGACAAATTAAATAACGCGTGTTATAATATAACAAATGTTACGCAACAAGTGTTGCGAAATTAAGAAACGGAGAAGAATTATGCCGCCTAAAGCTAAATTTACAAGAGAAGAAATAATCGAGACAGCCCTTACGCTTGCCGCAGAAAGGGGAATACGCTCTCTGACTGCACGTGAGCTCGCTTCTGCTATCGGAACATCCACACAGCCGATTTTTACCGCCTTTAAAAATATGGATGAGCTCCTTCACGAGGTAAGGAATGCCGCCGTTGAACGATTCAGCGAATATGCAAAGAAGGCTGAACAGTTTACTCCTGTTTTCAAGCAGATTGGCCTTCAGATGATAATGTTCGCTTACGAGGAGCCGAAGCTTTACCGTTTACTGTTTATGAGCGAAAAGCCCGAAGCACAGACCTTTGACGATGTTTACAGCAACCTTGGCGAAATCGCCCCCTTGTGCGTTGATGTAATCCAGCGTGACTATGATTTAAGCTACGAGAATGCGATGCTTCTGTTCAGGCAGATATGGATTTATACCTACGGTGTGGGTGCTCTTATTGCTACGGGAATGTGCCGTTTCAGTATGGAGGAAATACAGGATATGCTAAGCCGTGAATTTGTGGCTATGCTTATGCTTATTAAGTCGGGCAGGGCGGATAGCTGTACAACTATTCCCGAAAAGAAAGAATGAACAACTGCTGTAGAAGTAACTGCGAGCTGATAAAGGAATACGACCCGAAGCCTAAAAACAGCGACGGAAGCATAAAATGGTTTCTTTACCGCTGAGACGACGGAAAAAACGGTTACCGTAAGCTTGTACGTTGCAGTAAATGCGGAAGCCTTTATCTTATGCAGTGTTATCGGCTCAACAAATTTTCGGATAATTCCGATAAAGAGTACGAGGACTGGTATCCTGTTGATGATGAAGCACAGGCGGATTTTCTGAACAGGAAATATACGGGAACTGAGCTTGAACATAAGATGAAAGAGGTTTACAGAAGTTAATTCATAATTCGGAGGATAAATATGTACACGGGTCTTATTATTAAAGAAAGTCTTGCTGATGAAATAATACTTGATTATGTTGAAATAAAATCCACAGAAATTTGGAAAACCGATAATATGCCAAGATATTGGACAGCTATAACTTTTTCGAGTAACATTGAAGATTTTCCGGAAAAGCTTTCAAAAGCTCTGGATTTTTCCTCAGAAAGCGGAATGATATGGTATGTTGATTTTCAGAATGATGAATATAAATACATAGTGCTTAAAGATAATGTACTGAAGTATCGTATAGGAAATAATGAGGAGAAAAATTCAATATGCAGAAAGTGTATTGAATTGGGTATTAAAAAGGAACAGCTTGACTGGGCAAATTAAAGCTTCATTCGTAGTTAAAAGAAATTGAAATGAGGTGTGATTATGAAACTTACATTGGAAACTGAAAGACTTACTTTAAGACCCTTCAGTACAGAAGACGCGGAGGCTATGTTTAACGGCTGGGCGGGAGACCCCGAGGTAACAAAGTATCTTACCTGGAATACCCACAAGACTATTGATGATACAAAAGCTATTCTCGGACAATGGGTAAAGGAATACGAAATGCCGGCAAGACTTAATTTCGCAATAGTTTTAAAGGAAACGAATCAACTTATCGGCGGAATTGATGTGGTGGGATATCTGGGCGGCGTAGAGGGTACGCCTGTGATCGGGTACAACCTCGGGAAAGCCTACTGGAACAAAGGCTATATGACCGAGGCCTGTAAATGTCTGGTTGACTACCTGTTTTCCAAGGGCTATTCCGAAATCAGAATTGACGCAATGACTGAAAATATAGCCTCAATAAGAGTAATCGAAAAATGCGGCGGTAAGCTTCTTAAAACCGAGGAAGAATATTTCGAATCGAAGGGAAAAACAGTATCTGTCAATAGGTACATTGTCAGGGCTGAATAAGGGAGCGTTAGCTATGAACGAAGATATAAAAGCTTATATTGAAAAGTATTCAGAGGAGATTATTGATATATTTAAAGAGCTTCGCAGTCTGATTTTCGAAAGCGTATCGGCTGACCTTACAGAAACAATGTGGGCTAAGCTTCCCAGCTATTATAACGGTGAGAAGCTTGTAAGGCTGATACCCTTCAAGGATCACATAAATATAGAAGCGACAGCAATAACACCGCACAAAAGCGAACTGCAGGGTTACAAAATCACCCCGAAGGGAATGCTTCAGATTTATATAGGGCAGGAACTGCCGAAAGAAGCTTTACAGCGGATTTTTACCGAAACGTTAGGAGAATAGTATGTCAACCACGATGGAATATCTCGGCTTTATACTTGAACAGCTTTCATCTGTCGACGGAATTACTCACCGACAGATGATGGGGGAGTATATAATTTACCATAACGGTAAAATTGCGGCTTATATTTGCGACGACCGCTTGCTTGTAAAGCCTGTGCCGAGCGCAGTAAGACTTATGCCGAATGCTGTTTACGAGCCTCCCTACGAAGGCGCAAAGGATATGCTGCTTGTTGAGAATGTAGATGACAGGGAGTTTCTTAAAAAGCTATTTGAAGAAATGTACGAAGAATTACCCGAACCGAAAAGGAAGAAAAAATGATGAATGATTTAATTTATGAGCTTGAAAACAGAATGTGGCAGGCGGCTAAAAGCGGCAATAAAGCCGATTTTTCCGAGATTGTTTCCGCTGATGCGGTAATGGTCTGCGGCGGATATCGCTGTACAGGTGCGGAATATGCCGAATTTATCGGAGGTTTCGGAATATCGGAATATTCGATATCAGATTTTGAAATTGTACATAAAACCGATAAAGCTGTACAAGTCCACTATATTGTTAAAACTACTGCAGATTCTCCCAAAAATGCCGATCTTGCAGGCATATTCCACGTTACCTCAACCTGGGAAAACAGCGGGAATGAATGGAAGCTTGTGTTCAATATGGATTCGAGAATTATGGAGTGAAATATGGAGTACAGATTTTGCAATTTTAATGATTCCTGTTACGAAGAAATACGTCAGTTCTTAATCGGGTTATCCAACGAAAGCCGAACTCATATAAACTGGAATTGGGCAAGATGGGAGTGGATGTATTTTCATCCCGATTTTGACAGCAGTATTTCAGAGAAAATCGGAATGTGGTATTGTAATGATAAGATAATCGGTACTGCGATATACGATCATTACCTGGGAGAAGCGTTTTTTGCCGTAAGAAAAGGTTATGAAGAGCTGAAAAAAGAAATTATATACTATATGATCGAGAACTTTGCGGATGAAAACGGATTAGGTATTGCAGTAAATGATGACGATAATGAAACTGTTGACCTGATGTTATCCTTCGGTTTTTCACCCTGTGAACAGTCAGAGAACATACTTGCTCTGCCGCTTGATGAAGCGGATTTCAGCTTTAATATTAGCGATAATATAAAGCTTTGCTGTCTTGATGTGAAAAACGACCTGAACAGGCATCACAGGCTTCTTTGGAAGGGCTTCGACCATAATGGCGAGCCGCCTATGGATAAGGAAACGCTCGAAAAACAAAGCAGGATGCTGTCAGCTTACAATCTTAATACACAGCTTCATATTATCGCAGAAAACGAAGACTCGGAATACGTTGCATACTGTGGTCTATGGTATGATAATACAACAGATTATGTCTACGTTGAACCTGTTTGTACTATTCCTGAATATCGCGGTAAAGGACTTGCAAAGACTGTTCTTAAAGAAGCTCTTAGGAGAGCGTATAATATGGGAGCGAAAACCGCTTATGTAATATCAGATTCTGAGTTTTATAAGCGTTTAGGCTTCAGACGACATTCTCACTATACATTTTATTGGAAGAAATAATTATTTGCTTCGGAAGGAGTGAAATATGAAAGAAATACTTAAAAACTTTCTTGATTCGGAGGGCAGGCTTACTGCCTATCCGTCGAAAAGAAAAATGAAGCTTTGCGCTTTGATTTATATTGCGGAGAAAATCGAAAAGGACAGAACTTTTACCGAAAAGGAGATAAATGCGGTTCTGAACAGCCTTCACACCTTTAATGACCCTGCAACGCTCAGGCGAGAGCTTTATACCCACAGATTCCTTGACCGTGATTCCTACGGAAAGGAGTACAGAATGGAAGAAAATCAGCCTACTTTGGAGGAGCTTGAAAAAAGATACGGCTGAGAAAAATTTGCTCAGCAAATATAAACGCTGAAAGGAGTGATTTTTTGAAGCGGCTTTATATTGTGGAAGGCTTGCCCTGTTCGGGGAAAAGCACTGTTTCTGCGTTTTTGGCCGAGGAGCTTAATAAGAGTTACGATGTCTGCTTTGTTGACGAGGGAACAGGAGAACACCCAGCAGACTATGAATTTCATTCATTTATATCCGAATCGGATTTATCCTCCTTCGGCAGAACTGAACAAGCGGAAATTATTTCGGTCTCAGAAAAGCTTTACGGCGGATATATAATCCCGTTAAAATGCTTCAGCGGTAATATGTTTGATAGATTACTCCCACATAAAATATATGATTTTCTGCCTTGGGAAACGGAAAAGCCTATTATGCTCGAGAAATGGGAAAGTTTTGCAGAATATTCTGTTACAAATACAGTTTATGTATTCAACTGCGTTTTTCTGCAGAATCCTATGTGCGAAACTATGATGCGCTTTGGTTTTTCACAAGAAAAATCAAAGGAATACATATCCCGTATTGCCGAAATAATAAAGCCCCTTAACCCCGTTATAATCTATCTTAAAAATAATGATATCCGAAGCTCGGTTGAAAAGACTTCAATGGAGCGTGAGGGCTGGCTCGACGCAGTTATTGATTATCATATAAACGGAGCCTACGGAAAAAGTATAAATGCAGAAGGCTTACAGGGGTATATATCCTGCCTTCAGGAAAGACAGAAAAGAGAGCTCGATATTCTTTCGGCTCTCGATATCGAAAGCGTTGTGCTCGATAATCCTCAGAGGGACTGGAATAGCGCTTATGAGGATATAAGGAAGCTCTTATTTTAAAAAGGAGGAACAATTATGAGATTAGACGGTTTTGGCTTAATGGTAAATGATATGGCGGCTATGATACGCTTTTACCGCGATGTGCTTGGCTTTGAAATAAAAGAGGGCGAGGATACCTCGAACGTGTATCTTATAAAGGATGGTACGCTTTTCCTTTTATACGGCAGAAATGATTTTGAAAAAATGACAAGCCGTAAATACGAATATGTAAAGGGGCTTAACGGCCATTTTGAAATAGCGCTTTATGTAGATACCTTCGATGAGGTAGATAAGACCTATGATGAGGTAATTTCCAAGGGCGCCGTTTCAGTTCTTGCGCCCGAAACAGAACCCTGGGGTCAGAGAACCTGTTACATAGCCGACCCCGAAGGAAATCTTATAGAAATAGGCTCGTTCAACAAGCCATTTGAAAGATAAAGGAGTTATTATAAATGATAAGAAAAATGCAGAAGGCTGATATTTCAGCCTGTGCGGAAATTCTCTGTGCAGTATACAACAACGAAATGTGGCAGTGCCGTTGGACTATCGAAACAGGCGCAGCATATTTGAAGGATTACTATGAGGCAGGAAAATTCGTTGGATTTGTACTGGAAGAAGTGGGAAGGGTAGAAGGCGCTTTATTCGCTCACGAAAAAATCTGGTGGAACAACAGTGAGCTGTTCATTGATGAAATGTTCGTAAAGCCCGAAAACCAAAGGAAGGGTTACGGCAGTATGCTTATAAGAGCAGCCGAAGAATATGTAAAGGAGCATAAGCTCGCAGGCCTTACGCTTTCTACAAACAAGTATGCTCCTGCACCTAATTTCTACCGTAAAAACGGATTTAACGACAATGAGGTCATTATGTTTATGTATAAGGAGAATTTATGAGAAGCGATATTACAATAAGACCCGAGACGACCAAGGATTATAAAGAGATTATTTCGCTTGTTTTACGCTCCTTCAGCGAAGGAACAGACTATTCCGACGGAAGCGACATTATCGCTCTTATAGAGGAAATAAGGATGTCGGAGTATTATATTCCCGAGCTTTCCTTTGTTGCTGAGCTTGAGGGGAAAATAGTAGGACACTTCCTTTTTTCGAAATTTCCTCTTTCCGAAAAGCCCGAGGGCGGACATATAAACGACGGAAGTATAGCTATGCTTGCGCCCGTTTCGGTGCACGCCGATTATTTTCACAAGCATATAGGCATAACAATGCTTAAGCTCGGAATCGAAGAGGTTAAAAAATACGGCTTCAAGGGTATAAATGTTGAGGGCGATTATCACTTTTACAACCGCGTAGGCTTTAAAACCTCTTCGGAATACAATATCCTTCCTACAAGCGGTTTTCCTATGAAGGAGCCGAGATGTATGATGTGTATGGAGACCTCGGAAGGCTCCCTTAAGGATATAAGCGGATATGTGGTTTACGATATGTATTATAATGCTTAAGCGAAAGGTGAAAATATGAAGGCAGTAAATTTACTTAACGAAGTTAATGCAGTAGAAAAGCTTTATGTCTATGAGAAAATCGGAAGACTCAACGGAAATGTTCTAAGCGTTGTTAATGTTGAAAACAGGACTCTTGATTTTCACGTACACGAGAATTCCGATGAGCTTTTCTATGTAATCGAAGGAGAATTCAATCTCGAAACGGAAGAGGGGCTTATTCCCGTAAAAAGCGGTGAATTCATTATTGTACCTAAGGGAACGAGACACCGCCCTGTAGTAACCGCCCTCACAAAGTTTCTGATGATTGAAATGGACGGTACGCTGAATAAGGAAAACAGCGGCGATTTATATGAGGACTAAATAATACCAATGAATGAAGTTATGAAAAAATATGGTCTTAACGACCGATTCTATGCTCTTTCAACTATGTATGAAGGCTTGTCGGTGGGCAGGGTAATTCTCCAGGAAAAGGGCATATATAAGATAGTAACGGAAGAGTGCGAAAAGCTTGCCGAGGTATCGGGAAAATTCCGATACAACGCAAAAACAGTATCAGATTTTCCGACTGTAGGAGATTTTGTAATGGTTGATGCGAATGAAACAGGCGGAAATGCGGTAATTCATCATATTCTTAACCGAAAAAGCAGCTTCATCCGCAAGGCGGCCGGCACAGAAAGACAGGAACAGATTGTAGCGGCAAATATAGACACGCTCTTTTTATGTATGGCTCTTAACAACGATTATAATTTACGTAGAATGGAGCGTTATCTTTCTATCGCCTGGGACAGCGGCGCAAAACCTGTAATAGTACTTACAAAATCCGATTTATGCGAGAATTTGAGCAAGAAGGTCAATGAGCTCGAATCAATTACGATCGGCGTAGATATTATCGTAACAACAGCTATGGAAACGGAGGGCTGTAAAAAGCTTACTCAATACCTCAAGGATGGCGAAACCGTAGCTTTTATAGGCTCTTCGGGCGTCGGAAAATCCACCCTTATAAATCGGCTTATCGGAGAAGATTTACTTGAAACGAACGGGCTTCGAAATGATGATAAGGGTCGCCATACCACAACCCACAGGGAATTGCTTCTGCTTCCCGGGGGCGGAGCGGTAATCGATACGCCCGGAATGCGTGAGCTGGGAATGTGGGATTCATCAGAGGGCGTTAATCGTACCTTTTCCGATATCGAAGTCCTTACTTCTCTTTGTAAATTCAGTAACTGCACTCACGGAAATGAAAAGGGATGTGCAGTAAGGGCGGCGATAGAAAGTGGCGAGCTTTCCGAAGAACGTCTTATTTCTTACAATAAGCTGAAAAATGAGCTTTCCTACGCTGAAGACAGCGAGAGCTATCTTACTGCCAAAAGGCAGAAATTCAAGGAAATAGCCAAGTATAATAAAAACAATCGAAAAAGATAAAAGGCTTGAATACAGCAAAAAACCCTGCTTTGGAACACAAAGCAGGGTAATTTTTTTCAGTCTTTACTTATAAGCCCGATTTATTGCAGTCAAGACCCGACAGTCCTTTCACAGTATGTACAAGGAGACGGTTATCAGAAATCAATCTTATTGACGTCGGAATTAGCGAGAAGCACTTCCTTCTTAGGTATACGCATAAGGGGATTATAGGTAAATTTCTTGCAAGCGTCATAGGGCTTTACAGAGCCAAACTTGCTGCAGTCATATTTTTCGTTATCCAAAGGGGTACAAAGAAGGCAGTATTTGCACGCAGGCTTGATATTGTTACCAAAAAGCTTCTTTTTCATATTATAACCTCCTGAAAGTATTACTTTTAATAAGTATATCATAAATTACAATAAATTTCTATAGTTTTTTTAAAATTTTTTCACTTTTTAAAAAAATAATTGTACACATCACAATAAGAAGTATAACAACCGTCTTATCCTGATTAAGGGTATATATGTAATTCATTGAGCCCGAGGAGGTCTTTACGGTAATTTCCCAGAAGCTCATTATAATAACCGTTATAATGTAGCTTAAAACCGCACAGACGGCTCTGCCTGCAAAGAAATACTTAAGCGGAAAGCTTTTTCCCGAAACAGAAACGCATTGTAAAAGCACGCAGATACCGCCGAAAGAGGAAATTGAGGAAATAAGCGGCAGTATTTCAGGCGACGGCCCTTCAAGCCTTATAAGGTTACTTATCTCCGCCATCCCCTTTATAACAGGGGACAGAGTAATTCCGAATTCAAATAAAAGGCTCTCGCTTACCGATAAAGCCGAATTAAAGCAAATTATTATGGCTGAAATCATAAGAAGGGCTTTCGAAGCGCTGTTTATAGAATAGACCATTCCTTTATCCTGCAGGGGGAGCGGAGCGAGAGGTATTTCCTTTATTTTTCTTGAGCAGAATACTGCAGTAATAAAGCAAGCAAGCACATTAGATATATAGACTATAATTCCTGCGTCGGCACAGCCATATATTCCATAGCCTATAATATTCACAGCGAAAACAGGGGATACGCAATATGAGAAAACAGACATAACTGCGCTTATTTCGGAATAATTTTTATTTTCCGCAGTTTTTTCCTGTAAAAGCTTGATTCCTGTAGGATATCCGCCTATAAGACTTAGAACGAAAATTGTAAACATCTCCTTATCAAGCTTTATTATCGGTCTTAACAGCTTATAAAGAGGTGTAATAAATACGTTATATATCTTCTTATATATGATATAGGAAGAAAGCACCATAAATACAAACATTGAAGGGATTATTACTGTCAGACATACGTTTATACTTGTGGATATACTTTCCGCCATAACCTTCGGGTATATTATAAACAGAACAAGCAGTATCAGAGTAAAAATAACTTTTATTGCGGCTTTTATTTTATTCATTATCTGTTCCTCGTTATGAATTTTTATTTTTTCCTTTTCATATTATATTAACGGGAGTGTGATAAAATGAATTATTATGACCTGGCGAACAAGTACGAGAAACTGAAAAAGGATATGAACAGGCATTCCTCCGTTGAAATAACCGACAACAGGACTATTAAGGTGGAGAACTGCCGTTCGGTGGATTTTTTCGACGAGAACAGAATTGTGCTTATGCTTTTCGACTGCAGTATTACAATTACAGGCCTTGATCTTGAAATGAGTAATTACAGCTACAGCAGTATTTACATAAAAGGGAAGCTTCATTCTATAGAATTTAACGAGGTGACAGAGAAAAAATGATGACTTTTACAGGAAAGGTTGTAATAAGTATAATCGGAGCTTATTGTGAGGAATTTATAAACGAGCTTTTCAGAAGAAAACTACAGCTTCGTAGCATAAAGAAAATCGACGGAATAATTTACGCTACGGTAAGAAGGTCGGATTATAAGGCAATAGCTTCCTTAGCGGGAGATTACTGCGTAAGAGTAAGGGTATTCAAGAAAAAAGGACTTTATTTCAGGCTTTACAAATACAGGAAAAGAACAGGCGTCCTCGCAGGGCTTATTTTCACCTGTATTGCGATACTTATACTGCAGAAATATATCTGGCATATTGAAATACATAACAATAACAGGATTACCGACGCACAGCTTCTTTCACAGCTGGAAAAAAACGGAATAACCCTGGGATGTCTTTCAGAGAATATGAATACTTCAAAGGCTGAGCTTAAGCTGAAAAGGGAATTTGACGATATCGGCTGGATAAATATTGAAATAAACGGAAGCAGGATTGACGTATATATGAGCGAAGCGCAGTTCGCCGAGGAGCCCGAGGTAGACCTGAAAACGCCCTGTAATGTTATTTCGGAAAAGGACGCCGTTATAGTAGAAACCGAGGTATATTCGGGTAAGCTTCTTCATACGAAGGGAAGCGGTATAGCTAAGGGAAGCGTTATCGTGAGCGGAACTATCGACGACGGCTCGGGGAATATACTGCTTTCACATTCAAGCGGTAAGATTATAGGTGAATTTACCGAAAAGCTTGATATATATATGCCTTTTACGACAGTAGAAAAAGAGCTTACGGGAAATACCGAAACAGAAAAACAGCTTATGGTATTCGGCTTTAACTTCCGACTTTACGATGAGCCCGTTTCGAGAGAAAATAAGATATGCAGGGAAGAGATAGAGAATTTCAGCTTTTTCGGTATGCAGCTTCCCTGGAGAATAAAATCCTCTACCTTTGACGAATACAGAGAAATAACCGTAACAAGAACAGATAAGGATGTGATAAGGCTTCTTGAGCAGCAGGTTGAATTATACTGCAACGATATATACCGTGATTATGAGCTTATCGATACCGAAAAAAGCTTTTTCAGAGACGAGTCGGGTATCAGGCTTAATGCAGAATTAAAATTCAGAGGAGATATCGGAAAACAGCAGATAATTTATACAAAACAGGGTTTGACAACCGAAGCTGATAGTAGTATAGTAGATAATAGTTAGTCAAAAGGAGTTGGTTGTAGCTATGAAAAAAATACTGCCGGCTATTATCGCTTTGGCAGGCATATTCTCCGCAATAGCCGCTGTGCTGTACAGAGTCTTTCTTTATGCCGATATGGAGAAATTTCCCGGAAAAATGGAGCCTGAGGATGAAAAATGGCTTAAAAATTGCGGTAAAAAGAACATTTATCTTACTTCCTCCGACGGCTTATTTCTTCACGGCTACGCAATTGAAAATACAGTCAAAAATACAGCAAGCCCCGCTAAAAAATGGGTAATCGCCGTTCACGGATACGACGGGCGCTCCGATTATATGGCAGTATATGCCCGAAAATTCACAGAAAAAGGTTATAACGTGCTTTTGCCCGACCTGAGAGGCTTCGGATTGAGCGAGGGGAAGGAAATAACTATGGGACATCGTGAAAAGGACGATATAATCCTGTGGATAAATAAGCTGATTGATGATTACTCGGCAGAAGAAATAATTCTTTTCGGAATTTCAATGGGCGCCGCTACAGTTATGCTTGCTTCGGGAGAAAAGCTTCCCGATAATGTAAAATGCATTATCGAGGACGCAGGCTATAGCTCTGTAAAGGAAGAATTCGAGCATAACATCAGAAGAATTATTCATATTCCGCCGTATCCTGTGCTATGGTTTGTTGATGTGATATCACGGCTTAAAAAAGGATGGAGCGTATTAAAGGATGCGGACTGCATAGAAGCGGTAAAGCGTAATAAGCTCCCCATATTGTTTATACACGGAAGCTGTGATGATTTTGTGCCATTTGAAATGCACGACAAGCTTTATAATGCTTCAGCCTCCGAGAAAAAAGAAAAGCTTATAGTATACGGTGCAAGACATATCGAAAGCGTTAGAATTGACGAGGAATTATACTGGAATAAAATTTTCAGCTTTATTGATAAATACTGAGATATTTTTATTAGTCGGCTCTTGATTGAGTCGGCTAATTTTTATGTTATATTTCGAATTGCGTAGTTTATACAGAACAAGCAATATTGCAGAAAACAATGAAATATGCTATAATAAGGGGAAAGAGATAAGAAGCCCCTTATTTAAAAATATAGATAATTGCGTAAAATAAAAATTTTACGAAATAAAGGGAAGCGTTAAAACCTGAATGGAGGCAAACAATTATGAAATTTAACGATTGTCCTGGATATCTTCAGGAATACCTCAATTATATCGAAACAATTAAAATGCGCTCAGCATTAACAGTAAAAAATTATTATTCGGATTTAAAGCTGTTTCTGAGGTTTCTTAAGATTGGAAACAAATCAGTTTCCGAAGAAGAATTTTCTAAGATTACAATTTCAGATGTTTCTGAACAAGCTGTCAGAAATGTTACTCTCAATGATTTGTTGTCGTTTCTTTCTTATACAGCCTCTGAGCGCGAGAATCATTCAAAGGCACGTGCTCGTAAGGCTGTTGCATTAAGACAATTTTTCAAGTATCTTACTGTAAAAAAAATGTGGTTTGATGTAAGTCCTGCACAGTATCTTGAGCTTCCGTCGCCGAAAACCTCTCTTCCTAAGTACCTTACTATTGAACAGGCCTCCGCCTTACTTAAAACCTGCGCTGATTTTAAAAGCTGGGCCGATTACCGTGATTACTGCATTATTACCTTTTTTCTTAATTGCGGAATGAGACTTTCGGAATTGGTGCAGATTAACGTAAACGATTACATAGAGACTGTAGCAGGGGGAGTTCAGACGCGTTTTATAAAAGTTCTCGGTAAAGGCAGTAAGGAGCGTATAATATACCTGAATAATGCCTGTACAGACGCATATCACAGCTATATAAGCGTAAGACCCGATACAAGCGATAAAGCGCTATTTATAAGCTCGAGAGGTACACGCATATCCAACCGCCGTGTAGAACAGATTATCGAAGAAAAGCTTAAGCTTTCAGGCCTTAGCGGAATGGGCTTTTCCGTTCATAAGCTCCGCCATACGGCAGCCACGCTTATGTATCAGAACGGCGTCGATGTGCGAGTTCTTAAGGAGGTTCTCGGTCACGAAAATCTCGATACAACACAAATTTATACACACGTCGCCAACGAACAGCTTCGTACAGCCATAGAACAGAATCCCCTTTCAGATATTACTGCGAAAAAAGTAAAATAATAGTAAAAACTACTTGATTTTTATTCGTTAATGTATTATAATATAAATACACTTTACTCTTTAAAGCGATAAAATTTTAAGGATGGTTTTTATATGAATATTGCAGTAATCGGTTTAGGTCTTATCGGAGGTTCCTTCTGTAAAGCTATAAAGAAGAATACCTTCCACCACGTTTTCGGAATCGATAATAACAAGGAAACTATAAAAAAAGCTCTTGAATGCGGAGCTATAGATGAAGAAATAGGCGTTGAAAGGCTTAATGAAGCCAATCTTACCATAATCTGCCTTTATCCCGAGGCTATCGTTGACTTTGTAAAAGCAAATGCCGACTGCTTCAAAAAAGGCTCTATTGTTATTGATTCCTGCGGTGTAAAGGAGTATATAGTAAACGAATGTACACCCGTTCTTGATGAAAAAGGCGTAATCTTCGTCGGTACCCACCCTATGGCAGGTCGTGAATTTTCGGGCTTTGATTATTCTATGGATAATCTCTTTGACGGCGCAAGCTTTATTATCACACCTTCGGAGAATACTCCCGAAATTGCTGTAGATCTTCTCCAGACTCTTGCAGGAAGCATAAAATTTGGCAAGGCTGTTGTATCTACGCCTAAAAAACACGACGAGGTTATCGCTTATACCTCACAGCTTGCCCACGTAGTTTCAAACGCTTATGTAAAGAGTCCCGTTATGCTGAATTACGACGGCTTTTCCGCAGGAAGCTTCCAGGACCTTACACGAGTTGCCAAGCTTAACGAATATATGTGGTCATCCTTATTTATGTGCAATAAGGAGGCTCTCTTAAGAGAAATCGACTGCATTTTAAACAGTATTACAGAGTACCGTGACGCACTTATAGAAAACGACAACGAAAAGCTTATTTCAATCCTTCGCGACGGTCGTGTTCTTAAGGAAAAGAGTCTGCTTTTATATAACAGCGAAAAATAATCAAGGAGATATATGAGTAAAAAAAAGAATAATATTGCCTTTAATGTAGCTTTCTGCGGCATAATTTCGGCTATGGCTGTGATTATAATGTTCGGAAGCCTTATCCCTTCCCTCGCCTACGCAGTCCCTGCTGTAGCGGGGATTCTTATCTGGACTGTATGCGAGCAGATAAATTACAAATGGGCCCTGCTTTCCTACGGAGCCGTATCGCTCCTTTCCTTTATGCTTATACCCGAAATGGAAGCTAATCTTTTCCTTATCTTCTTTTTCGGCTATTACCCTACCCTGCGTTTCGTTCTCGAAAAGATTAAGAATAAGGTACTGCGCTTTATAATTAAGCTTTCTGTTTTTAATGTGGCAGTAGTTATAGCTTATAATATCCTTGTTGTTCTCCTTTCGGCGGAACAGATGCTCGAAGGCCTTGAGGATTTCGGGCAGTATGCGGTATATGTATTCTGGGGTGTGGGAAATATAGCCTTTGTTGTATATGAATTTTGTCTTTCCGCAATAAAGGAATTTTACGTTAAAATTCTTAAGCCTAAGCTTAACCGTAAGCTGAAATAAAATTACATTTATAGAAAAGTAATCCCGTCATTTTGTATGACGGGTTTATTACTTATCTTTCATCAGTTATTATGTGCTCAATATCACTGTGCTCCTTACTAAGATATTCCTTTAAAAAGCTTGGGAAAACCTTATATTTATCCAGCTCCTTTATCGGAATCCAATGCATATTCTCCTTTACTCCTACAGTATAACTGTCGCTGTTCAGCTGTTTTGTTCCTCTCGGCTTCATAAGGTAATAAAAGCATATTTCGTGACAATTAAGGCCCTTTAATACTCCCTCTGTTTCATAGAAAAAGTTTTCGTGAATAACCGCAAGACGGTCAATCTCATAATTTACGCCCGTTTCTTCGTAAACCTCACGCAGTACAGCCGCTTCCGCAGTTTCTCCTATATGAACACCGCCGCCTATTGAATAATAATAGCTGACAGTTTCATTTCCCGCCGCAAGAACACATCCGTCTTCAACGATTATAGCGGCCGCACGATATCTGAACCAATTTTTATCCTCTGTGAAACAACAATCAATCATAATAATTAACCTTTCTCAATTTCATAACAGTCAAAGGCGGCTTGTAAAAGCCGCCTTAACCGTTATTTTATTCAAATCTGAACCATTCGAAATCAAACTTACTTCCGGGCATAAATACAAAGGAAATATCGCATTTTCCATCTATCCTGTCAAGGTCAAAATTCTGCTCCGAATAATCTTCGGTACAGAAGAATTCGATAAGCTGAGTCTGCTGAACTCCGTCCTCGCCGGTATATCTGAGCTGGATTGAATTTACGTCGTTTGAAGTCCTGCCGTAAACGGAAATTCTTGTAGCGCCTTCACTGAAATTCATATCAGTGAAATTGATAAGGACATTATTACCGATATCGGTAATTCGTTTTCCGTCCTCCTTGAAGTCGTCGCCGTAAATTCCGTCATTATCGGAAGCGTACAGAGTCTCGTAAGCCTTGTTGGTTTCCTTGAATTCGAAACCGCCTACGATAATTCCTGCGGAAAGTACAAAAGCGATAGATTTAGTTCCGCTTAACTTTTCGGACAGCAGGAATTCCTGGGGCTTGAAGCTGTCCCAGCAGCCGTTGTAAGCAAACCTTACTGTATCGATAAGGCGGCCGTTATCGTCGGGATTACCCTCCCATACCTCGATATCCACAGGCTCATTATCGCCGCAGTGGCCGCAATGAAGAATAAGCTTATCAGTACCTGTTTTACCGAAATCAACATCATCAAAGCCGATTACAGTTCTCTCTCTTATTCCGCTTACAGCACCTCTCTGAACGATATTGAGCGTCTTGTTGCTGAAGGTATAAAGGCTCGAAGAAATGAACTTATAGGGATTAAGGGAAGCGGAGCCGAAGCCTTCGTTCACCATAGCCACATCAGAAATAATCTGCGGGATACTGCCGCCGTTACAGCAGAATGCACGGATAAAATAATTACCATCGCCCTTCGCCGTTACCTTAACGCCGTTTTCCGTCTTTTCAAGCTCCGAAAGATTAACCTCAACACCGTTAACAAGGACACATTTATATTCAATATCCTTATAATCGGAATTATCGGGAAGAAGCTTAACGGTTATTGCCGTATCGGGATTATCGGGAGTAAGGGTTGTAGCTCCTGTAAAAAGCTCAAGCTTTCTCGTAGGAATTTCGGGAATATATTCCTTAGCTGTGAAGGGATAATACTGCTCAACGACGGAAACACCCTCGGGACGTTCACAGGATAATGAGGTAAGAGTGATTTCTCTTGCAGTAAGTCCCTTACCTTCGATTTTAACGTTTATTTCGCCGCACATAAAGGTGGACTGGATAATAGCCACAAGCTTTCCGCTGAAAAGCCTTCTGTTGTCGCCCTTATAGCTGTCATAGTCGGTGCTGTCGCCGTTGTCAAGACCTACAAGGCGCGCAGGGCCGTTTACCGTTACCTTAACTCTGTTTCTTGCGTTAGCTACGAAATATCCGTTCATATCGAGAGCGGAAATCTCTATGAAAATAAGGTCTCTGCCGTCTGCCGTCATAATATATTTATCAGGAACAGCGTCAAGCTTAACTGCATTACCGTAAGAAGAAATGCTGTCCTTTACAACGGAATTACCCTCGTCATCAAAAGCCTCGGCGACAAGAGTACCCCTCTTGAAGGGTATTTTCCATTCGCAATGGAGCGAATCACCCTTTTCGAAATCAACAGTCTTTCTTCCGAGAGAAACGCCGTTAAAGGAAAGCTCAACCTCCTTAAGATTCGAATAGGTATATACTGTTATTTCCTGGCCGATATTGAAATCCCAGCAAGGAAGAATATGAACGAAGGGATCCTCCTCGGGAGAAACCCAGTAGGATTTATAAAGATAATATGCTTCCTTCGGTAAGCCTGCCGTATCAACAATACCGAAATAGGAATTTTTCGTGCTGTAAGGGGTCGGCTCGCCTATATAGTCGAATCCCGTCCATACAAACTGACCGCCGCAGTAAGGCCTGTCGCGATCCTCGATAAGAGCCTTTTCCTGATTTTTTCCCCAGCCTACAACGCTGTTGCCCATATCTGAACACTGCATATCATCGTGGGTAAGGATAGAGCTTTCTGCAGGAAGGTGATAAATGCCTCTCGAACGGACTGTGGAAGCGGTTTCGCTTCCGTATATGAACCAGTCGGGATGCTCCTCGTGGTGAGCGTCGTACATATCCTCGGTATAATTATAACCCGAAAGCTTAATATAGTCGGCTACCTTCTGTGCATTCTCCCATCTCATATAATTTGAGCCGATTGTGCAGAAGGCATTCTGATATTTATCGTGAATACGAACCTCGTCGCATAGCATTTTTGCCACTTCGAGACCGCGTTCGCTTTTATGAGTATCGAGAATTTCGTTACCTATACTCCACATAATCACACAGGGAGCGTTTCTGTCACGCTGAATCCAGCTTTTTACGTCATCCTTGTATTTTTCGGGGAAAAATCTTGCATAGTCATACTCGGTCTTGGGAAGCTCCCACATATCGAAGGCTTCGCTTACGATAAGAATACCCATTTCATTACATAAGTCGATAAGCTCACGTGCAGGCATATTATGAGAGGTTCTTATAGCGTTGACGCCGAAGCTTTTAAGAATCTTGAGCTGTCTTTTTATAGCGTATTTATTTACGGCAGCACCTAAAGCGCCAAGGTCGTGATGCATACAAACGCCCTTGAGCTTTGTTCTTTCGTTATTGAGCAGGAAGCCTTCGTCGGGACTGAATTCAACAGTTCTGAAGCCGAAGGTATCCTCTGTTCTGTCCTTAACCTCGCCGCCGACTATAACCTCGGAAACGATTCTGTAGCATACGGGAGACTTAACGTCCCAGAGCTTCGGATTCTTCGCATAAAACTGCGCTCTTGTACGGTTGTTCTTTATTTCTGCGGTTACTTCGGCAACAGAGCTTCCTGCCGAAGTAAGTACAGTATGCTTTACTGTTCCTTCGTTAACCGAGGTCTCCGCTTCTACCGTAACAAGCCACTTTTCTCCGTCAAATTTCGGAGATACATATACGCCGTTTTCAAGAATATGCTTCTTGTCGGTCTGTCTGAGCCATACATTTCTGTATATACCCGCCCCCGAATACCAACGTGAATTAGGTGCCTCATAGCGTACTCTTACGTAAATTTCGTTATTGTCGTCCTGAAGATACGGGGTAATATCTATACTGAAGCAGGAATATCCGTATTCCCTGTTTCCTGCCTCAATACCGTTTACGTATACGGTACTGTTCATATATACACCGTCAAAACGAAGATAATACACGTCGTTATCGGTAAGACTGTTTATGTAGAATTCCTTTCTGTACCAACCGTCTCCCGACTTATAAAGATTATTCGTATCTCCGATAAGCCAGTCGTGGGGTACTTCAACATCATACCAGTTATTTTCCAGCAGTACATCGGAAAGCTCCGAGCCGTTATCCTTAAGTAAAAACTTCCAGTTATCGTTAAAAAGTAATTCAGACATATAAAACTCCTTGATCGTTTCCGTGAATCAGTTCTCTTCTGGTAAAATCCGTAGGATTCAATACAATAATCGTCCGTCCCTGCTTCATTGCATAATTTACAGTTGACATAGTACCGCCCTTTTTGCCATCGTATACTGCAAGAATATACTGAGCGGTCTCAACAAGGAATCGGTTTCTTTTAGCCATACAGCCTGTTTTATATTCTTCGTCGGTAATATTCGTAATTCCCGAGCAGGATTTAAGAATACGTTCGTAGGTTATCTTATCCTCGGCACTCCAGCCGTTGGTCTGATTTATGCAGGGTATTGCCGCAAAAAGATGGATATTATATTTAAGCTGAAGCTCGATTACGATTTCGGCGCATAAAAGATCTATTCCCTGCGCCATACCTGTCTGAAAATAGCATACGCCCTTTTCAATAAGCTCCTCCATCTCTTCCTTTAAGCAATTATAAAGCCATTTATAGCCCTCGGAGGTCTTATCGTTAAGAACAGGCAGCTTCGAAGGTCTGTAACCTGTAAAGGAGCAGGTATTACATATATCGGGAATACTGTCCAGTTCCAAAATAATACCGCCTTTCCGTGAATAATCAATCCCCTGTGGTTTCTCTTAAGATAAGGCTATGAGGAAGCTTATAAAGAGACATATCGGGAACGTCAGCCTTCATATTTTCAATAAGCTTCTCAACTACAAGCTTACCCTGAAGGAAACAGGGTTGCTGCACAGTAGAAAGATGAGGTACGAAAATATGGGAGTAGAGAATATCGTCGAAGCCGAAGAATAACAGCTCCTTACCGATATCTATATTTTTTGAAAGCGCATAATTCATAGCGCCGATAGCTATCATATCCGAAATGGAGAAAATTGCGTCGGGAGGATTATCGAGATTTAACAGGTATTCACAGCCCTTAGTGCCCGATTCAGCTTCATAGGTACCGTAATATACGAGACTTTCGTCGTACTCGATGCCGTTTTCTTCGAGAGCCTCCTTATAGCCCAGCTCTCTGTCAATTGAGGACTGGCTTCTCTGCTCTGTGGTAATAAGGCCGATACGTTTTCTTCCCTTTGCAATAAGATAGTTTACGGCGTCTCTTCCTGCCTTTACATTATCTATCGTAACCGTAAGAACATTGCAGTTTTCGAGTCTTTCGAGACACATAGCTATATTATGATTCTTCGCGAGGCTCGAAATAGTCTCGGCGTCAAGCTTCGGGCCGAGAAGAACTGCGCCGTCAACAGAGCGCGAGAAAAGCATTCCGAGAAGATGAAGCTCGTGCTTCGGGTCGTCTCTTGTTGTAGCGATAAGTACGTCGTAGCCCTTCGCCGAAGCTGTTTCCTCCATACCTCGAAGAACTTCGGAATAGAAGGTCTGCTCCGTTGAGGCTATTATTGCAAGAATACGTCTTGTCTCGCTTTTTCTTAAGTCCCTTCCGAGGAAGTTCGGACTGTAGCCGAGCGTTTCGACAGCCTTATTTACAGCTTCGATAGCTTCTTCCGAAACATTTGATTTCTTATTCAGTACTCTTGATACGGTAGCAACGGAAACATTTGCTGCTCTCGCAACATCTTTAATCGTAACGCTCATATCCTTCTCCTTAATAAATTAAATTTGCACACAAAATTTGCTATTATATATCATTATAACACATAATGTAACGGTTTACAATATACACAATGTACAAAAATAAGGTTGCTTCTTTTATTTAAGTAAATAAGAGAAAATTAAGTAACTTTTTCGCTTGTTAAACAAACTGCACAATTTATAGCTTAATTATTGTTGATTATGTTTATTTACAAATATGAGCTAATAACTTAAAATAGTATATATAGCTTACATTTAGTTTAAATTTAGCTAACGTATAGAAAGGAATTTTAGCTATGATCAAGAAATCGGTTACTATGAGCGATATCGCCAATGAAATCGGTGTAAGTACCGTTACTGTTTCTAAAGCCCTGGGCGATAAAGAAGGAGTCGGAGAAGAGCTCCGTGAAAAGATCAAGCAGAAAGCCAATGAAATGGGTTATCGCTTCAGCAGTTCATCAAAATCCGTCAAGGATAACCTTACATACAGTATAAGCGTGGTTGTAGCGAAGCATTTCATTCACGACGCAAGCGCTTTCTACTGGGTGGTTTACAGGTATATCGTCGAGCTTCTCCAGAAGCAGAGCTATTACGGTATTCTCGAGGTAGTTTCCGACAGCGACGAACAGCTTTGCGAAATGCCTAATTCAATAACGGACAAGAAGGTTGACGGTATTATAGTCCTCGGTCAGTTCAGACAGAGCTATGTAAACGCGCTTATCTCTATGAACGTTCCTACTGTTTTCCTTGATTTCTACAGCGGTAAGAACGACGTTGAAGCGGTTCTTGCGGACAATTTCTTCGGTGCCTATACAATAACCAATTACCTTATAAATAACGGACACAGAAAAATCGGCTTTGTTGGTACTATCCACTCCACATCAAGTATTCAGGACAGATATCTCGGATATTATAAATCCCATATCGAAAACAGAATCCGTGTTAATCCCGCGTGGATACTCGACGACAGGAACAGCGACGGAGTAGCCTTTAATGAATTCAATCTTCCCGATGAGATGCCTACCGCCTTCGTGTGCAACTGTGACGAAGCGGCGTATGCCCTTATAAACCAGCTTAAGGAGCTGGGCTACAATGTGCCCGAGGATATATCGGTAGTAGGCTACGATAACCATATATACTCGACGATTTCAAGTCCGAGAATAACCACAATCGACGTAAACAGCTATCGTATGTCCCACGAAGCCGTTGAAATCATAATCAAGAAAATCCGTGACAGCAACTATAAATGCGGACGTGTTCTTGTAACGGGAAAACTTATAGAAAGGGATAGTGTGAAAAAGATATAATGAATCCTAAAGTTATCGACACACACGCTCATTACGACGACGAAGCCTTCGACGAGGACAGAGACAGCCTTATTAAGGGAATGCTGTCCGATTCCGTCGAAAAGATTATTACGATAGGCTGTAGCCTTGAAAGAAGCCGTATGGCGCTTGAGCTGGCGGAAAAATACGATAATATTTACTGTGCAGTAGGAATACATCCCGAGGATTGCTATGATTTACCGGAAAACTATCTTTCGGAAATCGAAAAAATGGCAAGAAGCAGTAAAAAGGTAGTTGCTATAGGTGAAATCGGACTGGATTACCACTGGGAGGGCTACAAGAAAAAGAAGCAGGCAGAGGTTTTCAGAGAACAGCTTGCCTTAGCGAAGGAGCTTTCTCTTCCTGTAGTCATTCATTCCCGTGACGCTACACAGGATACAATGGAAATACTGAGAGAATACCGTCCTAAGGGCGTTATGCATTGCTTTTCGGGAAGCGCCGAAACAGCACGAGAAATAATCGACCTTGGAATGATGATAAGCTTTACGGGAGTTATCACCTTTAAAAATGCACGTAAAGCGGTAGAGGCCTGCTCGGTTATACCGCTTGAAAGGCTTATGCTGGAAACGGACTGCCCCTATATGGCGCCCGTTCCTCATCGCGGACAGCGCTGTAACAGCAGTATGGTTCATTTCACAGCCGAAAAGGTTGCCGAAATAAAAGGGCTTTCCGTAAAAGAAACAATTGAAATATGTAACGAAAATGCAGTCCGCTTCTTCGGACTCAATTAAACATTGAAAGGAAATACAATATGGATACCGACGGGCGAAAACAGAAGAAAAAAGCAGCAGAAATTCTCCTCTTCCCTCTCATAATGCTTAATAAAGGAATTACTGCCCTATTAAGAAAGGCGATAGGAGAAAGCTACGGAAAGGAAGTTACAGAGGACGCTATACTTTCTATGGTTGACGCAGGAAACGAAAGCGGAACAATAGAAGATACCTCTGTAGAGATGATAAATAACGTATTCGACTATAACGACCTTTGCGTTTCCGACGTAATGACTCATAGAGTCAATATAGTTGCTATAGATATCTGCTCATCTCTTGATGATATAATTTATATTGCTCTCGATAAGGGCTTTTCGAGGCTTCCTGTCTTTGAAAATTCGATAGATAAGATAGTAGGCACTATAATAGTGAAAGACCTTCTTTGTCTTATCGGCGATAAGAATTTAGAGGATTTCGAGCTTAAAAAGTTTATTCGTGAGCTTATATATATTCCCGAAACCTGTACCTGCAGTAACGCTTTCAAATTTATGACCAACGTTAAAACAGGTATGGCAGTAGTTGTGGATGAGTACGGCGGTACTGCGGGAATAGTAACTCTCGAGGATATAATAGAGTCCGTTATGGGCAATATTCAGGACGAATACGACGCAGAAAGTGCAGAAATAAAGAAAATCGGTGAAGAAAAATATGAAATAAACGGCGAAGCCGATCCCGAAGAGGTTCTTGAATTATTCGGCTATTCCCTTCCCGAGGATCACGAGTATGAAACAATCTCGGGCTTCGTTATCGATATTCTCGGTTATCTTCCCGAGAGCTTCGATAATCCTCCTCACGGCGATTACGAGGACGTACGCTTCGTAATTCTCGAGGTTTGTGATAACTGTATAGAAAAGCTTATCGTATTCAGAAATAAGGATAAAAGTAATCAGAAAAAGGAACATATATGAAAGTAATAAATTCAACGCCCAAAAAAGATGGGTTTTATATGCCTGCGGAGTTTTCCGAGCATTACGGCTGTATACTTATTTTCCCCGAACGCTCCGACTCCTGGCAGTACGGCGCTTATGCCGCAAGAAAGGCTTTCGTGAAGATATGTACTGCGATAGCCGAAAGCGAAAAGGTAACGGTATGCGCTTCGGAAAAGCAGTATGAAAATGCGAGAAGAATGCTCCCCGAGCACATAAGAGTAGTAGAAATGTCATCGAACGATTCCTGGGCAAGGGATTACGCCCCAACCTTCGTCACAGACGGTAATGAAATAAGAGGCGTAAACTGGACCTTTAATGCCTGGGGCGGTCTTTATGACGGTCTCTACTTCCCCTGGGACAAGGACGATAAAATGGCACGAAAGCTTTGCGACCTGTACGAAAAGGATATGTATGACGCAGGAGCTTTTGTCCTCGAAGGCGGCTCTATTCACGTAGACGGCGAAGGAACCTGCATTACTACGGAAGCCTGTCTTTTAAGCGGCGGAAGAAACCCCGATATGACGAAGGAAGAAATCGAGGATAAGCTTAAGGAATATCTTGGCGTTCAGAAGGTAATATGGCTTAAAAGCGGAATATATAACGACGAAACCAACGAACACGTAGATAATATATGCGCTTTTACAGGCCCTGCCGAGGTTGTACTGGCCTGGACAGACGACGAAAACGACCCTCAGTATGAAATGAGTAAGTCCTGTTACGATATTCTCTCGGAAAATACCGACGCAAAGGGCAGAAAATTCAAAATCCACAAGCTTTATCAGCCAAAGCCCGTAACAATTACCGCAGAGGAATGCGAAGGGCTCGATACTATGGATTTTGAGCCTACAAGAACACCCGGAGAACGACTTGCGGCTTCCTACGTTAATTTCTATATTTCCAACAAGGCTGTGGTAATGCCCTATTTTAACGACCCTGCCGATGAAAAAGCAAAGGAAACGCTTCAGAAGCTGTTCCCCGATAGGAAAATTGTTCCTATTTACGCAAGAGATGTACTTATCGGCGGCGGTAATATTCACTGTATCACCCAGCAGATACCAAAATTCAGATAAAGAGGTAAAATATGAGAAAAATTAAAGTTGCGGCAGTACAGATGTCCGTCCCCGAAACTGCCGAAAAGTCAATTGAAAAGGCTGAAAGGCTTGTACGGGAAGCGGCAGAAAAGGGCGCGCAGGTAATATTACTGCCCGAGCTTTTCGAAAATCCCTATTTTTGTCAGGAGCGTAAATATGAAAGCTACGCTTTAGCAAGCTCCGTTAGCGAAAATAAAGCGGTAAATCATTTTAAAGCTGTAGCTAAGGAATTAGGCGTTGTTCTTCCTATAAGCTTTTATGAACGGGACGTAAACGCCTTATATAACAGCCTTGCTATGATTGACGCCGACGGCTCTCTTCTCGGAGTTTACAGAAAAACCCATATTCCCGACGACCATTTTTATCAGGAAAAATTCTATTTTACCCCCGGAGATACGGGCTTTATGGTTTTCGATACGAGGTTCGGAAAAATCGGCGCAGGAATATGCTGGGACCAGTGGTTCCCCGAGGCGGCGAGATGTATGGCTTTAATGGGAGCCGAAATCCTCCTCTACCCTACAGCCATAGGCTCGGAGCCACTTCTCGAATGTGACAGTATGCCTCATTGGAGAAGGTGTATGCAGGGTCATTCGGCGGCGAATGTTATGCCCGTAATCGCCGCAAACAGAACAGGCGAGGAAATAGTGTCTCCCTGTAAGGAAAATCAGAATCAGAGCTCTTCCCTCACCTTCTACGGAAGCTCCTTTATTACCGATTGCACAGGTGAAATAATCGAATCCGCCGACAGAACATCAGATTGCGTTCTCGTTCACGAATTCGACCTTGATGAAATTGATGAAATGAGACTTAGCTGGGGAGTTTTCAGAGACAGACGCCCCGAAATGTATAAAAAAATCTGCAATATATGAACAATCCCCGTTTACAGTAGTACTGCAAACGGGGTAATTCTTTAGAATTTATAGGTTTTTCCCGATATTTCGAAGTAATCTACTTCGTTTAAGTCGATAGGCTCGGGAAGCATATAGGTTATTTCATAGGAAACGTAATACCTCATTATTTTTCCGTTAAAAGGGTCGTAGCCGTCCCCTCTTATAGCATTGTAATAGGAAGGCAGTGAACTGTCGTTGTGGCCTATCGGGTATGAGGTTCCGTCCTTCATATAAAGCCTGCCTATTCCTCCATCTTTCTTTGTTTGAAGATATCTTATTACCTCATCCTGCTTATAACCGATATTAAGCTTTATAGAAAGGCTTGTAACCGAAATCCTATTAAGCTTTAAGTCAACCTCCTCAACCTTAAGCTCACTCGCCTTATCAGTATCATTACACATAGGAAGCTTTATTTCGTCTTCCACGGATAAGGTCTTATCCTTTACATTCTTATAGTCGAAGGTTGCTCTCGCATACCATTTTCCTGCAATATGGTCTGTTACCTTGTGGTAATATGCGCCATCCTTATCATAAGGAGCAAGCTTCCAGGTATTGATTCCGTAGAAAAGGATTGAAACCTCTATCCTGCTTTCGGAATCAAGGATATGGTCATATATGTCGTTATGATTGGCAAGTATGGCGGCTATCGTAATCTTGTTATCGCTTTTAACCTCATCATTTACTGTATATTCAATAAGGTCAGAGGTTATATGATAATTGAATTTAGGGCTGAAAATCGTTATTCCGCCGTCAAACTCAATTTTCGGCACATCATAAACAGGCTCGCCGTTTTCCTTTAATATGGGATTTCCGAAGTAATCCGTTCTTATTGCAGGCTCTTCGTCGAAAACCTTTCCGTCTGTCCTTTCGATATCGAAGAAAATCGTTGTTACGCCGTTATCGCATACCGCACCTCTTATTGATATATCGGCATTCTCCATTTCATCTACGGAATTTTCAATTTTTACCTCAGTAAAGCAATCCTCGATAAGCTCCGCCTTTTTTCCCAGCCAGCTTTCAACTATTGCGTCAAAGTCCCAGTTAAATGCTGCCGCATAGGCGGTAACGGAAATTCCCAACGCCATAAATACTGCCGCAAAGGCTACCGTCGTTCTTTTATAGACAGACGGTCTTTTTTTACGATGTGACGTTACCCCTTCGATAATTTCATTATCATTCCTTTCGGAATTTATGCTGTCAAAATAATCCTTATAAATACTCATTCAGTCCTCCGTTAAATATTCCTTAAGTATACCTCTCGCTCTATGAAGCTTTGTTGTAACCGAGGTTACGCTTATTCCGAGTATGGCAGAAATCTCTTTAACCTGATACCCCTCGTAATAATGTAGGAATACTATATTCCTGTAGTCGGGTTTAAGCTTCGAAAGCGCATTCCTGAGCGAAATAACAGAGTCACGGTCAGAATCCTTGAACTCAGCGTAATCAGGTAAATCTGTTCGTTTCGCCCTCCACCAGGATTTTGTATAATTCCGTGATTTATTTATCGTAACCCTTATAAGCCACGCTTTAAGCTGTTCCTTATTCTCGAAGTTCTTACCCGAGTTGTATAGTGCAAGAAAGGTTTCCTGTACTATATCGTCGCATACCGATAAATCACAGGTATTATTGTACGCAAGCTTATAAATCAGATTTTTAAACTCACCTATATTTTCTTCAAGCTCATTGTCAGACACTTAACCACCTCTTTTTCTTCAAAAAGGATATCCTCTATATATAAAACAATCCTACCTGCTATTTTGTCACATAAAAAAAGACAGCATTTCTGCTGTCTTTCTGAAAAATATCAAAATTAAACTCTTACAATATCTCTCCAGTCGAGATCGCCTCGTTCAAGAGCGTGGATAAGAGCTTCGCCTGTAGCAATATTTGTTGCTACGGGAATATTATGTACGTCGCTAAGTCTTAAGAGATTCATTTCGTTAGGCTCGTGAGCCTTAGCGTTAAGGGGGTCACGGAAAAAGAATAAAACGTCGATCTCGTTACAGGAAATTCTTGCTCCGATCTGCTGGTCACCGCCCTGGGAGCCGCTTAAATAACGCTGTATATTAAGACCTGTAGCTTCAGCAACAAGCTTACCTGTCGTACCTGTGGCACATAAATTATGTCTGCTTAAAATACCGCAGTAAGCAATGCAGAACTGAACCATAAGCTCTTTCTTCGAATCGTGAGCAATTAACGCTATATTCATAATTTTTGACACCCGCCTTTTTCAAATTAGTCAATATTTATCGAGAGAGGTACATTATTACCGAGAATACGCTTAGAAATAGAATCGTAAGCCTTAAAGCCTGCGCTGTTTTTAGGAAGAGGCTGTCCCTTTGCGCCGCAGATTCTTATATCGCTGTCCTCGGGGACAACGCCGATAAGAGGAATACCTACTGTATCCATAACCTCGTCAAGGTCGAAGAGAATTTCCTCGTCCTTAAAACGTACAGGAACCTTGTTTATAATTAAACGCTGGTTAACGCAGTTCTTTACATATAAGAAGTCGGAAAGAATTGCGCCGTCTCTTACGCATACTGTATCGGGAGTTGTAACCATAAGAATTAAATCAGCAGCCTTGATAACGCTGAAAACCGAGCTTCCAACACCGGCTGTATCAATAATGATATAGTCGAAGAATTCTCTCATTTCATCGCAAACGCCGATAATTTTCTCGGGATTTATATCCATAAAGGGGTTTCTCGTAGCACATACAAGAGAAAGATTTTCACTTCTGTCCACCTTTGTGGTAGCTGTAAGAATATCAATCTTTCCTTCAAGATATTCACCGATATCGTGCTTTACCTTATCCTTAATTCCAAGCATAATATCTAAACATCTTAAACCGAAGTCAAGCTCTACAAGAAGAGTCTTATTGCCCTGATATGCAAGGCAGGAAGCTATATTGGCAGAGGTGGTAGACTTACCCGTACCGCCCTTTCCGGCAGTAACTGCAATAATCTTTGACATCAGAATACCTCCTTGTAATCTTAATACATACTAATAATAACATATTTTAGGCCAATTTAAAAGAGTTTTTTAAAATAATTATTTTTTTCGTGAAAATTGTATCGAATTTAACACTATATTTTGTGCAATATTACTCTGTTCCTGCACTATTTACGTTACATTCCCACCTTTTCCAGGGAGAAATAACAACTCCGTTTTCATCCAGGTCAGGTTCGTACCTGTCGTACATATAAATATCGATAATATTTCTGACCATATATCTTGAATATTCGCCCTTTTCAAAGATGATTCCGAAGGCTATTTCGGGATCTTCGGCAGGATAATATCCCATAACGGTAGAGGTATAGTATCCGTCTCCCGTTTCGGCAGTACCTGTCTTTATAGCGACGCCCCCGGGAAGCCCTTCGAAATTCCATAAGGCTGAGCTTGTTGGCCAGTTTACAAGAGTAGATACCGCAATCATTCCCTCTCGTACCGTTCCGAATGCATTGTTGTTATCCTCTATAACCTCTTCAACCTGAGGCGCTGTTGAATATATTTTTTCGCTAAGGTCGTAATTCCATACCGAATCAACAAGATAAGGCTTATATCTTACGCCGTCATTGGCAAGTGTAAGCGCCTGCACAGCGAGATGAAGGGGCGTAACGAGCGTATCCATCTGACCGATAGCCGCCTGGAGCGTATTTCCCTCAGTCCAGGGCTCGCCTCTCAGCTCCTCATAAAGCTCGGGAGAGGACATCTGTCCCGAAAGGCCGCCTATTTCAAGCCCGAGATTTTTTCCGTAGCCGAACTGACCTGCGAAGGAGCTGAGCTGGTCAATACCGAGTCTCCTGCCCAAGTCGTAGAAAAAGATATTACAGGACCACTTAAGACAGTCCACCACGTCATATCCAAGATGAAAGCCCGTGCATTTAGGACGGTAATCCGAGGCCGAATAGAAGGTATAAACCCCCGTACAGGTACATCTTGTAGAAGTATCGATATAGCCGTTTATAAGTCCGTCTGTGGCAGTTATCGTCTTAAAAGCCGAGCCGGGGCGGTAAAGACCGTTGGTACAGCGGTTAAACATCGGATTTCCTTCCCTGTTCAGTACTGCCCCGTAATTTTCAACAGATTCGGTAAGATTATAGGTAGGATATGACGCCATTCCGAGTACAGCGCCGTTTTTTGCGTCAAGAACAACTACTGCGCCTGCGTCGCAGTCGTTTCCTCTGTCCGCCGAATTATTGAGCCAGTTCACGTGATCGGCGAGAGCGTTCTGGAGCATATCCTGTTTCTTTCCTTCGAAGGTAAGCTTAACGCTGTTTCCCGCTATAACCTCTTTTGTAATTTCATCGGAAAGAGCGTTTCCCTTTGAGTCACGTGTTATTGTACGCTCTCCGTTTTCCCCTCTTAAAACGCTCTCCATAGCGCTTTCTATGCCGTATTTTCCTATAATATCGTTGTAGCCGTAGCCGTCGGCCTTAAGCTCCTTGTATTCTTCGGCTGAAATTGCTCCGACGGTACCGAGGACGTGTGGAGCGGTTGAGCCTCCGATATAATCTCTCGCGCTTTCTTCAACAATATCAATTCCGCCGAGAACGAATTTCTGTTCTTTTAATGCAGTCAGCGATTTTAAGGAAATACTGTCGGAAAGTACAAAACGATTATCATAAGAAAAATCCTTAAGAGTCATTTCATAGCGTACACCTGCTATTATACGAAGCTCCTCTTCGGAATATTTCGAAATATCTATATTATATTTCTTCACGAGGGCAGAAATACAGTTTTCCGCCGTAGCCTCCGCAATTACACCCGCTCTCCTTCTGAAGGCCTCCAGCTCGCTTTCCTCCACGTCGGTAAATCTGAAGGGCGTCGTCATAGTAACAGGCATAGAATCGTTCCATTCATCGCCGTTTTTTCTAAGTATCTCTACTGCCCTAAGTATTATTTCATTCTGTTCCTCGTAGCTAAGATACGCTTTTTGAATAACAGCCCTGTAAACAGTTCTGTTTGAGGTAAGCACCACGCCCTCCGAGTCAAAAATCTGTCCTCTTGTGGCTGTAACAAGCTGTGAAGAAGAATAGCTCGTTTCAGTAAGCGCAAGATAGGTTTTTCCGTCTACAATCTGCATACGAAGAAGCTGGAGAATACAGAGGAACAGCGATATTAGAAGAATTATCACAAGAACAAGCGTTCGTATAAGCTTTGCGGTTTTATTCATTTATATGAACGCTCCCTTCTGTATTTATTCCGTCTTTTCTTCGTCCTTATTCTCGGGAACATCAGGCGTATATCCCGAATTTATTCCCGAAACGGAAAGTTTCCTGTTTATAAACTTTATGAAATAGTATACGAGCGGTGAAAGTACAAATGTTGAAACCGCCGTAGGAATGATAGAAGAGGTAAGAATTATCTCTCCCCCCTGAATATTCCAGATAGCTACGTTGAACAGATAATCCATCGAAAATTCAAGAAAAACAGCCACCGCAGTAACTGCACAATAATTGAAAAGATTAAGCCTTATGAGGTTTCTTATAAGAAGGCTTGCGGCTATAGCGACAGGCATAAGCCACACAACGCTGAAGCCGAAGATAAAGCCGTAGGCAATATCAATCATATAGCCGCAGAATAATGCGAATATTCCTGCAGGAAGCTCTGTTTCGTGCATAGCCACAGCTACAGCAAGAGGTATAATGAGAACAGGCTGCCATATATCGAATATTCCACACCTCATTATCACATAAAACAGCAGTAACGAGGAAGCGTATATGACCCATTTTATAAATCTCCGTCTTTTTTCCTCACGGCTAAAGACTTCGTTTACAAGAATTCTGTATTTCATATTTATTATTCCTGTCCGTAAAAGTCGGTAATAACGAAAACGCTCGTAACGTTAAAAACATCCTCGGTAGGCTGGACAACTGCGTGAAGAGTAAGACCGTTAGCGTCGGTATAAACGCTTTTTACAAGACCTATTACAAGGTCGGGCGGAAAGCTTGAGCTTCCCGAGGTAATAACGAGGTCTCCCTCTTTTATGTTGCTGTCCTTGGAAATATAACTCATAAGACAACAGCCGTCAGAGGAATATACTGCATTATTCTCAATAATCCCCACCACACTTTCATCGGCAGTCATAACGCCTATATTGACTTCCGGGGAAAGAATTGTTGAAACTACGCAGTAGTGAGAGGAAATATCGGTAACTACGCCTACGAGACCTACCGAAGTAAAAACAGGGTCGTAAAGGCTTATTCCGTCAGCCGAGCCTTTATCGATTGTAAAGCCGCCGAATATATCGTTTGTGTTTCTTGCGATTACCTTACAGGGAGACGAAAACTCATAATCGGGATTATCTCCCGCTATTCCGAGAATAGCCCTTAGCTTTTCGTTTTCCTCGTCGGTTCGGTTTTTATCCAGAATGTCGCTGTACATTTCTGTAAGCATTTCCTTAAGCTCTTCGTTCTCTTTTTTATATTTTTCGGCATTAACCAAAGTATCTATGGTATCCTCCGCCCAGCTCGTCAAAGAGCTTCCGAGGGTAACGAAGGGCTGTGACACGGTTTCGAGGATACTCTTAGGGAAAATTATATTGTTACCCGATATAGCGGCATAAATCATAAAACCGAACACAAGAGCGAAGATACATATTATTATCTTGAATTTTATGCTCTGAAAAAAGTCTTTCATATCTACTCCGTAAAAATTAAGAGAAAAAGCGTCCCAAAATATCTTTGGGAACGCTTAATTTTAATAACGTGAATCGTCGTCGCTCAGTACGTCAACAAGCTTATCAATATTTTCGAGAACCTTACCTGTTCCGTCGGCAACGCAGTCAAGGGGGCTTTCGGCTATTTTTACAGGCATACCTGTTTCCCTGTTGATAAGCTTATCGAGGCCTTTAAGGAGGGCTCCGCCACCTGCAAGCATAATACCCTGGTCAATGATATCAGCGGCAAGCTCGGGAGGAGTTTTCTCGAGAGTGATCTTTATTGCCTCGATAACGTGGCTTAAGGGCTCTGCTAAGGCTTCACGGATTTCCTCGCTTGTAATAGTGATATTCTCGGGGAGACCGTTAAGAAGGTTTCTACCCTTTATATCCATAACAGGCTCATTTTCCGAATAAGGGAAAGCCGAGCCGATAGCGATTTTAATATTTTCTGCAGTACGCTCACCTATCAGAAGATTATACTTTTTCTTAATATAGTTTATGATTGAATTATCGAATTCGTCTCCTGCAACTCTCACAGAACGGGACGTTACGATACCTCCGAGGGAGATAACGGCAACCTCGCTTGTTCCGCCGCCGATATCAACAATCATACTTCCTGTAGGCTCGGCAACGGGAAGACCTGCGCCTATAGCGGCGGCCATAGGCTCTTCAATTATAGAAACACGCTTGGCGCCTGCGCTCTGAGCCGCTTCCTTAACAGCACGACGCTCAACTGCAGTAACACCCGAAGGAATGCAGATAATTACACGGGTCTTAACGAATTTTCTTCCCTTTTTAGCCTTGTTTATGAACTCCTGGAGCATACTTGTAGTCATATCAAAGTCGGCTATAACACCGTCCTTTAAGGGTCTTACGGCTACAATCGAGCCGGGAGTACGGCCAATAACATCCTTAGCCTCCTGACCCACGTATCTTACACGCTCATATTTTACATCAACGGCAACAACGCTCGGCTCGCGGATAATAATACCCTTTCCTCTCATATATACAAGGCAGTTGGCTGTGCCTAAATCTATACCGATATCTTTAGTAAACATTTCTCCTCCGTAAAAAATTTATTTTTCTTTAATTATTATAACACGATTTCTATAATGTTACAACAGTAAATAAATAAAAATTTACATAACAAAACACTTTATTATAGTAAATTTTTTACAATACTATTTTCCTGTAGAGCCGAAGCCGCCCTCGCCCCGCTCTGTAGCGTCGAGTTGTTCAGCTTCAACAAAATCAGGAACAATAACAGGCATAATTACAAGCTGTGCAATTCTATCCCCGTCGTTTACAGTAAAAGGCTCGTCGGAATGGTTAATAAGCGGAACCTTTATTTCTCCCCTGTAATCGCTGTCTACCACGCCTACGCAGTTAGCAAGAGAAATTCCGAACTTGCTCGATAAGGAGCTTCTCGGAAAAATAAAAGCACCGTGATTCTTATCGGGAACGGAAATTGCGAGCCCTGTAGGAACAAGCATACGCTCATTAGGCATTATGGTCACGCTTCCGCCCTCGAGACAAGCGAATAAATCTGCTCCTGCGCTTCCTTCGGTAGCTCTGTAGGGTAGCTTTGCATTACTGTTCATTTTTTTAATATTTATGTTCATTTATTCCACGCCCCTGTAATAAAGACCTCTTGTTATTTTTTTGAAATTTAATTTACTGCCGTTTTTATAAGCTTCTATTATCGAATTTATTTCAGTCTCAACCGTAAACCGAAGTACGAAAAAATCAACCGTGAAATCCTTAAGCTTGTCGCTTAAAATGAGAACATCGCTGTTAAGAATTTCAACTGTATTTTCGTTACATATAAGGCTAAGCTCGTTTCCGAGACGGTCTCTCAGCTTCCTTCCGCAATTCTTCCCGTTACAAGGCTTTCCGTTGTTTATGGGACATCTTCTGTTAATCATCAGCGGTAAATGGCCGTAGGCGATAATCCCCGTCCTCGAATCGCATTTAATACTGCCAATCTGATTAAAGGTAAGCTCGGGAGAAAGAATGATATCTTTAAGCCCTTCCCTGTCAAGGAAATCGGCAGTCCTACTGTTTACGCAGTTCAGCCTGTTTCCGCCAAAAACAGTAAAGCCCATCTTCTTTAAAAGCTCAATATGACCTACAGTGTGTGCTGCTGCACAGCGAAATCCCTCGTTATAAAGCTCTTTAAGCTCATTCTTTACCTTCTCCTCGACGTCCGCAAGATATTCGGGCGGAAGAATAATTATTCTGTCCTTATAGCTATGTAAGGATTTATCGATAAGTTTAATCGGGCAGTATACATAGCTTACGCTTTCGTTTCCGAGAGCGTCGGAAAGCTGTTTTCTTGTATATACCCAGGCTCTGATTTCTATTTTATTCACCTCAGGCTTTATTCTTAATCAATTCCTCTGCATTCTTGAGAGAAGCCTCGCTGTCGCTGTCGCCTGAAATAATTCTTGCGATTTCGTGAAGCTTTTCATCATAATCGAGGGAATGTACGGTTGTATAGGTTCTCGAATTATCGGTATTTTTCTTGATAAGAAGGTGGTTATCGGATAAAGCAGCTATCTGCGCAAGATGCGTAACACATACAACCTGACGCTTTTTCGAAATGTCAGAAAGCTTTTTCCCAACCTTCTGAGCCGCTCTTCCGCTTATTCCCGTATCAATTTCATCGAAAATCATTGTAGGAGTATCATCATTTTCCGCCGAAACGCTTTTTACTGCAAGCATAATACGTGAAAGCTCGCCGCCCGACGCAACCTTTCCTATAGGCTTAAGCTCCTCGCCCTTATTAACGGAAATCATCATTTCAACATTATCCATTCCGTTCACGGTTATCTTTCCGTGCGTTATATGAAATTCGAGACGTACATCTGGCATATCAAGGAATCTGAGCTGTTCTGAGATAGCCTCGGTAAGCTTCTTCGCCGCATCCTTTCTAAGCTCGGAAAGCTCTATTGCGGCGGCTTTTACCTCATCTCCGAGCCTGTGTCGTTCCTCGTTAAGCGCAGTAATCGTGTTATCGGCCTCAGATAATTCCTTAAGCTCATTTTTCCATTCATCACACATATCGAGAATTTCATCAAGCTCTTTATTATACTTACGCTTAAGCCACAAAATTCCGCTCATTTTCTCCTCGAGAAGAGTAAGGGATAATTCCTCTTCATCGTCGGGAACAAGTCTCGATATCTCTCCTCCTATATCATCAAGCTCGATAATAAGAGCCGAAATACGTTCGGAGAGCTGACTGCAATCGGGGATAAATTCACTTATTCCGTTAAGCTTTTCAACAGCCAGCGAAAGAGTATCGGTAATGCCCGACGCTTCATCGTCGCCGCTGAATGCGGATAAGGTTCCTAAGAGAGCCTTATTTATCTCCTCGGAATTTCTCGCACGGTTAAGCTTTTCCGAAACAGTAGCTTCATCGCCCTTTCTGAGCTTTAATTTTTCAACCTCATCTATATCATTCTTAAGCTTTTCTATGCGCTCATCCTTTTCGGCAGCCTCTTCTTCGAGACGCTTTATTTTTCTTGAAAGGGCGGAAAACTCTCTGAAAAGTACACCGTATGAGGTAAGCTTTTCGGATAAGCCGCCATAACTGTCTATAAGCTCTCTCTGATTTGTATTATCGGTAAGGATTCTGTTGTCGTGCTGACCGTGAATATCTATTAAGCCGCCGGCTACCTCCTTAAGTATAGCCGCAGTAGCAGGCTTTCCGCAGATTCTCACGCTTCCCTTTCCGTCAGCGGAAAGCTCACGCTTTATAAGAAGCTCTCCGTCGCTTTCATAGCCGTATTCGGAAAGCTTTTTCTCCACCATAGCGGGAATGTAGTCAAAAACCGCAGTAACAACCGCTTTATCAGCGCCTGTCCTTATTATATCCTTATACATTCTTGTTCCGAGGACAGCATTTATAGCGCCGATAAGAATACTCTTGCCGGCGCCTGTTTCACCTGAAAAGATATTAAATTTTCCGTCGAAAAAAATGTCAGCCTTTTCTATGACTGCAAGATTTTCTATATAAAGCTCTTTTAACATCCTTATACCTCAGATCATTTTTTTAAGATATGCAATAAGCGTTTTTGCGTCATTTTCGGTTCTTACGAGAATAAATATCGTATCGTCTCCCGAAATTGTACCTACGATATAATCTATGTTCATAGCGTCGAGGGTTGCGCAGGCAGCATTCGCAAGACCTGAATGACATTTTACGCAGACGATATTCCCCGCACAATCAATTTTTATTACAGACTGCTGAAATATATTTTCAAAATGAATATGATTAGCCTTCTGTGCCTTCATATAACAGCTTACGCCGTTTTTCGATATAGCTTTTTCGAGGTTTATCTCGTTTATGTCACGGGACACGGTAGCCTGTGTAACATTATAGCCTCTTTTTAATAGCTCTTTTCTGAGCATATCCTGGTTTTCTATTTCGTTTTCGGAAATGATTGAAATTATCTCAGCCTGTCTTTTTCTTTTCATTTAAGCTTTCCTTTCGAAAATGCCAACTATTTTATCGGGGTCATAAGCTTACTGCTTACTGCTTCATAAAAGCCGTTTCCGTCAATATCTATAAGCTTAAGGGTTTTTCCTGATTTTTTCAGTATAAGCTCGTCGCCCTCGTTAAAAGGAATGCCGGGATTTCCGTCAATGCTTATATTGGCCTGGCTTCCGTCGTACTGCCTACAGCTTACGCTTATAACATCGCTTCCGCTGAAAATCATAGGACGGTTGAATAATGAATGGGCGCAAAGCGGAGTAAGCTGGATACATTCCACAGTAGGCTCGATAATAGTACCGCCTGCCGAAAGAGCATAGGCGGTAGAACCTGTAGGTGTGCTGAAAATAAGGCCGTCAGCCCTTATCTTGGAAACTATCGTACCGTTTATTCTTACGATATATTCGGGAAGCTTCGAATTTATATCCTTAAAAAGTACTATATCATTTAATGCGGTATCGTCGGACTTTTCTCCGCCCTTATTTATCTCCGCATTTATCATCATACGCTTGCTGATGGAATAATTGCCTGTTGTAAGGACGGAAAGCTTATGAAGCTCCGTACATTCGAAGGCGGTCATAAAACCGAGACGGCCTGTATTTATACCGATAAGGGGCTTATCGTATTCCGCCGCCTTTTTTCCCCATTTCAAAATGGTACCGTCTCCGCCTACAGTAAGAATAATATCACATTCAGCTATTATTCCGTCGTCATCGCTGAAAGAAACTCTTTCATCCGAATAAAACTCATAGATATCCGAGAGCATAGAAACTCCGATACCGTTTTTTATTAGAGTATCAACCACCTCAGGCAGAACATCAAGACTTTTCTGTTTTTTTGTACTTGTACTGATTAAAACCTTCATATTTTATCCCTTTATTTCAAAATACATAAGAAATTCCTTGTTACCGTCGCCGCCGAGTATGGAGGAAGGAACTGTTCTTATACCCGTGAAGCCGAGACCTTCGGAAAACAGGCATATTTCCTCAACAACTCTTTTATGAATCTTAGGGTCCTTTATAACTCCATTCTTTCCGTTTTTTACTTTTCCGTTTTCGAACTGCGGCTTTATAAGGGCAACACCGAAAGCGTTTTCGGAAGAAAAGCGCCTGAGCTCGGGCAGTATATGCTTCAAGGAAATAAAAGATACGTCTATACCGATAAAATCCACCTTTTCCGAAATCTCATCCGTCGCCCTTCTTATATCGAGCTGTTCAAGAGAAATTACCCTGCTGTCGTTTCTGAGCTTTTCGGCAAGCTGATTTGTACCCACATCAACGGCGAAAACTCTTTCAGCTCCGTTTTTCAGCATACAATCTGTAAAGCCGCCTGTTGACGCACCTATATCGAGGCAAACCTTTCCGCTAAGATCGATACCGAACTCATTTATCGCTGTCTCAAGCTTAAAGCCGCCTCTTCCCACATATTTCATCACAGCGGATTCCTCGGATACGACAATCACATCAATTTTCGGGTCAACCTTTTCGGAAGCCTTTAAGATAACCTTACCGTTTACGGTAACTGAGCCTTCCTTTATCATATCATTGGCCGCAGTACGGCTTTTTGCAAGATTTTTTGCAGTAAGAATTACGTCAAGTCTTTCTTTCATAAGGATACCCTGTCAATAATTGATTTTCTGTCAAGCCCTGCTTCGGAAAGCTGGTATTCAACATCGGCATTTTCCACGAAATGCCCGTCGATAGCTATAATTTCGAAATCACCTCTGAAGCCCGAGGAATAGCCTTCACATAAAAGCTTTTCTCCGATACCGCCCTGTTTCATTCCTTCTTCAAAGAAGAAAATACGGTCATAATGCTTAATAATTTCTGTTATCTCGCTGCTTATCGGATAGATTTTATTCATAATGAGATAATCTGTATTATCTATATCCTTTATATTATTTCCGACTCTGCCGTAGGATATAAGGAGAGTCTTACTATTATAACCCGAATAGAAATAATCGCAATACGTCTCGCTTTTACCTGAAAGACAATAGCCTCTCGGATATCTTACCGCTACTACGCCGGTATCCTCCTTAACCGCTTTTTTAAGGCAGGCCTTCAGATTTACCGAATCCGACGGAGAATAAACAGTAATACCCGGTACCGTAGTAAGCATAGCCACATCAAACAAGCCCTGATGAGTTTCGCCGTCCTCGCCTACGAGCCCTGCTCTGTCAACACAGAGAACGATATGCTTTTTTTCAATAGAAGCGTCGTGAATAATCTGGTCATAGCAACGCTGCAAAAATGTCGAGTATACTGCAAAAACAGGTATAAACCCTTCTGAGGCAAGACCGCAGGAGAAGGTAAGCCCGTGCTGTTCGGCGATACCCACATCGAAAAATCTCTCGGGGTATTTTTTTGCGAAATGCTGGAGGCCTGTTGCGTATTTCATCGCCGCAGTAACTGCACAAATACGATTATCCTCCTCCGCAAGCTTAACAAGCTCACGCCCCATAACCTCGGAATAGGTAAGATAATGATGATGAACAGGGATTTTCTTGGAAATACCGTGATATTCCCCCGAATTTTCCTCGGCAGGAACATAGCCCTTTCCCTTTTTCGTCTTAATATGAACGATACAGGGCTCATCTGTAAGCTTCGCCACCTCGAATATCTCGATAAGCTTTTCTATATCGTGGCCGTTAACAGGCCCATAGTATTTAAGACCGAGGCTTTCAAATATATTACTCTGATAAATTGCAAATTTAATAAGGTCTTTAGTTCCGCTTATTGATTTCGAAATATCGTTTCCTATGGACGTGTGGGAAAGGAAATCCTTTACCGACTCCTTCTTTTCGAAATAGGATTTCGAGGAGCGCATTTTTGTAAGATAATCCGCAACTATCCCCTTATTCTTGGAAATTGACATTTCATTATCGTTAAGAACAATGATAAGATTTCCCGAATGCTTGCTTACGTTGTTGAGACCTTCGTAGGCCTGTCCTCCCGTAAGAGCGCCGTCGCCAATAACGGCTATAACGTTTCCTTCTTTTTTATTCAGCTCGATTCCCTTTGCGATTCCGAGAGCCGCAGAAACGGAAATACTGCTGTGTCCGCCGATAAAGGCGTCGTGTTCGCTTTCGTTTGAACGAGGAAAGCCCGAAATTCCGCCTTGCGTGCGTAATTTCGGAAAATCCTTATATCTGCCTGTAATAATCTTGTGGGTATAGGACTGGTGACCTACATCAAAGATTATCTTATCTTCGGGAGTTGTAAAAACAGTATGAAGCGCAACGGTAAGCTCCACAGAACCAAGGTTCGAAGCTAAATGTCCGCCTGTTTTATGAATATTTTCAATTAAAAAGGTTCTTATTTCTGAACAGAGCTGTTTTCTTTCGGAGGCGCTCAGACTCTTTATAAATTCAGATGAAATATTTTCATTAAGAAGCAAGTCTATACCTCCTCATAGCTTAAATCTTAAACCAAAACAATCGGAAACGCCATAGCAATAAGAATACCGAGAAGCGCACCGCATATAACCTGAAAGGGAGTATGTCCGAGAAATTCCTTAAGATCCTTCTGGAGACCCGATTCCTGTTCGGTTTCGATATCAATTTCTTCATCAAGCTCTTCAATAATCTCATCGTCAAGCTTTCCGACGATTTTCCTTAATCTGTTAATTTCTCTTGCGTGGCGTCCTGCCTCGTGGCGTACGCCGCAGGCGTCATACATTACAACAAGCGCAAAAGCCATTGCAAGGGCGAATTCGGTAGAAGCTACGCCCTCGGTACGGGCAGTAGCGATAGCAAGCGCCGAAACAAGAGCCGAATGCGACGACGGCATACCTCCTGCACCCCAGATTCTTTCGGGGTTAAAGGTCTTATATTTTATCGCATAAAAAATTGTCTTTAATATCTGTGCGGCAAGCCAGCCAATAAGCGCCACCAATAAAACCACAGGAAACTGGTCTGTTCTCATTTAGTTGAATATCCTTCCTATTTTTTTCTGTCAAGAAGCATTTCAGTCAGCCTCAGGACACTTCCGTTATTTTCAAAAGCATTAAGAGCCTCTATAGCCTTGCTTGTATATTCTGCGGCAGCCAGCCTTGAATTATCAATTCCGTTCAAAGAAACGTATGTAAACTTCTCTGATTCGCTGTCGCTTCCTACAGGCTTACCGAGAACCTCATCTGTACTCGTTACGTCAAGTATATCATCGGTAATCTGAAAGGCGAGACCGAGATTTTCCGCATATTCTGAGGCTTTTTCAAGATAATATGCCTCGTTTCCGCTTTCTGCACAAAGCACACCGCAGCAGCAGGCCGCCTTAAGGAGAGCCGAGGTCTTCATCATATACATTGAAAGAAGCGTCTTATTATCGGTTCGCTTTCCTTCCGTCTCAATATCAATCTGCTGTCCCCCGATCATACCGTTTATACAAACGCAATCACAGAGAAGCTTCGATATTTTCGCCGCCGTTTCATATTTAATCTTACCCCCGAGAGCCGACTGGGCTATGATACCGAAGGGCATTACAGCAAGAGCGTCACCTGCAAGAAGCGCCGTAGGCTCGTCAAAGGCCTTATGACAGCTCGGCTTACCTCGACGGAGATCGTCGTCGTCCATACAGGGCAGATCATCGTGAATTAACGAAAAGGTATGGATATATTCTATCGCACAGGCAATATCAAGAGCTTTCTTCCTGTCCCCTCCGCACATTTCGCAGAACATAAGCGTAAGAACGGGTCTTATACGTTTTCCGCCTGCATTAAGACTATGAAAGGAAGCTCTTGAAGCTCGTCCCTGAGGCAGGTCGAAATCGGGTAAAAAGCTATAGAGCCGTTCCTCTGTCAGTTTTATATATTCTTCCAAAAAATTCATATACGTCCTATTTATTATCAATTTTTTCTACTTCGAGTCTTGCTTCCTCGATACTTTTCTTACATACACCCACAAGCGCGGCCGCTTCGGAATAAAGCTCCACTGCTTTTTCGAGGGGTAAATCCTTCTTTTCCATTTCCGATGAAATCTCGGTCAGTCTTTTATATGCTTCTTCGAAATTCATTATTTCTCCTTCTCCGTCTTATCGACAGTTGCAGTAAATTCTCCGTCGTGAAGCTTTATTCTAACCTTATCGCCCTTAGCGAGCTCGTCCGACGAAAAAATAACATTATTGTCCTTGTATGTTATTGAATAACCTCTCATCAGGACAGAAAGAGGGTTAAGAGCCCCTATAAGCTCAGCCTTCGAAAGATAAAGGCTTTCCTTATATTCGATAAGCTTCTTTAAGGAAAGAGCTATGGAAGCGTAAATACCGTCCAATCGCTCCGAATTCATTTTAAGCTTATTATAAGGGCTTTTCTTCTGAATATCCGAATTTATAAGCCTTAGAATAACCGATTTATCGTTTATTATATCAGAAGTCTTTTTATAAAGATATTCCCTGTAGCCTTCGAGAGTGCTTTCTATCTCCTTAATATCGGGAACAGCCAGCTCAGCTGCCGCACTCGGCGTCGGCGCCCTGAGATCCGCTACAAAATCAGCTATTGTAAAATCCGTCTCGTGTCCTACCGCCGAAATAGTGGGAATACTGCTGTTAAACACGGCTCTCGCTACCTTTTCGGTGTTGAAAGCGGATAAATCCTCCGAGGAACCGCCGCCTCTTCCGAAGATAATGAGATCTCCTCCCTGACTTTCCGCCTTCTTAAAGGCAGAAGCAATAGAATCGGGAGCGTATTCACCCTGTACACAGGCAGGTATAAGCGCAACCTTAACAAGAGGATATCTTCGGTTAAGAATATTCAGAATATCCTGTATCGCCGCACCTGTATCGGAGGTAATCACAATTATTTTACTGACGCTGACAGGAAGAGGTCGTTTCTGCTTGAAAAGGCCTTCTTCTTCAAGCTTTTTCTTCAGCGCTTCAAACTCGTTTGCAAGCTGACCCTCTCCGGCTTCTGTCATCTCTATGGCGTAAAGCTGGTAAACGCCGTCACGTTCATAGCACTGAATACTGCCTCTTACCACAACGGACATACCGTTTTCAGGCATAAACTTCAGATTCTCCGCATTAGAACGGAACATCACAGCCTTTAATGAGCAGGCGTCATCCTTAAGGGTAAAATATATATGCCCCGACTTATTATGATATACAAAGTTCGAAATTTCGCCCCTTACCGATATGTCCGAAAACGCCGCCTCAGACCTCAGCATAAGGGCAACACGCCTGTTAAGCTGTGAAACCGTGACTGTAAAGGGCTTATTCAATGTTTTTTCCCATATCCTTTATATAATTACCGAGAACTCCGTTTATAAAGGAGGAATCCTGTTTTTCCGCATACTTTTTCGAAAGCTCTATAGCCTCGTTCACCGAAACCTTCTCGGGAATATTACTGCAATAGAGAATCTCATATAAAGCAAGACGAAGGATAGCCTTATTTACCTTGGAAATACGTGAAACCTCACGCTTTTCGCTGTATCTTCCGATAATTCCGTCAAGCTCCTCATACTTTTCAACAACCTTCGAGGCAGTATTCTTTATCTCGTTGTTTACTGCCATATCGTAAGCCTCGACGCAAGCCTCGGCCGCCTCGGAAATATCGTTTCCCGAAAGCTCATTCTGGAATAAAAGAAGGAAAACCGCTTCTCTTGTGTCTCTTCTTGTCAATTTTTCACTCATAATCACAATTCCTAACTTTTTTATGTAATGCCAAGCAGCCCCCCGAAGGCTTCGGAGGGTACTTGAATATTTACTGCTTTATTCCGATAATTCTTACGTTTACCTTGGATACCGCTATACCTGTCATATTCTGTACGGCGGATTTTACATTCTGCTGTACAAGCTTCGCAACCTCGTAGGCTTTATAACCTGCCTCGGTAACAACAGAAACATCAATAGCCACAGCGTCCGAGGACACACGAACTCTTACGGGAGAAAAAATACTTCCGATAAAGGGGATATCATCAGACGTTTCAAGTCTGTTTTCCTCCGTTACCGAAACGCCTTTTATTTCAGCAGCGGCAGATTCAGCAATATCGGCAATAACTCTTCCTGAAATCTTTAAAGATCCGCTTGTTTTTCCTGCTAAACCGTTCATATAAGAAATACCTCCGAATTATGTAGATAATACTTATTTTCAGCTTTAAAAATACATTTCAGCCTTTTTATCGGCATTCGTGCATTCTTATCAGTATTATACCACAAAAATTCAAAATGTACAACTATTTTATTTCAACTATTGTAATATTTTCTGCCGGTATAGCAATTTCACCTAAAAGAGTACTCTTAATTTGTGCAGCCTGACCATTATCGAGACCTTCAGTCTTTACAATTACATTAGCGCTGTTATTCGAAAGATAACATAATGCCTCGGCAAAGCCCTGTGCCTTAAGAAGATTTTCCACTTTCGTCTCCGTCTCGATATATCCGCTTACGGAAAGTACGTCCTGTGCAATTACAGCCAGCTCCTCGCTTGTACTGTCTCCGCCGTAATAGAAGCTCTGGAGAACCTCGATTGATTCATCCCTGCTCTGCTGTTTATCGAGACGAGCCTTAGCGAAATATTCATCCGAAGAAAGAACAGTATCCTTCTCCGCAGAAAACTCTGAGGAAACGAACTGTACCTCGCCATAGTTGGCTACCTCGGTATTCTGAACGTTATCCGCAGTTTTTATATCCTGTGACGAGGAGTTCAGATAGTTTATGTAAACCGCCGCCCCCAGCAGTACTGTAAGTCCAGCCAGGATAATCTGTTTTCTTCCGATAATTAGGTTTATTCTTCTTTTCATTGGTTATTACCAATCCTTTCTTAATTTATTACACTTACTCGTGTGGTACTTATTCCGAATACGCCCGATACAGCCTGGGTTATTTTCTCCTTGACTATAACGCTGTTCCCGCCGTCACAGACAACGATAACGCCTCTTACACAGGGCGCTCTTACAGATAAAAGCATATCCTTCGTTTTTCCGTATTCGTTTTCCTCCGCTGTATCAAGCGTTACCATAACATTGATATTACCGGCTCCGTCTATTCCCGAAAGTATATCCACAAGCCTTTCCTCAAGCTTTTTTTCATATTCCGAAAGCTCGTATCCGGTAACGGCAGCCGAGGCCTTCTTATCGCTTCCTCCTAATCCGCTTAAAGCAATAAGGAGTATTATTATGCCTCCTGCAATAAGAATAAGCTTAACCTGTTTTTCGCCTTTAAATAAATCCTTAAGCTTTCCGATACTAAATATCCATTTCATTTATTCAGCCTTCCTCAAGTGTCACATCCGTATTGTATCCTACCAGGGACTTTGTAAGCTTCACCGCCTTCCCTCCGTCGATTTCGGCTATTTTTCTGAATATAAGCTTTACTTCAATAATAGATATGCTGTCATTGTCCGAAATATTAGTATCAATATATATTTTTTCGGGATAAATTCCCTCTTTGGCGAGAACTTCTTTTATGTTGCCTTTAAGTATTTTCGCTGTTTCCTGTGCAGTAAGCTCATCAACCTGAACCGAGTAATCTCTGTAGCCTGTGCTGATATTGCCGATTTCATCAACAAAGCTGAGGTCAAAGCCCTTACCGAAGAAGATGACGCACGCAACAAGGAAAAATACCGATATAAGAAGCCTCATCTGTTTTTCGTATTTTCCGTCGGGTACGAGAGCTTTTATTATGCCTGTAAGGATAGCGGTCATACTTATATTAAAAAGCATATCGTTCATATTTCAACTCCTGCAGATAATAAGCATAAGGGCGGTAGAAACCGTTACAAATACAAAGAAACAGGAAATAATCGCAAGAATTATCGACATTACATTTTCCCCTGCCTTTATCATTCCCGAGGTTCTTTCGTTTCCGAAAATATCGCCCACAATTCCAGCTACAAAAAGAAAAAATTTATATATAAGGGTATTTATGAGAGTAGGAAGAAGAATTGTCGCTCCCGCCACAATTCCGAAGCTTCCTATTCCCGATTTTAAAAGCTGTATGCTTGTTTTTACAGTAGCTAAGGCGTCGGAAACCGCCCCTCCCACAATAGGTACAGAGGAGGACACGGCAAAACGAGCCGCTTTAAGAGCTATGCTGTCCGTAGAGGCGGAAATAGAGCTCTGAAGAGAAAGTACACCGATAAAAAGCGTCATTATAAGACCGAGAGCCCACGTAACCGCCTTTTTAATACCGTCGGTAAGCCTTTCAAGCTTAAGGTCGGGGTTTAAGCCTCCTGCCGCCGATATACCGAGAAGGGAGCTTAAAAACGGAAGTAACAATCCTGTTGTCGCCTGCGCCATAAGCTGTATCGCCACTATCATAACAGAACTGAAAACCGTAGCCGAAGAAGCCTGTCCCTCCGCCGCCATTACGCCGCCGAGAATAGGTATATATGTAAGCATAAAGCCCGATGAGGTGGAAAGTACTGCCGCTGTTGCAGTAAGACTTTCACTGAGATATACCGATATAATTACAGTTATGCATAAGGAAGAAAGAAGCGTAAGCGCCTTATCGTAGCTTTTATTCGTTCCGTCGGCACGGAGCGCTGAAAAAAGCGAGGAAATAAGTATTACCCCGATAAGTGAAATGAACATTTTTGACGGCTTTTCTATGTTCTCCGCCGCTATATTTATAATGTCCCCAATAATATCGGTTACCGAAATATTGCTGAATCCGTTGTTTTCGGGAGTTATATTGTTTTCCTCCATATAAGTGCGGCTTTCCTCAGGGAGTGCGTCAATAAGCTCGTCCGTACCGAAATCCGCCGAATATATTACAGGCGAAAAACATAACACAGCTATAATTGCTGTAAAAACCGATACCGCCCATTTTACTTTTTTCAACATCACAGCATAAGCCCCTTTATAATCTCTATAAGCTTTTCGAAAAGCGGAACTGAAATAAGAAGTACCGCTATCTTTCCCGCAAAATCAACCTTACCCGCTATTGCGGTTTCTCCGCTGTCACGACAGCAGTCAGACGCAAGCTGGGTAACATAGCATACTGCAAGAGCCTTCATAAGTATAGCGGTATATTCCGCGTCGGTATCTATTATATCCGTAAGCTCGCTAATAAGGTTTATAAGCGGATAAACCGCAGTAAGCACTCCCCCCATAATAAGCAGGGACGCTCCGAGAGATATAAAAAGACTGAATTCGCCGTTATACTTTTTTATTACTGCCGATAAAGCCGCCGCCGTAATTCCGAGAGCGGCTATTGCCATAACATTCATTACAGATTAAATACTTCCCTTATCGTCTGAAAAAGCGTACCAATTTCGCCTATCAGCATCATCAGCACGACCACAAGTCCTGCTATCGTCGTCATCATAGCCTGTTCGTCACGTCCCGAACGCTGGAGCAGGAGATTAAGTACGGCTACCACAATACCTATCCCCGCAATTCTGAATATAAGCTCAACATCCATAGCTTTTTACCTTTCATAGCTATATTACCATTATTCCGATACCTATACCCGTAAACATCCACATACTAAGTACGAGCTTCTCACTTTTCAGCTTTTCGGATACGGCTGTATCAAGATTCTTTCCGATAAGCTCCGAAGCCATCGTAAGCATAGAAAGCTGACCCTCGGTATCGGTATCCCCAAGGTTATTCCCGACAGAAAGTATTATTTCTTTATCATCCGTGTTAAGATAAACCGTTTCCTCGAGAGCCTTACCCCATATATTCTTAATTTGGATATTTTCGCCCTCGAAGCCTTCCTTAAGCTTATGCAGAAACATTGATTTTTCGTATCTGTCCTTGCTTAAAAGAGAGGATAAAAGCTCTCCGACAGGAACAGCCCTGAACCTTATCATAACCGATATCTCCTCCAGAGCCTCCCTTATCAGCATCAGCTCCGAGCATCGCTTTCTATACCGAGACGAGTGAATTACTCCTATTGATATAAAGATTATTACAATCGCTAAGGCTATCAGCGGCTTTACCATTTTCAATTCTCCAGAGTCCCTTTATTTTCCCGATTTTTCTTCCCTTTTCGAGACAGCATATATAATTTACCGTCCCTGAGGAAAGAATCCTCTTTATACCGTCGTTCTCATTTATTTCGCTGACATTTCCGCAGTGCATCGTAAGAATAAGCTTTATTCCGAGCCCCGAACAGTCCGAAAGCTCATCATACTGCCCCGTAACCTCATCGCAGAAGAGATATTCGGGAGATAATGTCTTAACCGAATGAAGTAAAGCGTCCTTTTTCGGAAATCCCGTAAGAACATCACAGTTAAGACCTATATCATTCTGCGGTATCCCCTTAAAGGAAGCGGCAATCTCTCCCCTTTCGTCAATAAGAGCTGTCTTTCGGAAGGCGGAAAGAAGGCGGCAGTAATCTCTTAAAAACGTAGTTTTTGCGGATAAGGGTGGCCCGATTATAAGAAGGCCCTTGAAATCCTGCTCAAAGGCGGTAAGGCTGAAAAGTCTTTCGGAACAGCCTGTATGCTCATTGGAAATCCTTATATTTAGAGAGGATATATCCTTGATTGTACGTATTTCCCCTGCTTTTACAAGCGCAGTTCCCGTAAAGCCCGCACGGTGACCGCCCTTAAGGGTAAAAACGCCCTCGGCCAGCTCTTTTTCACAGCTATAGAGCGAGTAATCGCAGAAATACTTTATACATTCGTATATATCGCCTGTTGAAGCTATAGCGCTGTTGCAGATATACCTTTCATCGGGGGTTTCTATTATAAGCGGTCGCCCTGCTCTTACCCTTATTTCAAGAGCCTTTTCCTTGATTTCGTCGGGTACTGATGAAAGCGGAGAGTAAAAAGGCGGAAGCATTTTAATTACATAATTGAATTTGTCCGTTTTTTTCATAATCTTGTCCTTTCGTTTTTTCAAGTTTATGCGTACCCGACGTAATATAGAACAAAAAATCCGCCTGACGCATTATCTGCGCCAAACGGATTCTTACATATCATATTAAATTATAAATCCGAAAGCATCTCGGAGGACAGGTAGCGTTCTCCTGTATCGGTAAGAAGTACAACGATATTCTTCCCCTCGTTTTCAGTCTTCTTCGCCTCGCTTATCGCCGCAAAAACCGCCGCACCCGAGGAAATACCAGTAAGTATACCTTCGAGTCTCGGAATTTCTCTTCCTGTATTAAAGGCGTCCTCATCGCTTACCGCAATAACCTCGTCATATACGGAAGTGTTAAGATTTTCGGGAATAAAGCCTGCGCCGATACCCTGTATCTTATGAGCGCCCGCCCTTCCTTCGGAAAGCACAGGCGAACCGAGCGGTTCTACTGCAACTATTTTTATATCAGGCCTTTTCGATTTAAGATATTCGCCTGTTCCGCTTATAGTACCGCCGCTTCCGACGCAGCATACAAAAACATCAACCTCGCCGTCGGTATCCGACCATATTTCGGGGCCTGTATTCTCTCTGTGTGCAGCAGGATTGGCGCTGTTTTTAAACTGCGAGGGGATAAAGCTTCCGTGATTAGCCTTCGAAATCTCCTCTGCCTTCTCTATAGCCGCCTTCATACCGTATTTTCCGTCGGTAAGTACCACCTCTGCGCCATAAGCCTTAATAAGCTTTATTCTTTCAACGCTCATTGTATCGGGCATTACAATCACAGCCTTATAACCCTTAGATGAAGCGATAGCCGCAAGAGCTATACCTGTATTACCGCTTGTAGGCTCTATAATCATTCCGCCGGGCTTAAGGATTCCGTCCTTTTCAGCCTGCTCTATCATAGATTTTCCTATTCTGTCCTTTGCGCTTCCTGCAGGATTAAAGAATTCAAGCTTAGCGAAAAGCTTAGCCTTAAGACCATACTTTTTCTCAAAGCCGTTAAGCCTCAGTAGCGGTGTTCTTCCGATAAGCTCGGTAACATTATTATAGATTTTCATATTTGTTTCCTTTCTGTATAATGTATCGTTATTCCTTCCTTTTGTTGTATCTGCCTGTCATATTAGCCGACTCGGTATCATAAGATTGAAAGACAAGAAAAACCGAAAAGGAAAGGAACGGTATAAACAATGAATCGCTATTTACCCGAAGGCGAGCTTACATCGCTCGGTCAAGATGTTTTAAATATCGCGTCAGACATCTCAGCTCTTGAGGACTGCATAAAAAAGGGAGTAATAACCGAGGGACGCTGTATTCTCTGTGACAGCGGTCATAATCTTATAATAGATATGGGCTTTATTAAGGGAATTATTCCGAGATGTGAGGGCGCTATCGGAATCGAAAACGGTACTACAAGAGATATTGCGCTTATTTCAAGAGTAAATAAGCCCGTTTCCTTCAGAATCACAGGTATTACACGGGATGAATCGGGCAGACAGGTTGCGCTTCTTTCGAGAAGACTCGCCCAGGAGGAATGTGTTTCCGAATATATATGCCGCCTTCGTACAGGAACAATCATCGACGCAAAAATTACTCATATGGAGCAGTTCGGCGCCTTTGTTGATATAGGCTGCGGAATATCCTCCCTCATTCCCATCGACCTTATCTCGGTTTCGAGAATTTCCCATCCCTCCGACAGATTTACTGTGGGACAGAATGTAAAGGCTGTGGTTAAGGCGATAGAAAACGATAAAATAACCCTTAGCCATAAGGAATTGCTTGGAACCTGGCAGGAAAATGCCGATTTATTCAGCGTAGGCGAAACCGTTACGGGAATAGTACGCTCCGTAGAAAGCTACGGTATTTTCGTAGAGCTTATGCCTAATCTTGCGGGACTCGCGGAGCTTAAGGAAAATATAAAGGTGAACAGCCGCGTCAGCGTATACATAAAAGCAATAATTCCCGATAAGATGAAGGTTAAACTGATAATAGTAGACAGCTTCAACGAGGATATTACCGAAAGCCCCTACAGCTACAACTATACAATTTCATCGGGAAGCATCACAAGCTGGAAATATTCCACAGAAACAGCCGAAAAGCTGGTTATGACTTGTTTTTAAGCTTCTTTCTGTATTCGAGAGCCGCCTGCTCAAGCTTATTATCGCCGAATTCGTAATAAATTCGATCCTTTATATTATCGGGCAGGTACTGCTGTTCCACATAATGATTCGGAAAATCGTGAGGATAAAGATAGTGCTGTCCCTTAACGGCGGCACCCTCCCCGTCGTAATGAACATTCTGGAGATGTCTCGGAAAATCGCCTGTATTCCCTGCTTCAACATCACGCATAGCCTTATCGAGCGCAAGATAGGCGCTGTTCGATTTAGGCGCAGTAGCCAACAAGATAGTAGCTTCGGCAAGAGGAAGTCTTGCCTCGGGAAAGCCTAACTGAAGCGCACTGTCAACGCAGGCCTTTACTATCGGAACTGCCATAGGATATGCAAGTCCCACATCCTCGGAGGCAATACAGAGAAGCCTTCTGCAGATAGAGGCCATATCTCCTGCGGTTATAAGTCTTGCGAGATAATGAAGAGCGGCGTTTTCGTCGGAGCCTCTTACGGATTTATGGAAGGCGGAAAGGATATCGTAATGCTGGTCGCCGCCTCGGTCGTATTTCATAGCGCTTTTCTGAGTAAGCTGGCTTGCCAGTTCAATATCTATTTTCCCATTATTGGCGGAAAGCATACATAATTCTACAGTATTTATGCCTTTTCTTACATCTCCGCCGCAGCCCGAGGCTATATGAAGAAAAGCTTCCTCGTCGAAGGTATATTTAAGTCCCATTTCTTCACAGGCTATCGTAAACGCTCGTTTAAGTGCAGGAAGTATATCCTCCTTCTCTACGGGCTTGAACTCGAAAACCGTAGAACGGGAAAGAATCGCATTATATACGTAAAAATACGGATTTTCCGTTGTCGAAGCAATAAGAGTAATATCTCCGTTTTCGATATATTCGAGAAGGCTCTGCTGCTGTTTTTTATTAAGATACTGGATCTCGTCAAGATATAAAAGAGTACCCTTTCCGAAATTGAAAGAGCCTCTCGTCGCAATAATCTCCTTTATATCAGCAGTAGAACAGGAAGTTCCGTTAAGCTTATAAAGATTCATATCGGCGGAATCGGCAATTATATTTGCTACCGTAGTCTTACCAATACCCGAGGAACCGTAAAATATCATATTCGGGATATTACCGCCCTCGATAATATTTCTGAGAGGTCTACCCTTACCTAAAATATGCTTCTGACCTACTACCTCGTCAAGAGTCTTAGGTCTTATACTATCCGCTAACGGCATAACTTCGGAATTCCTTTCTTATCAATAATTAAAAAGCCGCATATAAGATATACTGTTATACTGTACATCTTATCCGTGCGGCTTTTTTTACTTGATTATTCCCTTTCGGCACCCTTTACATTGTACTTTTTGAGTAATGCCTTGATCTTGCTGTGAGGATCAATGAGTGCGCTTATAGAAACATCGTGGTTAAGTGCTGCAATAAAATAAGCGATATACTTGGACACGTCAACCTCATTGAACCAGGGTCTCGCTAACAGCTCGGGTGTACGGTAAGTAAGGTTTGTACCGAACACATAGTCAATAATACCGTCCTTATACGCACGGTCAAACTTTTCAAGACCGTTGGTAAAGATAGGATATGTAGCGTAAGCGATAATTCTCTTCGCATTTCTCTTCTTAAGCTCATAAGCTATATCGAGCATAGATTCGCCGGAAGAAATAATGTCGTCGGAGATAAATACGTCCTTACCTTCAACAGAGTTACCGATATATTCGTGAGCTACGATAGGATTTCTGCCGTTTACGATTCTCGAATAGTCACGTCTCTTATAGAACATACTAAGGTCTACTCCCAGTACGGAAGCGTAATACATATTACGGTTGATTGCGCCTTCGTCGGGGCTTACTACCATAAATGTATCCTTAGATACGTTAAGGTCGGTTACCTTCTTGAACATAGCCTTAAGAACCTGATAGGTAGGCATAACATTATCGAAGCCTGTGAGAGGAATAGCGTTGCATACTCTCGGGTCGTGAGCGTCAAAGCAAACAATGTTGGAAACGGACATTGCGGTAAGCTCCTGTAATGCTACTGCACAGTCGAGAGATTCTCTGTAATTTCTTCTGTGCTGTCTACCGCCGTAAAGAATAGGCATAATAACGTTAATTCTGTGGGCCTTACCGCTCATAGCCTGAATTGTACGCTTAAGATCCTGGAAATGGTCGTCAGGAGACATAAGATTCTCTCTTCCGAACATCTGATATGTACAGCTATAGTTACCTACGTCAACAAGAATGTACATATCATCGCCTCGGATAGACTTCTTTATAAGAGCCTTACCGTCGCCGGAAGAAAATCTCGGGCACTGTGTCTCAACGAGGAAGGAATCTATATTTATACCGCCTTCGTTTGCCCACTGAACAAGATAATTATTGATTTTCGTACCAAGCTCCTGTGTACCGTTCATAGCAATAATTCCGATAGGTGCAACAGAATCCTGTGTGTTAAGAACAATCTGACTTGCTTTATCCATTGTAGTTCTCCCTCTTTAATTCTTTTCTTTTATTCGTATAAAGGATACTTCTTACAGATTCCGTTTACCATCTCTCTTATCTTATCCTTGGAGTTATCGAAATCCTTAGCTGTAAGATAGATACATTCGCCGATTACCTTCATATCCTCTTCAACAAGTCCTCTTGTTGTTACTGCAGGAGTACCGATACGTACGCCGCTTGTGATGAAGGGACTCTGGGGATCGTTGGGAATAGCGTTCTTGTTAACTGTGATATATACTTCGTCAAGCTTCTTTTCGAGATCCTTACCTGTAATGCTGAAGGGCTGAAGATCTACGAGCATAAGGTGGTTGTCCGTACCGCCGGAAACAAGATTGAAGCCCTTTTCGAGAAGTGTGTCGGCTAAAACGGAAGCATTCTTTACAATCTGCTTGCCGTATGCCTTGAATTCAGGCTTTAAAGCTTCTGCAAAGCATACTGCCTTACCTGCGATAACGTGCATTAAGGGGCCGCCCTGTGTTCCGGGGAATACAGCCTTATTTATCTTCTTCGCAAGCTCTTCGTCGTTAGTCATAATCATACCGCCTCTGGGACCGCGTAAGGTCTTATGAGTGGTTGTTGTAACGATATCGGCATAAGGAACGGGAGACATATGCTCGCCTGCGGCAACAAGACCTGCAATATGAGCCATATCAACCATAAGGTAAGCGCCTACGCTCTTAGCGATTTCAGAAAGCTTTTCGAAATCAATCTTTCTGGGATATGCACTTGCACCTGCCACAATCATCTTGGGCTTGCTTTCTTCGGCAAGCTTCTGAACGGTTTCGTAGTTTATCATTCCTGTCTCGTCGTCAAGACCGTAGGAAACGAAGTTGAAATACTTACCAGAAATATTTACGGGAGAACCGTGTGTAAGATGTCCGCCATGAGCAAGACTCATACCGAGAACGGTATCGCCGGGCTCTAAAAGCGCAAAATACACAGCTGTGTTTGCCTGTGCGCCGGAATGAGGCTGAACATTTGCGAACTGACAGCCGAAAAGCTTCTTAGCTCTTTCGATTGCTATTGTTTCAACAACGTCAACACATTCACAGCCGCCGTAGTATCTCTTAGCGGGATAACCTTCAGCATACTTATTGGTGAGTACGCTTCCCATAGCCGCCATAACTGCGGGAGAAACGATATTCTCGCTGGCAATAAGCTCAAGGTTACGCTGCTGGCGCTTTAATTCACCTGCCATTGCTTCGGAAACCTCGCTGTCGTACTTGCCGAGGAAGCCGATAGAATCAATTAAATCGTTGTACATAGGTTGATACGCTCACTTTCTGAAAAATATATTTTAATTATACCTAAAAACGTAGAAAAATGCAATTGCTTTTCCTACAAATTTTAACAAAAATGATGAAACTTTTTCATAACATTACATAGGACAACGTTTTCATACTACCGCATTGTCAAAAAATGCAATGATTTTTTCCGAAACGGTCGGGTCAGTTTCACAAATTCCGAAGCCCATATATTCTGTTACGATTTCCTTTACCTTATCTATGGGAGGGTTGTTGTTGTATTCGGAATAAAGCGCATTTATCTTATCCTCGTATTCCTTATTGAGAGCCATAGCGCTGTCTGAATAGAGAGTATTGTTGTGTCCTCTTCCCTCAACACCGAGGTATACTGCCCCGGAATTGGTTATTCTTTCGTTGTAGTTTATAAGTGCAGCCCCATCGTACTTTACGGTTTTATCATCCTTACCGTGAATAATCATCACAGGAGAGGCGGAGCCGTTTATTCCGCTTACAGCGTCATTGGATACAGCATTTCCGAAAACGAGAAGATTGTATACTGCAGTAATCGGGTATTCGATAGCCCCGAAAACACTCATACCCGTCACAGAGTATTCAAGAAGCATATCTGCCGAATTTCCGTAGGCAGAAACGCTTACAACCGCCTTAACCTCGGGATAATCGTCCATCACCGCACAAGCGCCGTAGCCGCCCATACCCTGTCCGAAGAGTAAAATCGGAAGCTCGTTTACAGCGGGATTTCCCGAAGCATATTCAATAGCCGCCGCCATATCTTCAGCAGGACGGCAAAGTCCGACCTGTGAATCTCCGTCGCTCATAGCGTGTCCCGTAAGGTCAAACATAAACACGGAATAATTCGCTTCAAGAAGCGTCTTGGCAATACCCATAAGGTTTCTCGAGGATGCGTCCTTATTATGGCTCATAATTACCAGCCCTTTTGGAGAAGCATTCTTATAAAGCTTACCCGAAAGGTTTGTACCCTTCGAAGCGAAGGTTATATCCTCCATACTGTAGGAGGCCGCAAGAGTCTCGTATTCTGGAAAAACCGTATACATTTCAGCTCGATAAGCCTTAAATACAGACTCATAGGTAAACATTACAAAAATAGCCGAAAGTATAATAAATATGCTTAAAAATACTACTACAGTACGAATTATACCTCTTATTTTTTTCTTCTTCATTTTACTGCCTTTCTGTTTTCGTGAATAAAAGGACGTCCCATATAGCCTATGCAGTTCTTTCCGCATTTCTTGGCTATCATAAGCTGGTCGTCCGCCTCATTAAGGAGCGAGGAATAGGTTTCGGTATCCTTAAGCTTCTTTATTCCCGAAACTCCTATACTGATTGTTACAATTCCCTCTCCGAAAGGAAGTGCCATTGTCTCTATACCCTGTCTTAACTGTTCGGCAAGCTTTACTATTTCATACTGTTCCATATTTTCGAGAATAAGAACAAAGTCATCTCCGCCGAATCTTGAAATAATATCCGTATAAGGCTTCGCAATAATCTTTATATAGTTACAGATATTGTAAAGACAGGTATCGCTTTTATCAAAACCATACATATGGTTGTAGCCGCGAAAATTGTCTATATCGATAAGGATTACTGCAATATTACGCTCATTCTTATCGAGGGACAGCTCGCGGAATTTTGCAGTAAGACCTGTCTTGTTGAGAAGTCCCGTAAGACTGTCCTTCCGAAGCACCTGAATGCATCTGTCTTCCGCCGTTTCAAGCCGTCTCTTCCCTATCCAGAGATTTGAATAACAGCAATATATAATCGAAGAAAGCCAGTTAAAGGCAAAAACGCATACAACATATCCTACGTAATAAAGCACACCCATCTTTTCGTTAATACCGTAAATAAGTGCGGGAACCGCTACGGTACAGGTAAGAATGAGACTCTCGAAGGGCTCGGAGACAGGTATTATAAGTATACAAAGCGTCAGCAACAGGAACGAAAAAGGCCGCCCGTTATTCAGGTATTCCGAAAGGGATACAACTATTCCGCCTGCCGAAAAAAGAATCCAGTATAAGTAAAGAAAAACCTTCATCAGCTTATAATCAGGACTGTTTTTTATAATCTCACGATAGAGCAGATAAAACAGTATTACCGCCGAGGCAACAAAAATTACCCCTCCCACGAAGCGCAGGGTTGACGACTGGCTTATTTCGCCGCAGGTTACAATATAAAATATACCTACAGCAAGCTCTATTACGGAGAATGCTATTGCACGCCGCACATTTTTCAGAGTTATATGATTAAGCATAAGCCGATAGGAATAACCGTCCTCGCTCTCTATCTCTCTGATGTATCTGCCGCTTACAATAAATATTACGTTCATAATTATAGATTTAATGAACGATATTGTCTTTTTCAGAACTACACCCCATTTATTTTATTTACACTGGCTAAGTCCCGTTATACAATGCATAGGGCATACATTTGCACATATACCGCAGTCGGTACATAGGTCGGGATTTATTTCAGCGTGATTGTTCGTTATTACAACAGCGTCTCTCGGACACTTCTTAACGCATATTCCACAGCCGATACAGCCGTTTTTACATACGCCTCTTGTAACCTTACCTGTGTCGGCGGAGCTGCACTGTACAATAAAACGCTTACTCTCCTTAACGAGGGTTATAAGATTATTTGGACAGGCCTTTACGCATTTTCCGCAGCCTATACATTCCGCAGGCTTTACTACCGCAATACCGTTTACTATTGATATGCAGTTATTATCGCATACTGCCGCACAGTCGCCGAAGCCGTGACAGCCTGATTGACACTTGCCTTTTCCGTTGTAGAATTTTTCTACGGCAGCACAGCTTCTTGTACCGATATAGGAAAATTTATCCTCAGTCGCCTCACAGTCGCCGCTACAGCGTACAAATGCAATTTCACGCTCGGTTTCTACGGCCTCAACGCCCATTATCTCGCTTACCTTACGGACAACCTCCATACCGCCGGGCTTACAGAGATTTGTGGGAGCTATTCCCTTCGCTACAGCCTCGGCATAACCGTCACAGCCCGAATAACCGCAGCCGCCGCAGTTTGCGCCGGGGAGAGCTTCGGAAATTTTCTCTACGGTTTCATCAGTCTTTACAAAAAAGAATTTTGATGCTATCGTAAGAAGTATTCCTATTACCGTTCCGAGGATAAGAAAGAAAAGTATAGGATATAAATACTGTTCCATTAAATTAGTTCCTTTCAAAAGGATTTTATGCGCCGAAAATTCCCTCAACTATACCGCCGAAGCCTACGAAGGAAAGAGATGTAATAGACGCCGCTATAAGCGTAATCGGAGTCCCTTCGAGAGCCTTCGGAACGTTACACTTGCCTATTCTTTCACGTACTCCCGAAAAAATTACCATTACAAGAAGGAAGCCGAGACCGCCCGCGAGAGCGTTCACAAGAGCTTCAAGGAAGCTGTATTCATTGTCGATATTGAGAATTGTTACGCCGAGAACCGCACAGTTTGTTGTAATAAGAGGGAGATACACGCCCAGAGACTTATAAAGAGGCGGAACGTACTTTTTCAGCACCATTTCAACAATCTGTACAAGAGCCGCAATAATAAGAATAAAGCATATCGTATTAAGATAGGAAATGCCGAGGGGTACGAGTATTCCGTGATATATCGGATATGTAACGGCGCTTGAAGCTACCATTACGAAAGTAACCGCAAGTCCCATTCCCACAGCTCCCGATGTTGTCTTGGAAACGCCGAGAAAGGGACAGATTCCGTAAAACTTAGATAAGATAAAGTTTTCGGTAAGAATACCCGTAAGGAGAATAATCATAAGATTTTTTACAATTTCCATTACTTCTCCTCCTTTACTGCAAGACTACAGCTTTCACGACTGGGACAAGTACTGCAGCTTATCTTCTTGGGCTTCTTTCCTGTAAGCTTTCCGACTATAGCGATAACACAGCCTAAGGTAAAGAATCCTCCTGCAGGAAGAATAAATATCGTCATAGGCTCAACTATTTCGGGCATTACGGTGATACCGAACCATTCGCCCGTACCGAGGATTTCGCGGATAGAGCCCACAATAAACAGCGACGCCGTAAAGCCGAGTCCCATACCGAGTCCGTCAAGAACGGAGGGTAAAACCTTGTTTTTACAAGCAAACATCTCGGCTCTTCCGAGAATGATGCAGTTTACCGTGATAAGGCTCAGAAATACGCCGAGCGATTCCGCAAGACTGGGCAAAAATGCGTCAAGCATTATACTTACAAAGGTTACAAAGCCCGCTATAACAACGATAAAGCAAGGCAGTCTTACTGTATTCGGAATAACTTTCTTAAGAAGAGAAATAACGAGATTCGAGCATACAAGTACAAATGTAGTAGCGAAGCCCATTCCGAGTCCGTTCTCCGCCATAGTTGTAACGGCAAGAGTCGGACACATACCGAGAAGCATAACGAGGTTGGGGTTTTCCTTGATTAACCCCTTGGTAAATTCCTTCATATAGCTCATTATTCAGCCTCGCCTCCTTCTTCTGCGCCTTTTGTATTTGCAAAAGTCTCAATAGCGATATTTACTGCATTAGCTATTCCCTTTGAGGAATAGGTTGCGCTGGTAACGCCCTGAATCTCATTTTCCGATACGGGAGCAGTCTTTACAATTGTAACGGAGCTGTTCTTACCGGCAAACTTACCGAGAAAGGCTTCATCGTTTACTTTCGTTCCGAGACCGGGAGTTTCGGTAATCGAAATAACGGAAATGCCCTTAACGCTTCCGTCGCCGTTCATTGCTATAAGGAGATCGAGGCCGTCCTTGGTGTAGCCGTTCACTACCACTTCATAAGCTACAGAGCCGTCGTTCTTTAATATTACTTTTTCTATTTCTTCGGGCTTTTCAAAGCTATAACCCTCATTCTTCCACATTTCATCAGTCATTATGGAAAATTCGCCCTCTCCCATAAGAGATACGCATTTTTCCCTGAGCTTTTCCGTAATGATACCCGATGTATCAACATAGGTGAGGTTATGAGCTACTATAAGTAAAGCCGAAATCAGCGTAGTTATTACAGCAAGAACCAATGCAGGCTTAATTTTACTCATCATTTCGCCTTTACCTCCTTCTTGAAGCCGAAGGGTCTGGGCTTAACGTACCTGTCAATAAGAGGAGATAAAATGTTCATAATAAGTATAGAATATGAAACACCCTCTGGTAATGTACCGAAATCTCTTATTACTACGGTTATAAGACCACAGCCTACCGCAAAAATAAGCTTTCCTGCGGTGGTTATGGGAGTTGTCGCATAGTCGGTAGCCATAAATACTGCGCCGAAAACAAGACCGCCTGACATAATCTCTATAAGCACATCTCCGCCGCTTATAAAGGTGCATAACGCTACCGTTCCGATAAAAGCGACAGGTGTAACGGGATTTATAATTCCTAAGGAAACAAGATAAATTCCGCCCAGTAATATAGCGGCTATACAGGTTTCACCGATACAGCCTCCCCTGTTACCGAGGAACATATCGAGATACGAGGGTAGCTCTTCCGCCACAAGGGGGGTAGCCGAAGCTGTTGCGTCAGTACCGTTGGCATAAGCAAAAGGATCCGACCAGGTAGTCATATAGGACGTAAAGGAAAGCATAAGTATTATTCTCGCAATTATTGCGGGATTGGCGAAATTCTGCCCGAGACCGCCGAAGAACTGCTTTACTACAACAATAGCCGCTACACATCCTATAAATGCCATATATACGGGAAGCTCGGGAGGTAAATTAAGTCCGAGGATTACGCCTGTAACCGCTGCAGAAAGATCCGATACGGTCTGTTCCCTTTTAATTATCTTATTGTATACAAATTCCGTCAGTACCGAAAATGTCGCACAAAGAACTACCAGAAGAAGCGCACGGAGTCCGAATATTACCGTTCCCGCAACAACCGATGGGAACAGCGCAATAAGGACGTGAAGCATAATCTTCTGAGTTGTCATCGAACTTCTTATATGGGGTGACGGCTCGATTAGAAGCTTACTCATCTGTTCTTTTATCCTTTCAGCTTAGGATTTATTCGCCATATCTCTGAGAAAAGCTTTGGCAAGCTGATTCTTCTCCGAGATATTTCTTTTTGCGGGACATACGTATGTGCAGGCTCCGCAGTTCATACAGGTATTAAGGCTCAGCTTTTTAAGCTTTTCAGCATCACGTGAATCATAGGCCTTTTCAAGCTCGGTAGGCATAAGCCCCATCGAACAAGCTCTTATACACCTTCCGCAGCGTATGCAGGAGGTAGAAAGCTGTTCCTTCGTATCGCCAAAAAGAAGAACAGCATTATTGGTTTTGGAAACGGGGGTTGACGTATCATAAATTGTCGTACCCATCATAGGTCCGCCTAAAAGCACCCTGTCGGGCTTTTTATACACATTTGCGGCGGCAAGTATATCGTCAATCGGCGTTCCTACGGGAACAATAAGATTCATAGGCTTATTAACGATATTTCCGTCTACTGTAAGCCTTCTTTTTATAAGGGGAATACCCGTCTTGATATAATCGTATATGAAAGCTATTGTGGAACAGTTCATCACTATACAGCCTGCCGACAGAGGAAGCTCCCCCGCCATTACGGTTCTTCCCGTAGTGTTATATATAAGCACCTTTTCTGCGCCCTGGGGATAGACAGAGCTAAGGGTCTTAACGGTTATTGCCTCATCCTTAGCGGTAAGCTTTTCCATTTTTTCAATAGCCTTCGCCTTGTCTGCTTCAATTCCGATTACTGCCCTCTTAAGGCCGAGATATTTCAGAATAAGAAGTATACCGCTTCTTACCTTTTCGCCCTCCTCCATAAATGTACGGTAGTCCGAGGTAATATAAGGCTCACATTCCGCACCGTTTACCACAAGCGTATCCACGTCAGCCTTTGAAGGGTCAAAATTAAGCTTTACATAAGTAGGAAAGCCTGCGCCGCCGAGACCTACCGAGCCGCTCATTTTAACGGCATTTATAAAATCCTCTCGGCTGTTTATTACGGGAGGCTTTATTTCGTCGCTCATAACCTGACGGAGCTCGGTTTCAATTACAACAGCGTCATTGAGCTTTCCGAAAACATTCATTATTTTTATTATCTCTTTTACCGTGCCTGTAACACTGGAATGTACAGGAGAAGAGATAACCGCGTCATTTCTTCCGATAAGCTGTCCCGTATTTACGTGGTCTCCGGGAGAAACTATCGGAGTACAAGGCACGCCGCCGTGCTGGGACATACTTATAATGACCTTACCGGGAAGTGTTATATTCGTGGAACCTGCTTCTGCCGCATTGTTGAAATGAGGCAGTCTTATAGAGTTTAGCTTCAATTTTGTCACGCCTTTCGTTAGCTCTCGATATCTCTGAGAAGTCCGATAAGCTCGCTTATCCGACCTGTTGGACACTCAAAATATGAATTATCAATACTTATTATATTTCCGTTTTTATATGCGCCGAGCTGGCTTAAAACCTCGTCGGAAGCTAAGTCGTCAGCAGTAAACCTACTATTCAGGATAATCACATCAGGCTCATTTTCAAGAAGAAATTCCTTTTCGAAGGCATATCCGAAGATATCTCCTGCCGCATTATCGCCGAAAAGGGATAATACAGAATCCTCAAGAGTCCACCTTCCCGATACGTTAAGGCATTCCGTGACATATATGTAGCTTCCTAAGTTTTTTTCTGCAGGAATACTGTCAGCAATAACCTTGTATGCCTTTTCGGCAGTACTTTCCGCATCAAAGGCCCCCTCAAAAGCAAGAGCTACACCGTAATACACCCCTTTAAGCTCTTCAAGAGAACGGGGAGCGGAAAAATATACGGTTTTTATACCGCTGTCATTAAGAAGGATTATATCCTTATTCGGAATTGTCGTCGAAGTAAACACAATATCGGGAGAAAGCTCCTTTATTGCGGAAATATCGGGCTGTGAGGGCTTTCCTACCTGTGGTACGGAAAAAATCTCCTCGGGATAGTTACAGTAACTGCACTTCCCTTTAAGCTTATCACCGTAACCCATTTCACATATTATTTCGGTAAGCCAGGGCGAAAGAGAAACAACCTTTTCGGGAGCCTTATCAATCTCTGTTTCGTTTATATAAACAGGATATTCGGAGGGCTCCTCGGTTTCCTTAGCCTCGCCTAATGCAAAAACAGGCATCGTCGCTTCCGTATCGGAGGAAACAGCTTCCCCTACGGAACAGCCTGCCGCAAAAAGACAAACCATAAACAAAAGGATAAATTTCAGCGTTTTATCAAACTTAAATTTCATTTATATCAAGTCCTAACTCTAACCGTGATTCAAGTATTTCTACGAATTGCTTTGCAGTACGGGGAGAACGCCCGTTTTTCTTAAGAGCGTAACGCTCGGCAAGAAGAAAAAGCTTTTCCTCGGAAATATCAAGCTTCCTGTCCGAAGCGATTTTCTTTACTATATCAAGATAACAGGCCTTATCGGGAGTCATAAAGGTTATGTATAACCCGAACCTGTCGTAAAGGGACATATTTTCATCCCTTGCGTCGGCGGCGTGAAGCTCGTCGCCGCTTCGCTCGGAGGATGTCTCCTTTATTATGTGACGTCTGTTTGTTGTAGCGTAGATAACGCAGTTTTCGGGTATTACCTGTACTGAGCCCTCAAGAAGCTGTTTCAGCACAGAATAGCCCTCGTCCGCTTCGCCGAAGCTTATATCATCAATAAAAAGTATAAATTTAAGCGGTACAGAGGATATTTTTCCGAAAATACCGTAAATACTGTTAATCGAAGATTTCGGTACAAAAATAATACGAAGCTCGGGATATTCGTTTACTATAGCCTTAACAGTACTGGATTTTCCCGTACCCCTGTCCCCGTAAAGAAGTGCATTCTGTCTCCCGAGACCGTTTATAAAGCTAAGCGTGTTGTCTGTTACCTGTTTACGCTGTCTCTCGTAGTTCTTAAGGTCGCAAAGACGCACCCTATCGAAATGAGCCACAGGAACAAGCTTGTTTTCTTCCAGCCTGAAGGCCTTATTCTCAGCGAAAAATGAACCGCCGTAAAGAGAAACGTAGGAAATTACAACCTCAGTCGAGATAATGGTATCCCCTGTTTCAAAGGCAGGAAAATCATAGTCGGAAAGACCGAATTTTTCCTTCAGATAATTTACGGTAATATGGGGGCTGAGCTTCGAAAAAGCGGAAAGTATACCGATATCATTTTTTATTGTATTAAAAATGTACTGTGTATTATTACTGAGATATTTTCTTATAATCTCTCCTTTATCGACGGCAAGAAAAAAGATATAATCGCTAAGCGTCCTGCCCGAAAGGATAAGAAGCTCACAAAGCCTTGAATAGCTGTTTAAGGCAGTATTTTCATCCTCTGAGGAAAGCTCTGAAATCAAAGCTATAATCTCGTCATTCTTATATTCCGAACAGCAAAGCAGCGCCGAGAGTCTTTTAAAATTTTCCATATTTATACCGTATCTTTATGTAAAAATCTAAGTAAATTTTCTTTCAGCAATATGCCGAATTTGAAAATACACACTAAATATTATATCATAAACACGCTTGAATATCAATACTTTATACAATAAATAATAATTTAACAAATTATGACAAATATTCATTTTTGTCAAATTCACTTTTAAGCTTATCAATCGCTTTTTTCTCTATCCGAGAAACGTAGGAACGCGATATTTTAAGCTCGGAAGCCACTTCCCTCTGCGTAAGAGGCTTATGTACAATGCCGTCAAGATTAAGACCGTATCTTTTGGAAATTATAAGCTTTTCCCTGTCGTTAAGAGCCCTGTTTATATACCTGTAAAGCTTCTCCATATTTATTCTAAGGTCTACCTCGTCATCCACGCATACATCATCGCTGAAAATGTCGGCGATAGTAATCTCATTACCGTTTTTATCCGTTTCAACAGGCTCATTCATATATACCTCCGCATACCTGTGCTTATTCTTACGGAAGTACATTTTTATCTGATTCTGTATACAGGTGCTGGCGTATGTGGAAAAGCTTATATCCTTATTTATGTCGAAGGTTTCGGCAGCCTTTATAAGCCCGATAGTACCGATTGAAATAAGATCCTCCTGTTCTCTCGAATCGCTGAAATGCTTAGAAACGATATAGGCCACAAGTCTTAGATTATGCTCAATAAGCTTATTCCGTGCTTCACAATCTCCCTCCGACATTTTTTTAAGGCAGTCCTGCTCCTCCGCCTTTGTAAGCTGTCGGGGATACGCATTACCGTCAAGATGAAGAGCGAAGAAAAGAAAATTTCTGAACGCAAGCTCGAATATTTCGGAAAACATAACAAACCCTCCTTAGAAAACTTGTTATATCCTATGAAAAACAGCTTGAACAGTATACAATTTTTTACTTTCAGCTTGATAAAAAATCCGATATATGATATCATTGTATCAGTAAAGGCATAATGCATAATATAACAAAAAAGGCAGACAGAAGCTATGAACAAGTACTATGTATGGCTTATCCAGCTTTTAAAACCCGCAAACCCCATTATCCACGATATACTCAGAAAATACGGAAATGCCGAAAACGCATATAAGGCTATTATGGAGGGAGAAAGGGATTTTCTCGATAATAAACAGAAAAACAGCCTCGGATATGTAACGCTCGACCGTGCCGAAAAGGCTCTTGAGCTTGCATACAAAAGAGATAATTCGGTTATCACGATAGATAGCCCCGAATATCCGAAGCTTCTTAAGGAAATATATAATCCGCCCGCAATACTTTTCTACAGAGGTAATCTCGGCTGTCTCGACAAGCTTTGTATAACTGCCGTCGGAGCGAGAGAGGTAACTCCCTACATTAAAAAATTAGCCTTTCGTATATGCAGGGATCTTGCAAGAAAGGATATAACTATCGTAAGCGGAATGGCTAACGGCGTCGATAACTGCGCTCATAGCGCTTGTGTCAGTGAGGGGCTTCCTACTGTTGGAGTTCCGGGCTGCGGACTTGATTTTGATTATCCGAGGGGCAGTAAGATACTCCGTGAAAAAATAGTTATGTGCGGCGGCTGTATTCTATCCGAGCTCATTCCTACAACAGCTCCCGAGCCCGAATATTTCAAGGCGAGAAACCGCATTCTTGCAGGACTTTCCAGAGGTACTGCCGTTTTTCAGGCCGATATGGACAGCGGTTCTCTTATAACTGCCGCCTTCGCGGTAAACGAAAGCCGAGATGTATTCTGTATACCTCCTCCCGATTTATTCGATCCCAGGTACGCAGGAGTTGTAAGCTACCTCAGAGACGGAGCGATACCGCTTTTCAATCACGATGATATAATCAAGCAATATAAAGGACTTTACATTTAGAAAGGGGTTATTATTATGACATTCTATGAAATTACCGAAAAGGACAGAGAACTTATTACCGCCGCATTGGATCCGCTTAAAAACGACTACGGTGACAAGGCTCATTACCACATTGTAGGCGCCGCGCTTCTTACAAAAAGCGGAAAGGTTTATATAGGCGTAAACTGTGACGGAATTCACGGCTCCTGCGCCGAATTTATAGCTATGGGCGCCGCAAAGGTAGCGGGAGAAAACGACTTCGATACTATCGTAGCAGTACATAAGGACGCTAAGAATTATGTTGTTTCGCCTTGCGGAAACTGCAGGCAGACATTGTTCGAGTACTGTCCCGATGTAAAGGTTATCGTTAATAATGATGAAGGAGAGCTTGTTAAGGTTGGAATAAGAGACCTTCTTCCCTTCGCTTATGTGGAGCTTTGATAAACACAGATAAATAATGCGGATATCTTTGATTAAGCACAAAACTGCCCGAGATATAAAATCTCAGGCAGTTTTCTATTTAACTATCTCCATAACTATACATTTCCAGGCTTCGCCGTTTATCTGATAAGTTTCAGAAACACCGCTTTCCTTAAAGCCTACTGCCTTATAACAGTAATATGCGCTTTCGTTATTTTCAAATACACCCAGTGAAACCTTTTTCACTCCATATTTTTCAAAAGCAAATTTAAGTCCCAGCTCCAGCATCTTCTTGCCGTAGCCCTTCCCTCTTATTTCAGGAGAAACAATGATAAAACCAAATCTTAATTCATCGGGCTCATCTTCAGGCTTACGGAGAATAAAATAGCCCACAATTCCATTTTCATCGAAGGCTACAAACGGAAAGAAATAATCATTTTCAGCTTTTTCCTTTATAAAGCCTTCCATTCTATCGGCAGTAAGAGGGTATTCGCCTAAAATTCCTGCACTCCATTTATAAAAAGCCTCTTCATCCTTACACCAGTTAATTATCGTCTTTGCGTCACCTATTCTATAAGGTCTTATTCCAAGCATTTTTTCCTCCATAAATTACGATAATTTATATAAAAGGGCATCGGAAAAAACCGATGCCCATTCTATATTTATTTTTCCTATTACTTAGAAAGGTTTGTTGCCTTGTAAGTTGTATGGAGATATTCGTGAGCCTTATGACCGCCGATTTCGCCGAGGAATTCGTAAGCAAGCTTAACATCTTCACTTTCGTGAGACTTTCTTACAGAATTCTTGGAGTCGAGGTTATAAAGAGCCTTAGCACGTTCAGCACGGATATCTGTGAAGTTACGAACGTCAGCAGGAACGATAACCTGACCGCCGCCGTTTACACATCCGCCGGGACAAGCCATAACTTCGATGAACTGTACGTCTACTTCGCCTGCCTTAACCTTTTCAAGGAGAGCCTTAGCGTTAGCAAGACCGGAAGCAACAGCAACCTTTACAGTTACGCCGCCTGCTGTGTATTCAGCAAGCTTAACGCCTTCGATACCACGAACTTCGCTGAACTCGATAGCGCTGTCGTTCTTTTCGCCTGTGAGCTTCCATACTGCAGTTCTGAGTGGTGCTTACATAACGCCGCCTGTTGCGCCGAAGATAACTGCCGCACCTGTACCGCTGCCCATAGGAGATTCGAATTCAGCGTCAGCGAGCTCGTTGAAGCGGATACCAGCCTTATTGATCATCTTAACGAGCTCTCTTGTTGTGATAGCGATATCAACATCAGGAACACCTGCTGCAGACTGATCAGCTCTGCCGATTTCGAACTTCTTTGCTGTACAAGGCATTACGGAAACCATAACGATATCCTTGGGGTCAATGCCGTTCTTCTGAGCCCAGTATGTCTTAACCATAGCGCCTGTCATCTGCTGAGGAGACTTACAGGAAGAAAGGTTAGGAATAAATTCGGGATAGTAAGCTTCACAGTATCTGATCCATCCGGGAGAGCAGGATGTAATCATAGGAAGTACGCCGCCCTTTGTGATTCTTTCGAGAAGCTCGTGAGATTCTTCGAGAATTGTAAGGTCAGCACCGAAGTTGGTGTCGAATACCTTATCGAAACCGAGCATCTTAAGAGAAGCGGCAAGCTTACCCTGTACGTCTGTACCCATAGGATAGCCGAAAGCTTCGCCGAGAGAAGCACGAACTGCAGGAGCAGTCTGTACAACTACTGTCTTTGTAGGATCGGCAAGTGCTGCCCATACCTTATCTGTATCATCCTTTTCGCCGAGAGCGCCTGTAGGACATACTGCAATACACTGACCGCAGGATACGCAAGCAGTATCAGCAAGATCCATACTGAATGCACAGCCGATTTCGGTATTAAAGCCACGATTGTTAGCGCCGATAACGCCGATACCCTGTGTCTTAGCACAAGCAGCTACGCAACGACGGCAGCTGATACACTTGTTGTTGTCTCTGTACATATGTACAGCGCTTGTATCGATTTCGTAATCGTTCTTGATACCTTCAAATACGTTTTCATCGTCAACGCCGAGCTCACGGCAAAGAGTCTGGAGCTCACAGTTACCGCTTCTGTCGCAGGAAAGACACTTCTTATCGTGGTTACTTAATAAGAGCTGTAAGGTTGTCTTTCTGGATTCGAGAACTGCGGGAGAATGAGTAAGAATGTTCTTACCTTCGTCAAACTTAGAAATAGGATATACACAAGACGCAACTAAGCTTCTGGCACCTGTCATTTCAACAACGCATATACGGCATGCGCCGATTGCATTGACGTCCTTGAGCCAGCATAATGTCGGAATTCTTATACCGTTCATTCGGCAAGCTTCAAGTATGGTTGTACCTTCTTCAACAGCATAGTCAACGCCGTTAATTTTAATATTAACCATAGTTAAACATTTCCTTTCTATTATCGCTATTAGCCTTTTACAATAGCGTTAAACTTACACTTGGACATACAAGCGCCGCACTTGATACACTTAGATGTGTCGATAGTATGAGGATTCTTGACGGTACCGCTGATAGCGCCGACAGGACATACTCTTGCACAAGCGGTACAGCCCTTACACTTATCTTCGATAATGGAGTAGGATAAGAGACTTGTACATACGCCTGCAGGACACTTCTTGTCCTGAATATGTGCGATATATTCATCCTTGAAGTAACGTAATGTGGAAAGAACAGGGTTAGGAGCAGTCTGTCCGAGACCACAGAGAGAGTTGTTCTTGATGTAGTTACAGAGCTTTTCCATCTTATCAAGGTCTTCCATAGTAGCAGTACCCTCGGTAATCTTTGTAAGCATTTCGTAAAGACGCTTTGTACCAACACGACAAGGTGTACACTTACCGCAGGATTCGTCAACTGTAAATTCGAGGAAGAACTTAGCGATATCAACCATACAGTTGTCTTCGTCCATAACGATAAGTCCGCCGGAGCCCATCATAGAGCCGATAGCGATAAGGTTATCGTAATCGATTTTTACGTCTAAGTATTCTGCAGGAATACATCCGCCGGAAGGACCGCCTGTCTGAGCAGCCTTGAACTTCTTACCGTTAGGAATACCACCGCCGATTTCGTATACTACGTCGCGGAGTGTTGTACCCATAGGAATTTCAACAAGACCGGTATGTTCGATCTTACCGCCGAGAGCGAATACCTTTGTACCCTTGGACTTTTCGGTACCCATAGATGTAAACCATTCAGCGCCGTTTAAGATGATCTGGGGAATGTTAGCGTAGGTTTCTACGTTGTTAAGTACTGTAGGCTTAGCAAATAAACCGCTTTCTGCAGGGAAAGGAGGACGAGGATTAGGTTCGCCTCTGTTACCTTCGATAGAAGTCATAAGAGCAGTTTCTTCACCACATACGAACGCACCTGCACCGAGACGGATACCGAGATCGAAGTCGAAGCCCTTACCGAAAATGTTCTTACCTAAGAAGCCTGCTTCGTGAGCCTGGTCGATAGCGATCTGGAGACGTTCAACAGCGATAGGATATTCAGCACGAACGTATACATAACCCTGTGTAGCGCCGATAGCGTAGCCGGCAATAGCCATTGCTTCGATAAGAGCGTGGGGGTCGCCTTCAAGAACGGAACGGTCCATAAATGCACCGGGGTCGCCTTCGTCGGCATT
>JAZNMN010000018.1:0-5339 GCA_045579625.1 Ruminiclostridium sp.
AAGAGAAGCAGGTATATCTGATATGTCCTACAGCAGTACCGAAGCGGAGAAAAATTCTCTTTCCGAATTAAACCTTATCTTAAAGGGATATCTTGATTCCCATTCCGAGGAAATAAGCAAATTCTTCGAGGAAAACAAGGAAACCGCCGCAAAGAACGGAAAGGCTGACGACAAGGACATAACGGAATGGATAACCGATAAGCTTACAATAGGCGAAGCAACCTTCAATATAAATAAGGCATATCTTAACATTTCCGTAAAGGGAAGAAATACCGATTCCGATTATTATACCTCGGAAACCTATAAGGTAGAGGACAACGGAAGGGATATGTACCGCTACGCAGACGGAATTACCCTTACGGTTTACGGTAGTATGGAAAAGAAGCCTGCTGTGACGACGGCTACTACAACGACGGCGGCGACTACGACTACGACTACTGTCACAACAACACCGCCTGTAGCGGAAGCCTCGGAATATTTCGGCTTTACCGTAGAATGGAATAAGTTCAAGACCGGCGAAAGTATCGCCGATTATGTAGTTTACTTCCATAATTTTGACAATGAGGAGAAATATTCGGGCTTCGGCTCCTCCGACCCCGAAAAATACTTCTCGGACATTATAAAGGCAATCGAAAAGCATTCTGCCGAAATGACGCAGTATTACGAAAAGAACTATCAGGCTGAAAATAAATACTCCGCCGATGTTACAAACAGAACTGACTCGGTCAAGCCTCAGACAACGGAAGCTGTTGCGGAATGGTTTGACAAGACTATAGCCGTAACCGACGATAAAGGAAAAACAATAAAGCTAAGCCTACAGAATGTAACTATGAACTTAGGCGGAGCGAAATTGTCCAATAATACGGCAGGAAATCTCCCCGATGAAAAATACTGTCTCCGTAGCGGGGATAATGTATTCATTCAGAACAGAATCGTCTTCGACTTCTATGGGGAGATAATAGAGGAAAGCGAGCCTACCGTAACAACCCCCGTAACTACCGAGGCTCCCGTTACAACCACAAAGGCGACGACTACCGCACCTGTGACTACTACGAAGAAAACGACGGCGACGGCTTCTACACCTTTAGATTATGATTGGTTTATGTTTTTTGATCTGGGTTATTACGTTGCACCTACATATACTCCAGAGGGAGAATGGAAAATTGACTTTTGTTTGTATGATGTGGGAAAAATGGAGGAGTTTTTAGACATTGGCCATAATCTTAGTGGCTGTTTAGATCCATCGGAAATTGGCGGTGGTTATTCCTGGCTTCCATACAACCAGAGGTTTTTAGGAACATTTTTTGACAATATGGCAAACATAATTTTATCTCATGAAGAGGAATTGAATGAGGATTATTATGGCAGACTTGTAAAAGAAAAATTCAAGAGTGTAGACGAGGAAGGTGATTATTCAGAATGGGATAGAGATGTTACCGATTGGTTTCCGAAGTCTATGGAGTTAAAATCGCATGAAAATACATATATGATCTATTTTAAAAAGGTTAAATTGGATTTTATGATTAGCACCACTACTGATAGTTCTTTGGTAGATTTAAGCTCACCTGATCTTTATACAACAAAAAACCGTGTTACCGGTGAAACAAACTATGTTTTTGCTTACACATATGATTTTGAGATTTATGCAGATATTGAAAAAATAAACTAAATGCCTTACGGCACCTTTCGGTTTCAAATTGAAAATAACAAAACAACATAAAAGGAGCAAAAATGACCGAACAAAGAAAAAAGCCCGATATAAAGAAAATACTTATTCCGATAGGGGCGGTTGTCGCCCTTATCGCAGTAATTCTCACTATCATACTTGTATCGGGGAATAGGGAAAGCTATCGCCTCATCAAAATCAAAAGCTTTGAGGGCGGTATAGAATTACAACGTGAAGAAAAGGGAAGCGTCGAGGTATTCGAGGGCTTACAGCTTATCTCCGAGGATAATATTTCCGTAGGAAATAGCGCTTTCTTAGAGCTCTTGGCCGATAGCGACAAGCATATTGCCGCCGAAGAAAATACAGGCTTCAGGCTCCATTCCGCAGGAGACGAGAAAAGCGGAAATATTACGATAGAGCTTTTATACGGAAAAACTCTTATAACTATAGAAAATAAGCTTAACGAAGCCTCAAGCTTTATTCTCCGCTCTCCCAATGCAGTATTAAGCGTAAGAGGTACAACCTTCTCGGCGGAATATTTCCCCGAGGAAGAAAAGACGGTTGCCGAGGTTATCGAGGGCGTAGTTTCCGTTACATACGAGGGCGGCGAAACCGTTCTCCAAAAGGGCGATAAGGTAGCGGTAATCGGCTCGGGTGACGACCTGCATATCGAGAGAAATGACGGGCCGCTTACGGAGCCCGAAAATACAGCTCCCTCTGATTCGGGAGCTGTGGCAGTTCCTCCTGACGCAAATATAGGAGAAAGAGTTGAGGCAACGCCTCCCGAGACTACGAATCGCATAGAAGATTATCTGTATTTTTCAAGAGCCTATACTCTTACGGGAGATGACAGCTATCAGTCCCAGCCCCCAAAGGGATATTCTGTACAGCTTACGAACGTTTCGAATAAAGGCGTAGCGGGTTATTCGGACAGTGTGATTTTTTACTCATCGGATAACGAAGATTTCAATGGGTGGATGAGCTGTGTTTCAGATGAACTGAAGGGCTACGCCGAGGCTCATATTACGGAGATTAACGAATACTTCGAGGAAAACAAGAATGAAGCGGTTGCTTTAAGTAAAGCTGATGATTTTGAGAGTGAGGAAAAGCTGAAAAAGCCTGTAGACTGGTTCCCCGATACGGTTACTGTTACGAACGAACACGGCACCTATCTTTTCCACGCAAAAAGGGCATATATGTCCGTTTCCGTCGGGGGAATGGGGATAATTGACGGAGTTGAGCCCGAGCTCGCCTATATTTCCGATTATTACAGAGCGACAGCCCCTCACGGCGATGAATTTATGTATTACGCAAACGGAGTAACATTCGAGTTTAAGGGAAGCCTTGAAAAGATTCAGTAAAATAAATCAATAACATAAAGGAGTACGAAAATGGCAACACAAGCAAAAAAGGCGGATATGAAGAAAATACTGATACCGATAGTAGCGATAGTGGCTGTTATTGCAGTAATTTTAACTATCGTACTTGTATCGGGAAGCTCGGAAAGCTACCGCTTAATTAAAATCAACAGCTTTAAGGGCGGAGTTGAATTACAGCGAGCAAGCAAGGGCGAGGTAGAGGTTTTCGAAGGCTTACAGCTTATCTCCGCCGATATCGTATCGGTAGGAAGCGGCGCTTTCTTAGAGCTCTTGGCCGATAGCGACAAGCATATCGCCGCCGAGGAAAATACAGGCTTTAAGCTTTATTCCTCGGGAAATGAAAAAAGCGGTAATATAAGTATTGACCTTTTATACGGAAAGGCGCTTTTTACTATCGAAAATAAGCTCAGCGAGGGCTCCTTCTTCCAGGTTTCTTCCCCTAACGCTACCTTAAGCGTAAGAGGTACAACCTTCTCGGTAGGATATGACGCCGAAGCGGAAAAGACAATAGCCGAGGTTACCGAGGGTAAGGTTGCCGTTAATTACGAGGGCGGCGAAACAACCCTTCAGAAGGGCGATAAGATTACTGTCACAGGTATGGGAGACAATATCCGTGCCGAGGTGGAAAGAGCCTCGGGCGACAGCGCCGATGACGCAAGCAGTTCCCTTCTTACCTTCTCTATGACCTATCCTCAGGTAAACGAGTATGCAAAGAAGGACGGAACGCATTATCTTTCTGTAAGCAAGTATACTGCGGAAAAATCGGGAGTATCCGATATGAGCTGTAGTGACAGCACCGCAGACAGCAACTCCCTTAAAAAGCTCAGCAACAGCCTCAAGAAGATTATCGCCTCCCATTCCGACGAGGTGAATAAGTTCTTCGAGGAAAATAAGACTGCCGCAATAAAGAAGGAGAAGGATGTAGCCAAGGATATAACAGCCTGGATGACGGAGAAGCTTACTGCAGGAAAAGAAACCCTCAGAATAGATAAGGCGGTTATGGATATTTCCGTAGCTTCCGATAACGTACACAGAAGCTATTACACCTCCGAAACCTATGAGACGGAATCAAGAGGAAATACCGAATACTACCACGCTGACGGTATCGTTATAAAGCTTTACGGAGCAGTAGGCGCGAAGCCTGCCGCTACTGCAACGGCAGCTCCTTCCGACACGACGAAGCCCTCCGCCTCTGTGACCACAACGGGCGACGCTTCGGATTCTACTACAACAACTCCCGTTTCAACGGAAGCGCCTTCCTCTGATGATGAGCCTGCCGCTACAACGGCTCCCTCGGCAGTAGTTACAAATGCAACCACAACAAAAGCTTCCACAAGCTCGTATACTGCACTTAAAACCTTTAACAGCGACTCCGTAAACAGTGACGCTATGATGAATATTGCTGTTTCCTACGAGGTTAATTCTTCGGCAGACGGATTTAAGCTTATGAAGATCGTATTAGAGGACGGCGGCGGATTAAGCGATTGTATGGATGACGCCGACTGGTCGGGAGATTACGCTAACCTTGCTTCCGTAGCTATAAACGGAAGCGTAAAGAACTACGAAAGCGGTAAGACCAAGATAAAAACAGGCGAAGGTCTCGGCTTTATGAAATCTCTTATGAAGAAGCTTACTGATACATACCTGTCCCGTGAAAGCGAGGTACAGAGCAGATATCTCAAGAAGTATATGAAGGATAAGCTTAAGGGGATTCAGGAGGACGACTGCTTATACAGCCACAGCGATATGTACGGCAACGGCGAAAATATCTATGACGATGTAACAAGCTGGTTCCCCAAGTCTATCAAGGTTGACACAGGAGACAGCACATATAAGATTACCTTCAAGAAGGTCGGTCTCCACGCACAGCTTACCTGTGACGCTTATTCGGCAGACAGCAACCCCGATTCACCTCTCGTTTTCAAAAACCGTTCGACAGGCGAAAATGTTATGATAACAAATGTGGATTACTACTTCGATTATTTCGTAAATATCGATAAGGTGAACTGATAAGAGGTGGCACTATGACGACAAAAACGAAAAAGACTGATTTAAAGAAAATACTGATACCGATAGTGGCGGTTGTTGCCGTTATTGCAGTAATTTTAACTATCATACTTGTATCGGGAAATAAGGAAAGCTACCGCTTAATAAAAATCAACAGCTTTGAGGGCGGTATCGAGCTACAGCGTGAAGAAAAGGGAAGCGTCGAGGTATTCGAGGGCTTACAGCTCATCTCCGCCGATATGGTAGCAGTAGGCGAGGGCTCCTTCTTAGAGCTCTTAGCCGACAGC
>JAZNMN010000019.1:0-6691 GCA_045579625.1 Ruminiclostridium sp.
ATTCAGAGCAAGTAATAGCGAAGTTGCAACCTCACCACAAACCTTACCGCAATACGAGCGAAACGGCTTTACAGTTGTTGAATGGGGCGGAGGAGAAATTAAATGAAAAGGAAAATATCACTTTTTCTTGCACTGACAATGTTTCTGATGGGTTGTAATACTGCCGAAATAGTAACGGCTCACTACTTAATTAGGTAGTGAGCTGTTATTTATATATCCGAGTTTAATTCCATATTTGATGTCGAGATACTTTTTACCGTCGATTAGTTTGTTCAGGGATGCTTTTGTTTAAGTATTATTCTGATAAATCGCTATAAAGCTCCTTGTTCTCTGCATTGTCATTATACTCATTTCCTATCCAATAATTTTCTCAGAAAGACTAAGAAAAATTGTTTTTTATCCTGAAAATCGGACAGTAAGCTGTGCTATAATATAGTTGTCATTTTGTGTGGATTTTTAATCAGTTTGTTCCGTTTTTATTGCAAAATGACGACTTTTGTGTTATAATTTACTATGAATAATTGTATTCGGAGGAAAGCTATGCTGACAGGAGAACTCAAAAACAAAATAGATTCGATATGGGAAATGTTCTGGACAGGCGGTATCACCAATCCCCTTGAAGTCGTGGAACAGCTTACATATCTGATGTTCATACACGATCTGGACGAAACGGATACAAAAAAAGCCAAGAGCAGTATAATGCTTGAATTGGAATACACAAGTATGTTTGAGGGCCACGAGCAGTACAAATGGTCCGTATTCCGTGATCTTCCTGCCGAAAAAATGTACGAGCTTATGCAGACGGAGATATTCCCCTTTATCAAGAATCTCCACGGAAATAAGGAAAGTACATATTCAAAATATATGAGCGACGCAATCTTCAAGATCCCTACGCCTCAGCTTCTTTCCAAGATTGTTGACGCTCTCGACGGGCTCTATATGGATATGTCAAAGCAGGTAGAAGCAGATACTAAAGGCGATATATACGAAAGCCTTCTCGCTAAGCTGTCTACTGCAGGAGTAAACGGCCAGTTCCGCACGCCCCGTCACATTATCCGTATGATGGTTGAGCTTCTTGACCCTAAGCCTGAGGATTCTGTCTGCGACCCTGCCTGCGGTACTTCGGGCTTCCTTGTAGCGGCAGGAGAATACCTCAAAGAAAAGTATCACGATGAGATTTTCTACGACCGTGAAAAGAAGAACCATTACAATAATTCGATGTTCTACGGCTACGATATGGATAGAACAATGCTTCGTGTCGGCGCTATGAATATGATGACTCACGGCGTTGATAATCCCAATATCGACTATCGTGACAGCCTTTCTGAACAGAATACCGATACAAATAAATACTCTGTAATCCTCGCTAATCCGCCTTTTAAGGGCAGTCTTGACGCGGACACGGTTTCGCCCGATCTTCTTAAGGTCTGTAAGACCAAAAAGACCGAGCTTCTTTTCCTTGCGCTGTTTTTACGTATGCTTAAGATTGGCGGACGCTGTGCCTGTATCGTTCCTGACGGTGTGCTTTTCGGGTCGTCTACTGCACATAAGGCTATCCGTAAGGAGCTTGTTGAAAATCATCGTCTTGAAGCAGTAATTTCTATGCCAAGCGGTGTGTTCAAGCCCTACGCAGGCGTATCAACAGGTATCCTTGTCTTTACAAAGACAGGTCACGGCGGTACGGATAACGTATGGTTTTATGATATGCAGGCGGACGGCTTCAGCCTCGACGATAAGCGTACCGCTGTGAGTGAGAACGATATTCCCGATATTATCGCACGTTTCCGTAACCTCGAAGGAGAAGCGGAAAGAAAGCGCACGGACAAGTCCTTCTTTGTGCCTAAGGAGGAGATAGTAGGGAACGACTACGACCTTTCCATAAATAAGTACAAGAAGGTAGAGTACAAGCCTGTCGAATACCCCTCTACAAAGGAGCTTATGGCAGACCTCAGAGCGCTCCAGAAGGAGATTGATGAGGGTATGAAGGAACTGGAGGGGATGCTGGATGGCTAAGTTTTGTAACGCTTTTCCGCTGATAAGAAATGGTGCTTCTATCAAGCAGGGAAACGATGATACAGGATATCCAATTACAAGAATAGAAACCATATCGAATAGAGTAGTTGATAGAAGTAAAATGGGATATGCAGGTATATGTGACATAAGTAAATATCAAGATTATATTTTACAAGATGGCGATATTTTAATGTCTCATATTAATAGCGAAACCCATCTTGGCAAAGTTGCATTATACACATCAAATCCCGATGAAATAATTATTCACGGAATGAATCTTTTGTGTTTGCGTTCTGATACTGAAATCGTAAATAGTGACTATGCTTTCTATTTCCTATCATCCGATTCTTTTTTGCGACAAATTCCTAATATTACAAAAAAATCGGTTAATCAAGCAAGTTTTACAGTAACTGCACTTAAGGAAATGGAAATCCCTCTCCCACCATTAGAAACCCAAAAACAAATCGCCAAAACTCTTGATAAGGTAACCGACCTTATAAACAAACGAAAGCAACAGCTTGAAAAGCTGGAGGAGCTTGTTAAGTCAAGGTTTGTGGTGATGTTTGGGGATCCAAAATACAACAAGAATAACCTTGTTAAAATTGGCGAAATAGGAGCTCTTACGAGCGGTGGAACACCGTCCAGAGCAAAACCAGAGTATTTCGAGGGCGATATTCGTTGGTATAGTGCGGGTGAACTGAATTCACTGTATTTACCAGATTCTATCGAGCACATTTCGGAAACAGCACTTCAAGAATCGTCTGCAAAGTTGTTTGATAAGGGCACACTCATGATTGGAATGTATGATACTGCTGCATTTAAAATGGGTATATTAGAAGAGGACGCAAGTTCCAATCAAGCGTGTGCAAACTTGAATCCCAAACAAGGGTATAACATTGTTTGGTTGTATTATTTGTTTAGTATTATGAAACCTATTTTTCTTCAAGAGCGAAATGGAGTTCGTCAGAAAAACCTTAGTTTGTCGAAGATTAAAGAGTTCAAAGTTCCAGTTGCAACATTTGAATTACAAACCCAATTCGCCACCTTCGTCGAATCCGTCGACCGCTCAAAACAGCGTGTAAAAGAAAGCCTTGAAAAGCTTGAAATACTGAAGAAATCACTTATGCAGAAATATTTTGGATAGAGGTGACAAAATGACCAACTTCGACTTCCTTAAAAAAGAGCCCGATTTTGAAAGCTTTGCGGATACAGCCATAACTGCCGAAAAGCTCTATAACTTCGATACCGACTCCTGCCTGTTCAACGTCCGCAGGGCGGCGGAGTTCGGCGTGAAGTGGATGTATTCGGTAGACAGCGAACTGCATATTCCCTATAACGATAAATTTGTAAACCTTATAAATACAAAGGAATTCCGTGAAATAGTCGGGGAAGACCTTCACCGTAGAATAGATTTTATCCGTATCGTGGGAAATAATTCTGCCCATAGCGGTAAAAAGACCGACCTCGAACAGGCTGAAATTGCCCTGGAAAATCTGTTCTGTTTTATGGATTTTATAGCGTACTGCTATGGAAGCGATGAGAATTATGTGGGCGAGGAATTCGACAGGAGCCTTCTTGAGCAGGATGTTGCAAGGCCTGCTGTTTCTGAGTTCGAGCTTGATATCAAGAAGCTTATGGCTGAGAATGAGGCGCTTCGTGACGAGCTTACCCGTAAGCGTCAGGAACAGACCCAAACCTATACCCCGAAGCCTCTTGACCTTTCCGAATACAAGACCCGAAAGGTTTACATTGATGTTATGCTTGCCGACGCAGGCTGGACAGAGGGAAGAGACTGGATAAACGAATACGAGGTCGAGGGAATGCCCAATCCCAGCGGCGTGGGATATGCCGACTATGTGCTTTTCGGCGATGACGGAAAACCGCTTGCTGTAATAGAAGCTAAAAAGTCCTGCGCTGATGTGGCAGTAGGCCGCCAGCAGGCGAAGCTGTATGCGGACTGCCTTGAAAAGAAATTCGGCAGACGTCCGATAATTTTCATTACCAATGGCTTTGAAACAAGAATATGGAATGATAATTATTATCCCGAGCATAAGGTAAGCGGCGTTTATTCAAAGCGTGACCTTGAAAAAGAATTCAATAAGCTTACTATGCGCAGTAAGCTTGACAATGTCCGTATAAATGACGCTATTTCGGGTCGATACTATCAGAAGGAAGCAATCAAGGCCGTTTGCCGTGCCTTTGACGAGGAAAACCGCCGAAAGGCTCTTCTCGTTATGGCGACAGGCTCAGGTAAAACGAGAACTGTGATTTCTGTTGTGGATGTGCTTATCCGTCACGGCTGGGTGAAGAATGTGCTTTTTCTTGCTGACCGTACAAGCCTTGTAACTCAGGCGAAGCGTGCCTTTGTAAATCTTCTTCCCGATCTTTCGGTGGTGAATCTCTGTGAGGATAAGGCGAATTATAATGCAAGAGGCGTATTCTCCACATATCAGACAATGATGAACTGTATTGATGAAGCCAGGGACGAGAATGGCGGAAAGCTGTACACGACAGGACATTTTGACCTTATTATCTGTGATGAAGCCCACCGCAGTATATACAATAAGTACAGGGATATCTTTACCTACTTCGACGCTCATCTTGTGGGACTTACCGCAACGCCGAAGGACGAAATCGACAAGAATACATACGGCGTTTTTGAGCTTGAAAACGGCGTTCCGACTTACGGCTATGAGCTCGCTCAGGCTGTACAGGACGGATATCTTGTTGATTTTATAAGTGTGGAAACCTCGCTGAAGCTTATGGAACAGGGTATAGCTTACGATGAGCTTTCCGACGAGGATAAGGACGCTTATGAAGAGCTTTTTACATCAGAGGACGGCGAGCTTCCCGAATTTATAGGCAGTGCTGAACTGAATAAACGTATATTCAACATTGATACTATAAGGCAGGTTCTTTCTATCCTTATGGAAAAGGGTATCAAGGTAGATTATGGCAATAAGCTCGGAAAAACTATAATTTTTGCTAAAAGTCATAAGCACGCAGAAATAATATGCGATATATTCAATAAGGAATATCCGATGTTTGCCAAAAAAGGCTTCTGTCGTGTTATTGATAACCAGACGAAGTATGCACAGAGTCTTATAGATGAATTTTCCGATCCGAAGAAAATGCCTCAGATAGTTGTATCTGTCGATATGATGGATACGGGTATAGATGTACCCGAGGTTGTGAATCTTGTATTCTTCAAGAAGGTACTGAGTAAGGCCAAGTTCTGGCAGATGATAGGCCGAGGTACGAGACTTTGCCCGGGACTGCTTGATGGTACTGATAAGGATAAATTCTATATTTTCGATTTCTGCAGTAATTTTGAATTTTTCCGCCTCAATGAAAAGGGAAGGGAGGTTCCCACTGCACTTTCTGTACAGCAGCGTATATTCAATCTTAAAGCCCAGATGGTGTATAAGCTGCAGGATATAGCGTATCAGACGGATGAGCTGAGCAAATTCAGAAATGAGTTTGTTGATGATATAATCGGTAAGGTGAAGGAGCTGAATAAGGAAAATTTCGCAGTGAAACAGCATCTCAGATATGTGGAGCTTTATTCGGAAAGAAGCAGCTTCGATACGCTTGTTCCGATGGACCTTCAGCAGCTTGAGACAGAGATTGCTCCGCTTATCCTTCCTTACGATGATGAGATATGTGCTGTACGCTTTGACGCGCTTATGTATGCAATAGAGCTGGGGTATATTACAGGAAAGACATATACACGAGGCATAAGCGATCTTATCGGTAAGGCTCGTGCTGTATCGAAGATAGGTACTATTCCTGCGGTAACTGCCCAGAAGGATTTTATAAATCAGCTTCTGAATACTTCATATATCGAAAAAGCAGGAATAAACGAATTTGAAATTATCCGTGAAAAGCTGCGCGAGCTTATGAAGTATATTCCCCGTGAAGAAAGTCCTGTGTATGTTACTGATTTTGATGATGAGATTCTTTCAATGGAATGGAGGAAATCTGACCTGAGCAGTAATGATCTCGAAAATTACAGAATGAAGGTCAATCATTACGTTCGTCAGCATATGGATAATGAGGTAATTGCAAAGCTGTATACAAATCAGCCGCTTAATCAGGCTGATATTGATGAGCTGGAAAAAATACTCTGGTCAGAGCTTGGCTCTAAGGAGGAATATAAATCGGAATATCAGGACAAGCCTCTTGGCGAATTGGTGCGTGAGATTGTGGGACTTGATATGAATTCTGCAAAGGAAGCCTTCTCAAAGTATCTGAACGATGTTAATCTTGATGACAGGCAGATTTATTTCGTGAATCAGATTATCAATTACATTGTAAAGAATGGTATGATGAAGAACTTTGCTGTTCTTCAGGAAGCTCCCTTTACCGACAAGGGTGATGTTACAGATGTGTTTGCTGATAATAATGTAATCTGGCTGGATATTATGAAAACTATAAAGTCTATCAATGCCAATGCTTTGATTGCGTGATTAAAGTATATTAAAAGTAAAACCGATCTGTGCAAACAGGTCGGTTTTGCAAATAAATCAAATATTGTATTCTGAATTTTTTAGAAAAGTAAAAGTATAAAAATCACCATTCGACAGATAATATTGCTAAAGAAGCGCAAGGCGTTTCAAGAAAAAATTACCGTGAAAGGATAAATGATATATGAAAGCAACGGGAATTGTCAGGAGAA
>JAZNMN010000020.1:0-20154 GCA_045579625.1 Ruminiclostridium sp.
GACGATACCACAGGCGGTGACGATACCACAGGTGGCGACGACACAACAGGCGGCGATGACAACACTACTGGCGGCGACGATACAACAGGCGGCGACGATACCACAGGCGGCGATGACACTACTGGCGGTGACGATACAACAGGCGACGATACAACAGGCGACGATAACACCACAGGTGGCGACGATAACACCACAGGCGGGGACGGTACAACTGGCGGCGACGATAACACCACAGGCGGCGACGACACCACAGGCGGTGACGATACCACAGGCGGCGATGATACAACTGGCGGTAACGACGATACCACAGGTGGCGATGACACCACAGGCGGTGATGACACCACAGGCGGCGATGATACCACAGGCGGCGACGATACCACAGGCGACGACACAACTGGTGGCGAAGACACCACAGGCGGTGACGACACCACAGGCGGTGACGATACAACAGGTGGCGACGATACAACAGGCGGTAACGACGATACCACAGGCGGCGATGACACCACAGGCGGCGATGATACAACAGGCGGCGACGATACAACAGGTGGTGACGATATAACAGGTGATACACCTAATGAAGATAATGGAGCAGGCGATACACCCGCAACCGATATCCCTACAGGTGACACGCCTACAACCGATACGCCTACAACTGACGTGCCCACAGGTGACGCACCCACAAATGATACACCCGTAAGCGATGAGGATGTAGCTGATGATCCCGAAGAATTCGTAGAATTCGAAGAGGAAGAAGTGCCTCTCGGAGATGATCCTTTCGATGATGAGGATGAAGACGAGGATAAGGATATTGAGATTTTCGAAGAGGATCCGACGCCTCGCGGCGACAACCCCTTCGGCGAAGACGATCCTATCACAGACAGCACCACCGCTAACCCTGCTACAGGTGTTGCGGCTGCTCCTGTAGGCGGAGTATTGGCTTCTCTTGCAGCTATGCTTTTAGGCAGAAAAAAGCGCAAGGACTCCGATAAGTAAGCTTACCGAAACAAAATGAATAAAGTGAAACCGCTGTCTTTGTACAGCGGTTTTTGCTGTTGACAGGATTGTTGTTTAGTGGTAAAATTGAGATATATTATTCGGGAAAGGGGGCTTCTGCCGTGAAAAAACGTCTGATAAGCGTAATGTGCTGTCTTTTTGCAGTACTTCTTTCTTCCTGCGGCAGTACTTCGGTAAAAGTAACGGATTATTCCGAAGAGAACAGCGCTCCTGCTTCCCTTACAGCCGTTTCCGAAATAACGGAATCGGATACGGCGGATACAACGACACTTCCGCCGAAGGTAACGGCTTCTTATGATGAAAATACAGTCTCCTCTTCCGATAAGGAAGCGATAACCTCGGTAAGCACAGAGGCTGTTTCAGAGACAGCTTCGTCAACCGAAACAGAAGTCTCTTCCGTAACCGCTGATATTACCGATAAGGTAACTGAGGAGGTTCCCCAGGGAGCCGAGACGGAAAAAACAGCAACATCAATTTCGGAAACAAAGGCTACGGATACGACGACGGTTTCCTCCAAGGCGGAAACAACAGCTACCGTAAAGAAAGAGATTGTAATTCCGAAGCTTAAGCTTCCTACGGCCGACGGTACAAAGGCAGAGAAGAATGATACTGCCGAAATAGATTACAGCAACGCCGACGAGGGTTATATTTCAGCCCTGTATTCGGGCGGAAGCGCTAATGCAAAGGTAAGAATAAAAAGCGAAAAGCTTCAGTATGACCACGACCTTTCTCCCGGGAAGAGAATGTTTTTCCCGCTTATGGAGAAGGGAAGCTATTCGGTAAAAATATATGAACAGGTTTCGGGGAAAAGCTATTCCGAGGTTGTTTCGGCGGAGTTCAGCGCTGATATTTCCGATAGCAGGAGTATGTATCTTTATCCCAACAAGTATATTGATTTTGATGAAAGCTCCGACTGCGTAAGAAAGGCGGCGGAAATCTGTGTTGAGGCGGATACTTCCGTCGAGAAAATTGCGGCAGTATTCCTGTATATAACGGATAATGTTGTTTATGATAAGGAGCTTGCCAAAACGGTACAGAGCGGATATACCCCTTATCCCGACAGGACTCTCGCTTCGGGTAAGGGAATATGCTTTGATTACGCCTCTCTTTTTGCGGCTATGTGCCGTTCACAGGGTATCCCCACAAGGCTTGTCATAGGCTACGCCGAGCCCGATATATACCACGCCTGGAACGAGGTATATACCGAGGAAACAGGCTGGATAACTCCCGAGCTTTTTCTTAAGGCGAAGGGCTACAATATAACTGACGCAACATTTTATTCGGGAACTAAGGATAAGGAAAAAATATCCGCTTATATTTCCGATGAAGGAAATTATTCCGCAGTATACAGATATTAGGAAGGGATGATATTTATGGGACGGAAAATAAAAAGACTTAACGACGAGGAAGCGGCTTTTTTCTTCGAACAGCTCGGAATGATTCTCGAAGCAGGTATACCTGTTGCGGACGGTCTCGAGATTTTTACCGAGGATAGCGACGACGAGGAGTTCAGGAAGATAAGCCTTATGATAACCGAGCTTATGAACGAGGATATGACTCTTTCGGAGGCTATGGAGAAATCGGGAATTTTCCCTGCCTACTCGGTGAAAATGGTTAAGATAGGTATAGTTACGGGAAGACTCGAGGAAGTATTAAAGGGACTTTCCGACTACTACTCGAAGAGGGTTGCTCTTAAATCCGAGATAAGAAGCTCCGTTTCACACCCTCTGCTTCTTCTTGCTATGATGACCGTTGTAATGGTGGTTATGGTGGTAACGGTTATACCTATGTTCGAGGACATTTTTACACAGTTTGATGAAAGCGTGGCGGCTCTTCTCGGCGAAAGCGTGGTATATGCTAAAAATACAGGCTTTATCGTTATGATAATTCTTATTGCAGTACTTCTTATTAGTCTGCTTACTGCAATATTTATGAAGATACCGGGCTTCGGAAAAAAGCTCAGGGGCTTTTTCTCGGCCTTTATACTTACAAGAGGAATTTCCGCCGATATGGCGCTTTCCGACGTTGTGAATGCGCTTAGCGTTATGGCGGCCTGCGGAATTTCTCCCGAACAGTCTCTCGAGCTCGCCCTTACCATTACGGAAAACAAGCGTGTTCTTAAAAGGCTTTCGGAATGTGAGCGTATGGTGCTTGACGGAGAATACTATGCCGACGCTTTAGGAAAATCGGGACTTATCCCCGGGGTTTATGCCCATTCCTTAAAGGTCGCTTATAAATCGGGCTCCTTTGAAACAGCCTGGTATAAAACCGCAGAACGTCTCAGCGAAAAATGTGACAAGAGAATAAATACGGCTATTTCCTTTATAGAGCCGCTTATCATAGGTATTCTTGCCGTTATTATAGGCGCAGTCCTGCTGGCTGTTATGCTTCCTATGACTAATATAATGACTGCTGTGGGATAAGGGTGACGGCTATGAAAAAGAAGAAACGGCTGAAAGTCGCCGCGCTTATCGGCGTGCTTGTTTTTGCGGCTGTGGTTATATGGTTTATGATATCCGTGAATAATGCGGGTACTGCCGCAAAAGAAAACAGAACCACAGCAGTTTACAACAACATAATGAATGGCGCGGTACTCTGTTACTCGATAGAGGGGGAATATCCTCCCGACCTGGATTATTTAAAGGAAAATTACGGTATAACCTACGATAAAAAAAGCTACATAGTTGACTACAGCTATTTCGGCGCAAACGTCCGCCCTACGGTAAGGGTTATCGAAAAATAGAAGGGAGTGATTATAGTTATGAGTAATACTTCGAAGCTAAGAAGGGAAAAAAGCCTTAAGGAAACAGCGGCTTCAGCGGCAAGTATGTTCCTGTTTCTTCTTTTTTCGGTATCGAGCCTTATTATGATAGCTGTGGCGGCCTCCGCCTACGGAAGAACAGGAAATAACTATAAGAACACCTTTAATTCTGCCGCTACGGTAAGGTACATAAGCAATAAGCTAAGGGCGGCGGAAGCCTCCGAGCTTATTTCCGATAAAAGTATACGGATAAGCTTTCCTGATTACAGCCTTCTCGTTTACGAGGAAAAGGGTATAGTATACGAGCGGCTTTTCACCTCGGAGGAAACGCCTTCGGAACAGGGCGGAGAACGGCTTTTCGAGGTGCAGGAATTTTCTGTTTCCGAGGAAAACGGACTCATAAAGGTAAGTGCCTTCGGAGACGGAGAAAATGCCTTTACGGTATACTGTCGAAAGGGGAGTGCTGAATGACTAAGCTTATAAAGACATCCCCGAAACGTAACGGCTCATATCTTTTCTTTGTGGAAATGATAATTGTGCTTCTGTTTTTTGTGATTTCCTGCGCTGTGGTTATGAATATGTTCGTTCATTCCGACAAGCTTTCACGTGAAAGCGAAAGGCTTGAAAAAATGACCTTTTACAGCCAGTCGGCCGCAGAAATATATTCCGAAACAGGAAACACAGCCAAGATAGCGGAAATGCTTTTCGGAGTGTCCTCCGATAATAACGGCGCAGTATCACTGAGCCTCGATAACAGCTTTAATGTAGCGGAAAATGGCTCTCTTATCCTTGAGCTTATACCCGAGGAAAAAGGGGACAGAGAGAATTTTACTGCCATAGAAATACGTTTTTCCGATGATACGGGAGCCGTTCTCTATTCCGTTAAGGCGGCTCATATCCCTATGAGCAAGGAAGGGACGGTGAGCGTAAATGGCTGAGAAGAAAAAAGGAATAATCGGCGGAGGTACAGGTTACCTTTCCCTTATGATGATATTTGTTGTAATTTCGGTTTCCATTTTAGCGGCGCTCTCATTTTCCGCCGCCTCCAATGAGAAGAAATACAGCGAAAAAAGTGCGGAATATACCGCCGCCTATTATCGGGCGGATTATAACGGAAAGCTTTTTCTTTCGGAGATAATTTCTGCCGCAGAGGGCTATGAAGCACTTGACGACTTTATGTTTGCATCCGAGCTTGAGGCTATGGGGGCGGAGCTTAAAGAAGTGCGCCCCGACAGGCTTAAGGTAAGTCGGCTCCAGGAAATAAACGAAAGACAGAGTATAGCCATTGAAGCCGAAATCTTCAAGGGCTATCATAAAATAACAAGGTGGCAGACCGTTTCGACAGCAGAAGAACAGGACGAAACGCTTGATGTCTGGACAGGAGAATAAAATGAATATCAAGGAAATACTTATTGACGCGGCGGCGAAAAAGGCCTCGGATATTTTTATGGTGACAGGCTCTTCCGTAGCCTATAAGGCTGACGGAAATGTCGCTCATATCGGAGAAGATATTCTTACGCCGAAGGATACCGAGGAGGCAGTACGTGAAATAGCGGAGCTTGCCGGGCTTGACGCGGAAAGGCTTACCGAGTCAAGAAGGGAAATGGACTTTTCCTTCTCGATAGCGGGAACAGGCCGTTTCAGAGCCAATATCTACCGTCAGAGAGGTTCATTTTCGATAGTTCTCCGTCTTGTGCCCTTTGAGCTTCCGAACAGCGAAGCCCTCGGCATTCCCGAGGAGATAATGAAGCTTTCCGAAATAAAGAGCGGTATTGTTCTTGTTACGGGTGCCGCAGGAAACGGAAAATCAACCACCCTTTCCTGTATCGTTGACAGGATAAATTCTGAAAAATCGGGTCACATCATAACTATCGAGGATCCTATCGAGTTCCTGCATAAACATAAGAAATGCATAATAAGTCAGAGGGAAATAAATATTGATACGGAAAGCTATGTTGACGCTCTCCGCTCGGCGCTCCGTCAGTCCCCAAACGTTATTCTTGTGGGAGAAATGAGAGACTACGAGACTATGAATATTGCGATGACTGCCGCCGAAACGGGTCAGCTCGTACTTTCTACCCTTCATACCAACGGCGCCGCCAACACTATCGACCGTATAATCGACGTTTTCCCTACCAACCAACAGCATCAGATAAGAGTTCAGCTTTCTATGGTGCTTCGTGCAGTAGTCACACAGCAGTTAGTACCCTCGAAAACAGGCGAGCTTGTGCCTGCCTTCGAGATAATGAGCGTAAATAACGCTATACGCACAATGATAAGAGAGCAGAAAACTCATCAGATAGATACCGTTCTCCAGTCCGAGGCAGGAATGCAGACTATGGACAGCTCCCTCCTCAAGCTTTACAAGGACGGTATAATTACTGCTGAAACGGCAATAGATTATGCGTATAACCAGGCGCTTATGGAGAAAAGAGTTTCAGACCGTCGATAAACCCACACATACTTCGTCAAAAGCCACTGGGCGTATAGAAATACGCAATACAGAATATATGAAGAAATCCCCGCAGGTTACTGCGGGGATTGAACGTTTTACAGAGAATTATTTAACGTTTATTTTAATTTTTATCGAGGAAGAGTCAAGCTTTGCGGTAATTACCGCAGAGCCCTTTTTCTTAGCGGTAACCTTACCCTTTGAGGAAACGGAAGCTACTGAGGATTTAGAGCTTGACCATTTTACGGAGGAGCTTGACTTGGCACTTAAAATCGCTCCGAGCTGAATAGAGGAGTTTTGGGGTATTGTTAATGAGAGATAGCTTATTTTAGCGGAAGAGGATGAAGAGGAGGATGGGAAGGTGGCGGAGAAGGAAAGTTTGTTTTCGGTGCCGTCACCTATTACTTTAAATCTAATGTAATAAGTGCCTTTTTTTATTTCATATTTTAACTTGCCTGAAAATTTTTCTGTAACGCGGTTCCATTCGCATAGAACATATCCAGAGCCGTTTGACCAGTTTTTCGCTTCTCCTGTTTTTACATCCAGTTTTATGCATGGTAATTCATTTCCGTAATTATCATAAACATATACATCTACCCTTTGCATTGTTGATATAAACGATAAATTAAGATATCCATTTTGTTTAATGGATATTTCATAATCTTTATAGTTTGAGATATATGTAGAATACGTCTTCCCACTTGTAATTTTAACCGCCGTATCCTCTATACTCGCCGCACTTGACGTAACAGCAAACGAAGTAATTGTCATCACCGACGCCATAAGAATTGAAAGAACTTTCTTAAAAATCTTCATAATATTACCTCTTTTTCATAAATTTTAGTACTATTAAGTACTATATTATTCATTATACATAAAATATATGATAAAGTCAATAGTACTAAGAGGTTCTATTCTGAAACTGTCATTATGTATAAGCTAAGGGAGTGATTTTTGTGTATTTTCAGAGGCTGAGAGACCTGCGTGAGGATATGGACTTGAACCAGACAAAAATAGCAGAAATCCTCGGAATAAAGCAGACTGTATACTCCCGTTATGAAAGAGGGTATCAGACCATTCCCGTTGAGCATCTTCTCGCTCTTGCTGATTTCTATGGGGTTTCCGTGGATTATATTCTCGGACGAACGAACTGCAAGAAAATAAGCAGACATACAAAGTAAAAGCAGTATTGCCCTTTACAGCAATACTGCCTTATTTTATTCACCCATATAATTTTCGGGATTTACGAACTTACCGTCTATAGATAAGGCGAAGCCGAGATGAGGGCCTGTTGACCAGCCTGTATTTCCCACAGAGCCGATAATGTCACCCTTGTTTACCTTGTCTCCTGCCTTGACGTAAGCGGCGCCAAGGTGATAATAAGCGGTTTCGATACCGTTTCCGTGGTCGATTACGATGTACTTGCCCTTGTCGGGATCGTCGGAAGTATTATACTCATCGCCTACGACAGTCTTAACCGTTCCGTTTTCCGCCCCATAGACGTTGGCGCCGTTAATGCCCTCGCCGCCGATATCCATACAGTAATGAGGCTTACCGAAGGTTTCCGCACGTTCGTCGTTTTCGTCGAAGAAGGGCTGTGTTACCATCCACTTTCCTTCATCAACGGGATAGAAAAGGCTTATTGCTTTGTCGGGTGCAGTAAGCGTACTATCCTCGGAATATTTCTCCATAGTTGTGTTATAAACTTCATTGTTGACAGCGGCAATGCTTTCGTCGGTATTTTCGATTTTTGCCTGTATATCCGTCAGCATTTCCTTGTAGCGCTCTATTTCCTCGGCGTATTTATCGCTGTTTTCCGATGTTTGCTCTGTTTCGAGTGCAGTTATATTATCCAGTATATCGTTTTCCTTGGCTATCAATGCGTCCCTGTAATCGTTAAGCTCAGCAAGTCGTTTTTCAAGCTCAGCCTCTATCTGAGCGTATCTTGCGTCAACTATTTCAGCGATATCTTCTTCTATCGCTTCGGGAACTATTGCGGTAACAGTAGTTGTTACAACAGCTTCTTCCTGCATTTTTTCGTTAAGCTCGCTAACCGTACGAATAAATTCGTCTATTTCTTCCGCAGTACAGCTTCTTAAATCGAGAGCGGTTTTCGTTATGTCGCTTCTGAGCTGTACCGTTTCGGGGATTTCGCTTTCTTCGCCGCTAAGATAGAGATACAAAGGTGCATATCCGCTTACATAGTAGCGTATACCCGAAGCGTGCTTCTCACGTTCATAGTTTTTCATATCTGACCAGGTGAGACTGTCCGCTCTTTTATGAATCTCATAGATTTCATCGGGAGAGATATTAGGCTTATCGGGCGGAATCGGAGCGGCTACGAGAAGCTTATTATCATAGCTGTAGTATATTTTTCCGTCGTTACCTGCTCTTACGATATTGAGCATATCGCTCTTAAGATGAGCGTAGCCCACAATTACCGGCTCGCTGTTTCTGTCCGAAATATCGTACATACTATAGGTATATACCTCGGAGTCGGTACGATCCTCGTAATAGAAGCCGTAGCCACCCTGAATAAGGAGATATTTTCCGTTTTCTGAAACTGTGACCAGCCCTGTCTCGCTTACGAAGCTTCCGAGGCTTGTTGTTTTTCCGTCGTGGTAATAGATATCAGCAGTTCTTTCGCCGTTTGTATCGCCTAAAAGGAGAATACCGCCGTCAAAATCCTTGATAAAGTTGCCTTTTTCGGATAATGTAGCTTCGTAACCGTCGAAAATGTACTGATAAGAATTTTCGTCCAGCACGTTATCATATTTTGTCTTGTCCTCGCCTGCGTTCATAACGCTGTATATGTATACAAAGCCCTCGCTTATGTCTGTTCCCTTGGCGAATTTCTGCCCGTAATAGATAAGCTCGTCGGTTTCCTCGTTGTATTCCATCCACTGTACGGAGACTGTGGTTATGGGCAGTACCACAGTTTTTAAATGTGTTGTTTCCTCGTCGGTATTATAGATTTCAATAAGACAGCTCTTGTCGTTACGCTTAAGAGAGGGGTTATCGTCGATAAAGCGGAGAATATACTTACCGTTATGATTTACCATTACGCCCGAAGAATCCACGTCGATTTCGGGAAGGGTATGACGGCTTATAAGCTGAAATTTCTCGTCATAGAAGCATACGGTACCGTCATTGTCGATATCGTATACGCCGCGCTGACATACGCCCGTTATATTAGCCTTTCCTATAGAGCCGACTGAGTTGTATTTACCTGTCTTATAGTTGAAGACGGAAGTTTCGTGCTCTCCGTTAACGGAATTTGCCGCGTACATATTACAGCCGCCGTCCTCGGCTAACCAGGCTCCTTCGGCGTCCTCAGGCGGGATAGCGTATGCCTCCCAGTCCTCGGCGATAATATCGTTTTCGATATCCTCGGGGGTAAGTATTTCCTCGTATACCATATCCTCGGGGATTTCGTAGGGAGGTTCGGAAATTTCATAGATTTCCGAGGTATCGGCGGCGGAAAGTGTAACGGAAATACCCTGACCTTCGTTAAGGGAATCTTCTGTTGCGGCGGGGATACCTGCTGAGTTATTTGAGATAACTGCGGCGGTTATTCCTATACCTGCTACGGCGGCTACCGAGGCGGCAATGCCTGCTACCTTTCCGTAGCTTCTTTTAGGCTTAACGGTTTTCTTTACCTTTATTTCGTAAAGGGTTCTTTCCTGTGCAGTATTTTTAAAAAGCGCTTCGGCGGCTTCGTCAACATATTTTTCGTTGATATGGTCTACTGCATAATCCAGTAATTCTTCTTTTCTCATACTTCTATTCCTTCTTTCGAGAGATAAGCCCGGAGCTGTTGGCGTATACGGAAAAGTCTCGACCTCATAGCGGTTTCGGAGAGGCCGAATCTGTCCGCTATTTCGTTTACGGGCAGGTTGAAATAATACCTCGCCATAAAGATATTGCGGCTTTGTTTATTCAGAGTGCCGAGGAAGCGGTTAAGGGTTTCCGCCAGTGAGTTGTTATCACAGCGGCTTTCCGTTGTCTCGCTGTCTGCCAGTATTTCCGTAAGCTCGGTGAGCTGCTCGGTTTCGTAGTTTTTGCTGTTCTTTTTGTACATTGTGAGAGATACGTTGCGCGCAATCCTGCAAACATAGCCGCAGAGAGACTCGGGCTCCTTCGGCGGTATCGCTTCCCAGAGCTTTATGTATACGGAATTTATCGCCTCGTCGGTATCCTCGTTATTGCCGAGAATTCCGAAGGCTATCTTCCTGCAAAGCTTTCCGTATTTATTTTCGGTTTCGGCTATCGCCTTTTCCTCTCTCCCGAAGTACAATCGGATTATTTCTTCATCTTTCATATTCAGGATTCCTTTTATTTTAATTGCTGAAGGCCTTTCAATATATATAACAACATTTTTTTCGAAATGTTGCGGTATAATTTTATTTTATTATACTATATTTTTGCAGGGAATGAAATAAGGAGGTTGAATTTTTGGGTAGGGGTGTGGTATAATTAAAAAGCAGTATCTATTAGAATTTACGCGGGGAGAAAACAAATGAAAATCACGGTTGTTTGAGACCTCACAAACATTGTCACGATTTTAATAAATACGATTTGCAGTTTTTAATAAATTATGGTATAATCATTATAGTGGCTATTGTGAGGTGATTATATGGAATTCAAGCTAAATGAGTATCACAGAGATTTGACTATTGAAGAACTTATAGATGATTTAATACGAGTATCACAAATGCTAAATAAATCATATATTTCAAAAAGCGAATATGAATCAAATGGTAAGTATTCTGTAACACCATTTTTACGTCGATTTGGCTCATGGATTAATGCATTGTCAGCCGCTGGATTAGAAACAAACCGCAATAAGACAGATTATTTAAGAATATCTGATAACTCTCTCGTAGAGGATATGAAAAGAGTTTCCAAAGCTCTAGGGAAAGAATCCATCTCTACTAAAGATTATTCTGAAAATGGAAATTATAATGTACAAACAATACTTTCTATATTCGGTTCTTGGAATAAAGCGTTAAAACACGCTGAATTACAACAAACAAGATACAAAGAAATTTCAGATATTGAAATTTTTGAAGAAATAGAAAGAATATGGGTTAAAAAGGGTTCTCAACCGACTACAACTGACATTAAAAACGGAATGTCAAAATATAGTATTAACACATATTTACGTAGATTTGGGGGATGGAGAAATGCTTTGAAATCTTTTCTCGATTATATAAATGAAGAGTATGTATTTGCTGAAAAGCTACGAAAATGCAAGGAAAATAAGGCTAACCATATAAAAGTTGATAAAAGTAATCTGCATCATTTAACTTCCCGTAATCCAAATTTAAGATTGAAATTTCTTGTTATGAAACGTGATAATTTCAAATGCTGTATGTGTGGACGCTCCCCTGCTACAACTGTTTGCTTAGAACTGCACATAGATCACATTGTCCCGTGGTCAAAAGGTGGAGAAACTGTAATGGATAATTTGCAAACACTGTGTAGTGATTGTAATTTAGGCAAAAGTAATTTATCTGAAACTGATTAATTGGAAACATCGTCTGCAGCAGCCTTCGCTGCAGGTTATAGTATTAGTGGTCCACAGCAATGGAAAACTGAAAAGGGTGAAACATTAAAATTTTTTGAAACAAATAAATAGCAATAAAAAAGAGCTATCCGATTTCAAAATCAGATAGCTCTTAATTTTTAGAATAATTCAAATGTTGCCAAAACGTTGCCATTTTACTGTTGTGCTAACAGAAAACAACGTAGTCAAGCCATTTGTGTGGGGTCTGTTATTATTCCCACTCGACTACTTTAAAGAGAAAAAGCGTTATAATATGCACTTATAATTCTCATTTAATCCATATAATCCATAGATTTTTTATATTATTTTTCGTTGTGGGAATTTTTGTAGCCAATTTGTAGCCAACAATAAAATTACATTTGGCGTAAAAAGTCAAATTCAAAATTACAAGCCCAAGTAATCAAGGGGAATCTCATTAAAGTAATAGCAGCATCCCACATTTTCTATAAATTCAAGCACATCTCTATACTTTGGGTGAGGAAACCAGTCACTAAGCACATAAGAATATGCAATATCGTAACCTAACTGTGAAATCAATTTGTTATATTGTATCTTTTTGTATAAACAGGTCTGTAATTTCTCATCAACAGAGCCAGCCACACTTTGGAATTTCTTTTCGATTATGTAAACAGTTCTGTTCATTCGATTTATAAAGGCATCATCTAGTAATAATTTATCTGAATTTACACTCAAATTAACATTATTCTCTTCCAAAAAAACGTGTAAATGCGTGTTTTGATTTGCTATATCCCAAAATTAACCCTGCGGAATTGCAAACCTTACCGTCCGAAGAAACTCTATAACCATTATCAATGAGTGCATCGTTTAGTGATGTTGTCTGTTCAAATAAAAAGTGCTCTGGGGTTACTGGCGGCGCTCGCACAAGACTTTGCTATGTGCGCAGGCAATTCCGGCTCTCCGAGCCTTTGATTTCTCGATTTCCATATCGTTAGAAATCAATCTCTCCATCGGACTTTGCATCAGCAATTCCTCTCATCAGAGGGTTCAGATAAAGAAAAGAGGAGACATTTTAATGAAAGTAAAATCCATCTCGATGTGTGATGGCAAAGGCAGTCTTTCACATAATAACCGAGAGTTCACTGCCAAGAATATTAACAGCTCCAGACACCAGACAACATCGTGTTCGTTCAGCAAGATCTTGTTGAAGTGTATCATCAGCTTTTTAATGAAAATGTAGAGAGATTTAACGCTCGTCAGAAAAGAAATAATGGTTTGAATGGATTACCTTATATATTTCTGATTGGATTTATATCTGAGAATACCTCATTCAAACCATTTTTACTGTAATATTGCGCAAAAAGAACTATTTCCACTTGAAAAATAGCCTGATAGATGATATAATATTATTGAATTGGAGGTTGCTAAGAGATGATAGAAGCACATAAATCTAATGCGCTTGAAACAATCAATGATTCAAACGATAAACTGTTTGATGTTTCGACGGAAATTACAAGATTATCAAATCTTGAAAACATACAATATAGTAATCCAGAAGATGTATTAGCTGCATTTAAAGCTATAGACTGGTCATTTACTAAGGATGACACGACATATCTTTCTCATGATATACACCCATATCCAGCTAAATTTCCTCCACAGTTACCAGGACGAATAATTGAGATGCTTTCTTCAAAAGGTGAATTGATATGGGATCCATTTGGCGGAAGCGGAACTACGGCTTTAGAAGCACTCCTTAATGACAGGAATTGCATTAGTACAGATATAAACCCTGTTGGAAGCATAATCGGAAAAGCAAAAACAACGGTTTTATGTTCTGAGGATGAAAATGAAATTGGAGAATTAATAAATCGGATTGAAGCATATTCTCGAAATCCGAATAGTTTTAAAGACTATATAGAAAAACACTGCGTTGAGTTTGAAACAGAAATTCCCCAAATACCCAATATTAACAAATGGTTTGATTCATATGTTATTTATGAACTTGCATTTATTAAACACCTTATAAAGAATACACTAAAAAGAGATGCTGCAATTACAATTGCAAAAGCATCATTTTCAAAAATAATAACTCGTGTTTCAAATCAAGAAAGCGAAACAACATATAGAGCCATACCCCGAGACATTAGGATCGGAGAAACGGTTAACTTATTTGTAAAAGATCTACAAATTAATTACACCAAAATTATGAATCTGAGAAATATAGTTGGCTTTCGCTCATGTGATTTCATTACGACGGATGTTATGCAACCAATTATTGGTTTTGATAAGGCAATTAAAGAAGGTGAAATAGATTTAATCGTTACTTCGCCTCCTTATCCAAACGCCTTTGATTATCATCTTTATCATCGCTTTCGTATTTTTTGGCTTGATGGAAATCCCGTCAGTGTAGGTAAAGCGGAAATCGGTTCTCATTTAAAGTACCAAAAAAACAAAAAAAGTTTTGAGCAATTTGAAATTGAAATGACTCCAGTGCTTGAAAACTGTTTATTAGCTTTAAAAGCTGGAAAATATGCAGTTTTTATTCTTGGAAATGCTGTTTTTGAAGGCGTTGAGTATAAGACAGCTGAAAGAATAGGAAAATTGGCAAAAAAAATAGGATTTGAATTTGTTGGCATTGTTGAACGGCCACTTCCAGAAAACAAACGATCTGTAAAGAGTTGGGCAAGACGGGCTTTAACCGAACAAATATTGTTACTTAGAAAACCTATAGAAAAAGCCACAGTTTCGCTTATTCCCGTTACATATAGATTATGGGATTACGAAAAAACAATAAGTGATTTAGAGCGTCAAAGCCTTTGTCATCATAATACTGATATCTTTGTGGTTGATAATACATTTGATGTTCATTCCTATAAAAGCTTAACTTTTTATAATTCATTTATTGTTAATGGTGCTGAATTCAAAACTTGGCAAAATATTCTTGAACACGGAGATGATACATCTTCAAGAAAAGATCCCAAATATCTTACTCATGGTATACATCCATATAAAGGGAAATTCTATCCTCAGCTTATTAGGCCTTTGCTTAATATTTTGAATGTTTCAAAAGGCGGGACAGTATTTGATCCATTTTGTGGAAGTGGAACTGTAGCATTAGAATCAATATTAAATGGTTATAACGCAATTGGATGTGATATAAATCCAATTGCTGTTGAAATAGCTCATGTCAAGAATGAAATATTCAAGGTGGAGCCAAATGAATTTCAAAAGCAACTACAGCTTTTTCAACAAGAATTACGCTCATATAAGGAACAAGATTATTCCAACCAATTTGAACAAGATGCGTTAGCTGAGATAATAAAATGGTTTCCAGAAAAAGTAATTAATAAAATGGGATTTATTATTTCCAAAATATCGGATGTACAAAACTTAAAGATTCAATCCTTTTTAAGAGTCATTCTTAGTTCAATTATTAGAGAAATATCACAACAAGAACCTAGTGATTTAAGAATTAGACGTCGTAAAGTACCAATAACTGATGCTCCAGTGTTTGAAATGTATCTGCATAATCTCAGTAAGCAATATGAAAAAATAATGGAGTTCCATTCTATTAGAAAGTTCGCGCCTGCATCAATAGGAGATGCACATATTTGGCAAGGAAATTCAAATGATTATAATAACGTTCATAAATATATTCCGGATAAAAGCATTGATATAGTTATTACAAGCCCCCCATATGCTACTGCTCTACCATATATTGATACTAACAGACTTAATATGTTGGTATTATATGGAATAAACGCTAAAAAGCGAATTCCTTTGGAAACTCAAATGACTGGCACTAGAGAGATTAATAAGTCAACAAGAGATGCATATGAAAAAAGAATCCGCAGTAATGATTACGACCGTATTATATCAGAAACAGCTAAAAAAATCATAAGTACCATATTTACTGAAAATGAAAACGCCGATATTGGATTCCGTAAAAAGAATATGGCAGCATTAATTTATATGTATTTCAGAGATATGTCAAATGTGTTGTTTACGCTTGACAGAATAGTAAAAGACAATGGATTTATCTGTATTGTTATTGGTGATACAAAAACAACTACAGGTGCAGGAAAAGTAATAATTAGAACTACGCAAGTCTTAAGAGAAACCGCAGAAAAAATTGGATGGAATCTTGTTTATGATATACCAATAAGTGTGACAAAAGAAAATTATATTCATATGCATAATTCGATAACAGAAAACAACATATTAGTTTTTCAAAAACCAGAAAAATACAAGTCCGATTAAATTGTTTTTGCTAGGCGCAATAGGTATATTATGGTAATATGTAACAAAAGGGATATTCTCTCCGCATAACGGAAGAATATCCCTTTTGTATCTATAGATCTATGTCAAACATTGTTAACTTAAAACCATCCCATTTTTCTTGGCACAGCTTTTCCTCCTGATGGAAGAGTTTGATTACAAATATTTAAATAATTGTTATATACTGAGCTGCCGAATTCATAAAAATCCAAATCATAATCACAACCAGCTGTTGATGAAATGCGCATTACAAGAAGTGGATAATCTGTTGTAATATTTGAAACATTTAGAGCATTAAGGATAGATGGAGTTATAGTTATTCTCAATTCAGATTTTTTGGTATAATAAATCATATTTAACGAGTAATTGGCTTTTGAATTAACCAAAGCCCCGTTTTTATCATAAACATTTATATTCACAATTGGATCAGGAATTCTTTGCGGATACGTTGGATTACTAGCTTTTTTAGGCGTTGTAATGCCAGTGAATGGGAAACCAAAGAAAGGACGATTCTGATCAATTGCCACCTTGCTTAAATGTATCTCGCCGTTACAATGAGGAATAACTTGAATAACAAATCCATTTACTAGAATAGGAATTACAGTTGACGGTGTTGTCGAACTTGCTGATGCTGTAGTTATACCTGTCGCAGAAGATTTCACTGAGTTCAACACAATGCCAGCACTTTTGGCCGCTGTAGCCATAATATTTTTAGGTATTGATCGGGGTGGTTTTGCAGTAAAGCTGGGAAATATTAATGGCGATCCTGATGTATGTGAATTTGAATTGGTAGTGATACGTGGATTCTTTGGCTTTATAGATTCATCAAGAAGAAGTCCTTGATTTTTTAGATTTTGTAATAGATTTGAATCAAGAATTTTGGTGCTGGGAAAAGTCGATGCTGTCTGATAGCACATTACTATTTTATTGAATTCAGTTTTGTCATTCGGGAATATAAAATCTATGATTACTCCACCTTCAAAATTAGTTTCCAACCCACCTGTAGTAAAATTGCTTGATCCGTAATAGACAGAAGCACATTGGCTACCAGAAAAGATATAAAGTTTGGGATGAAATGTTGAATAATCGGTATGAAGGATATTAACTACATCAAAGTTAGCTAAAGCGTATTGTAACGCTTGATAGCTTGTTCCTTTATGGTCAATCCCGAAGACAACTTCACTATTTTTTCCTTTTGCAACCCAATCTTGTATACTCTGATGCAATTTGTAAAATGGTTTGATTTTTGCAAATGCAACTAGGCATTTAAAAGAATTAAAATTGTCGGAATTAAAATTAGTTTCCATCCAATCTATCAGACGAAATTTACCGACTGGTTGATCAATAGGGCAAATATACTGATATGTTGACATTGTTAACTCCTCCTTTATTTGTTATTCTACATTTTTAAACAACTCACTTAACGACACACCAAGTCCATCAGCGATCTTCTTAATATTTCTGATTGATATATTTCTTTTTCCGTTTTCAACAGATGCATAATAGGTTCTGTCCATATCTATTTTTAAAGCAAATTTTTCTTGACTTAATCCTGTTTTACATCTTAATTCACGAATTCTTTTTCCAAAGGTTACAGTAATCATATTAATGCCTCCTAGGAATATTATAAAAGTATACGGATTATAAATCAACAGATTATAAGCAACAGAAGATTCAGATATAGCATTTTCACCCCGTAAGCAAAAACTTAGGATTATGAGCTAAAAAACTCATTAAAAGGAAAGGTTATTTCAAATTATTGAAAGTTTCATAAATGTTTGACAACCGCTCCAGTCTGCACAATACTCAATATGTCCACCAGAAACACAATGGCAACAAAAAATCAGATACTCCAAATCTAACAGACAACTGAGATAATAGAGATACCACAAGCGATAAAACTTAACTCAAACTGGTCGAGATTACGATTCAAGAACGTGTGAGAGTAATTAAAACGCTTAAACAAACCGCACAACTAAGCGGTTTAAGGCACTTTGGACAGCTCGCTGATACCGCTTTGATACCGAAATCTGTTTCGGGAGAGTAATAACCAAACGGTTTTGAGCTGATATCACACAAAAAAACAGGACAGCAATTATTATGGTTGCTGTCCTGTTTTTTGTATATTAGATTAGAAATTGTGTAGCCAATTTGTAGCCGGTGAATAACCGTTCTGATAATTTTAGCAATACGGTTTGATTTTTTCGAGAACAGCTATAAACCGCTTATCATCTCGAATAGCGTTATATCTATCCTGCTGCAATTTGTCATAAAGCGCCTTATACTCAATAGTGATATTGACAAGGCGGAGCCTCATCAGTATCACATTTCGTCAGGGGGCAAACCCGCCTGAAACCCCGATTTTTGCAAAACTGAAAAAAATAATGTTTACGCAGAATTGCAAAAATTCAGAAAACCGCAGAAAGCGAAATTCAAACAGCAGCGAAAAAATCTCCGCTGCTGCAATTTCTTCATTATCCACGAATTTGCAGAACTATCTGCTCCATAATTTCGTGCTCGATTATGAGAGTTCGCTTTTTCTCCCATTCTGCGATTTCAAGGAAAGTTGTCGGACGGGGATTTTTCGCCGCATACTGTTTTCGCAGCTGCTCCCACATTTCCCAAGCCTCCTTGTCTATCTGCCGAGGGATAAGCTCCCATTTCTGATTTTCTTGCAGAGCGGAGATTTCTTCGGGATAATGCGTCTGCATAAATCTCCGCCATTCCAGACCCCAGCGGTCAATGGGATTTTGCATAAGTTCCTGTTCTTCGGTGGTTAAGGTTTGTTTGAGTTCAGTCATAATTATAAGTCCTTTCGTATTGAATTTTGTGGGTGGGTGTGGTATAATAGAAGTGTAATAAAATAGATTTCGGAGGGCGATTTATATGAATGAAGATAAAAAAATCAGTAACACTCTTAGCTGGTTGATTACCATCAATATACTATTAATCGGATTGTGCTCTTTGTGCTTTAATTGGCTTGACGAACGCTTAATTGTTAATGAATATACAATATATGTTCAGGCAATTATGCCCGTTTTGACGGCTTTGGTTACAATATCCGCCATCGTTATTTTTATTTGTAAATATAAAAATTTGGCAGAAAAGAAACGCTATTGGATTTGCATCATCCTAATGACAATTATGAGTGTCCTTTGGAACGTGGTGGGTGCAGATTATCTGAAGGATATATTTTCTGAGCCACAAACTGTTTCTTCGGATTATTACACATTCAATAAAAATCTGATAATTTACAACGAATCTGACGGTAGTTCTCTTGTTTTAAAAATCAATGATGAACAATATGAATTACTGTCAAAAAGTGAGTTGGTTGTAGATAAAAGCAAGATTTTAATGATTTCGGAACACATAGCTGTTTACGGGAAAGACAAAACAATTCTTGTTGACTATTATCCCAATACTGAAATTGTCAAAGAGATAGACTTTTGTAATTAAGCAACCAATATGACAGCTTTTTATTACACTAACTTTAGTTCTGTTACTCTTGACAAGAGTAACGCAAAGATACTTTTGACATCCGCTGTGGCTTCTATCAAAAGTATCATTGCGCCAGACGTTCCCTCTGAACTCCCTTGCGTGACGGTTGTGACGGTTATTTACACACCGCCACCGCTATCATAAAAACCGTCACAGCTGTCACGAACTGTCACGGAGCAGAGCCGAAATGCAGTTCAATCCTGCGTCCGTCGTGAGTTCGGCTACTTTTGTAAACAATGCCGTACTCATTGAAAAGCCGACCTATATTAACATTCAGCTTTTTCGTGATTGCGTTTACGGGAATGTCCGTCCCGATTTTCTCGATAAGCTCCGTAGCTGTCCCTGCCCAATGGGGATTGTCGGCGGTTATAAACTCCGCAATCCTGTCAAGTATAGGTTCGGGCGGCTCTCTCCAAAGCTCTGTTTCGGTGTGGTCAAGCTCCCAATAGAGCTTTTCTGTATTACGGACGAGGTGCAGCTTCTGGTCTTGCTGGTCACGTCCCGATATTTCAAGCGTTGCGGTATTCGCTGAGCGCTTTTCTTTTTGCAGGAGAAACGCTCCGTCAGCTGCACCGAACAGTCCATTCGTTCCCGATACGGTATCATAGCTGTCGTCAGAAC
>JAZNMN010000021.1:0-13960 GCA_045579625.1 Ruminiclostridium sp.
AAGAGAAGCAGGTATATCTGATATGTCCTACAGCAGTACCGAAGCGGAGAAAAATTCTCTTTCCGAATTAAACCTTATCTTAAAGGGATATCTTGATTCCCATTCCGAGGAAATAAGCAAATTCTTCGAGGAAAACAAGGACACCGCCGCAAAGAACGGAAGGGCTGCCGACAAGGACATAACGGAATGGCTTACCGATAAGCTTACAATAGGCGAAGCAACCTTCAATATAAATAAGGCATATCTTAACATTTCAGTAAAGGGAAGAAATACCGATTCCGATTATTATACCTCGGAAACCTATAAGGCAGAGGATAACGGAAGGGATATGTACCGTTACGCAGACGGAATTACCCTTACGGTTTACGGCAGTAAGGAAAAGAAGCCTGCTGTGACGACAACTACCGAACCGCAGGAGGAGCCGCAGAAAAAAAGTGAAATGCTTTTAGTTATGGAAAAATCCTACGCTATGGATAGTGAAAATTACCTTGAGCTTGGTTATGGCTTAGAATTAAGCATATATAGTAATTCCATAAGTAAGGAGTGTCTCCTTAGCGGCGATAGAAGTAGCGGCCTTGGAGAATACAGTAAACCAATGCGTGAAATAATGGATGCCCACGCAAGCGAGATCAATCAATTTTTCGAGGAAACGAAAAATGATACAGTAGAGTGTTATAAAAACGATAAACGTAATGAAGTCGTGTGTCGGGATGTTTCGGATTGGTTCTCCGAAGAAATGGTTATGGACGTTTCTACAGGAATATTTAAGCTTGATATAAGCCGTGTTGAAATGGAAGTTTATGTTGAAACATCTTCAAGAATATATAATTTAATATCCGATTATTACAGTATAACTGACGAAGAGGGACGGACGCTTAATAGATACGCAAGGGGAGTCAGATTTATTTTCTACGGTACGGCTGAAAAGATTGGTGAGCATACGAAGGAAACAACAAATGAGAAAAATAACAAAGTTATGAGGACTGACCTTTACATTCAGCTCGATAAATTTCATCCTGAGGATGAAGATTTAGGCATTGAAAGAGCAGAAATGTATATAAACGGTAAGTATTCGATAGCCGGTGAAGAGGAGCCTTCAGGTACTTTCGGCTCAACTATCCACGCTAATATGGATCCTTACTCAAATAAATTTAATCTCTATTGTTACAATGACGAAATACTCGACCCTTACGCCCCCGAGATATTGGAGCGCAGCCTGTCTCTTGAGGATAAAGCGATAGCTGTTTTTGAGGAGTATATAGCAAATGATTTCCAGGAAATATTTGATGGCAACATCGATAACGCATTCACTATAAACCTTGATTTAAAAAATAAATCCGACTTTATTCTTGAGCCCTTTGTGTTTGACTCTGAAGACGGAAAATTCAGAATAAAACAGGATGATGTCGAGGCAGAACTATTGATTATTTTAAAAGAAAAAGACAGCCACAATTATAAGCCCTATGGAATTGTACATAAAAAAACAGGAAAAACATATTATCTGGAATATTGTATTGTGCGTTTAATTCACTACGGTACAGCCGAAAGACTTGACGCGCCTGCCGTAACAGCCCCCGCAGTTACCGAGGCTCCCGTCACAACCACAAAGGCGACGACTACTGCACCTGTGACGACTACGAAGAAAACGACGACGACGGCACAGAGACAGTATAATCCTACTTTCTATCTTAATTTAGGAGTAACCTCTAACGCTTATCAATTACATACAAATGAATACATAAAAGAAATAGTTGGCGATAGTCGCAAGACCAGTTTTTATGGAAGCTCTGAAGGAATAATATCGGGCTATAACGAAGAGCTTGATAAGGTAATGCTCGAGCTGATGAAATATACAAAACCGCGTCGCGACGAGATTAGTGTTTATGGAGAGGAAATGGAAGAAAAGTGGAAACACGAAGAACGCGACTGGCAGGAATGCAAGGATGTAGCAGAATGGTATCCTGAATCAATCGTGGTAAAAACCACAAGCGGAAAGTTTAAGATGAATTTTGACCGGATAGAGCTGTATTGGGAAACAGAAGAAATAAGCTGGATAAGATTCTATGGTAACTATGAACGTATAGGCGACTGATATTTATAATCCCTGTTGCCATACAAAATATAAAGAGAAATTGGTTACGGCGTTATCCCTTGACAATCCCCAATAAAGAGAGTATAATACTTTACCGCGGAAGGTTATGCCTTCTGCGGTTTTTTCTTTGAAAGGAAGCGATTTTTTGGCTAAAAAATATGAAATAGATATGTGTAACGGGCCTATTCTTTCTAAGCTTTTAAAGCTTGTAATGCCCCTAATGCTTTCGAGCGTTTTACAGCTTTTGTTCAATGCGGCGGATATTATCGTTGTCGGTAATTTTGCAGGAGAAAACTCCCTTGCGGCGGTAGGCTCGACTACTGCCCTCATAAACCTTATGACAAACCTTTTCCTCGGCCTTTCTACGGGAGCGAACGTTCTTACCTCCCGTTATATGGGCGCAGGCTCCGAAACCCTCGTCAATAAGACTGTACATACCTCGATTTTCATAAGCCTCGTAAGCGGTGTATTGCTCACCATTGTGGGAGTGATACTGGCTCCCGACCTTCTTGTGCTTATGCAGACTCCTCCCGAGGTCTTAGAGCTTTCTTCCCTCTATCTTAGGATTTATTTCCTCGGAATGGTAGCTATGATGGTGTACAATTTCGGAAGCTCGGTACTCCGTTCGAAGGGGGACACCAAGAGACCTCTTTATTATCTCGCCTTTTCAGGTGTAATAAATGTCCTGCTTAACCTTATTTTCGTAATAGTATTCAAAATGGATGTGGCAGGCGTAGCCCTCGCTACCGTTATTTCCCAGTGTGTGTCTGCGGCGCTTGTAATACGCTGTCTTATGAAGGAGGAAAGCGCATTCCGTTTCAGCTTTAAGAAGCTCCTGCCCGACGGTAAGATAGTAGGAAAAATTCTCGGTATCGGTATTCCCGCAGGCTTCCAGGGCGTGGTTTTCTCCCTTTCCAACGTTATTATCCAGTCCTCCATAAACAGCTTCGGCCCTATAGTTATGGCAGGAAGTGCGGCGGCGGCAAGCATAGAGGGCTTCGTATGGGTTTCGATGAATGCCTTCTCTCAGGGCGCTCTTACCTTTATGAGTCAGAATATCGGCGGCGGAAAATACAGCAGGATAAACAGGATTTGTCTTATAACCTGCGGTGCGGCGGCGATAACAGGGCTTGTCCTCGGTAATCTCGCTTACATCTTCGGCGCACCCCTTCTCGGAATATACGACCCTCGTCCCGAAATTATCCAGCCCGGACTGACAAGAATGGGGCTTGTATGCGGATTTTATTTTACCTGCGGCCTTATGGACTGTATAGTAGGCAATATAAGAGGTATGGGTTATGCGGTTGCGCCTACGATTGTTTCGCTTCTCGGTGCCTGCGGCCTGCGAATTTTATGGATATTTACCTTTTTCAGTATGCCTGAATACCACAATGAGTTTATGCTGTTCGTTTCCTATCCTGTTTCCTGGGTAATAACCTTCCTTGTTCACTTGATTTGCTACCTGTTTATGAGGCGGAAATTCCCGAAATCCGATATCGTCCTGTCGGAACAGCAGACATAGCCCTCTATACTATATATAATATATGGCAATTCGTCGGGTTTGTAAAAGCCCGACGAATTCTTTATACTTATGGTATATTATAGCAGTAAGTTCAGTGTCAAATATTACCTGTAGTAGAATAAACTGCAAAATGTGACAAATTTTTTGTATAAAACAACGAAATTACCTGATATTGGGCATTTTATTGATACAACTTTACGAAATCCAATTGACTTTTGTGGTAGTTTTGTGTATAATGTAATTAATAATATAAAGGAAAGTGTACCTATTTTTAATATACTCTATATCATAGCATTGAAAGGAGGTGAAAAATATGGTAATGAACGCAGTAGCTTTTAATATGGGAAACAGCCGTAATATCAATCAGGCTCATACCGAAAGCGAAGGCGGCTTTTCTGATGTATTGGATTCCGTAAACAAGAGCTCGGTAAAGAGTTCCGGTGAAACGGTAAAATCGGAAGGTACTGAGGAATTCAGCTATACCGAATTAAGAAGCGAAGCGTCCGTATCCGAGAATGAGGCTGTTACGGTTGAAAATGTTTCCCCGGAAATAACCGAAAAGGCGGCCGCAGTTCTTGATGAAATGGAAGCGACTCTTAAGGAAGCGATTTCCGAGTTTGTTGAAAAGCTTAAAGGCGAAACCGACGAGGAAGCGGAGGCTGAAATTATTTCCGCACTTCTTGAGCTTCTCTCGAAGCTTCAGGATTCCGATAATAAGGAAGATCCCGATATGTCGGAGGCGTTACAGCTTCTTATGGCGGTTCTTCAGCCCATTAAGACGGAAAATACCGACGTGACCGAAGCCCCTGCAGCAACGGAAGAAAAGGCTGTAAAGGAAATTTCTCCTGCGATAACGGAAAAATCTGCCGAGGTTATGCTTATTAAGGTGGAGCCCGAGGCTGAAATGACCGTTAATACCGAAGTTAAGCAGACTACAGGCGATAAGCCCGTAATGACCGAGGTTAAACAGGCTTTAACCGAAGCGGCGGCTGATGAAGTACCCGAGCTTCCCGAGAATAAAATCGAGAGACTTCTTAACGAGATTCTTTCGAAGGCGAAGAAGGAGCTTGGACTCAGTGAGGTTAAGCTTACACAGGCTGAAAAGACGGTTTCCCCCGAAGTTATCGGCGAAAAGGCACAGAGCCTTCCCCTCAATATCGTCCATAAGGACAGTAGCGGAGAGCTTGGTGAAATCCTCGGAACAAGCGCTGAAGCAGAAAATGTCAGCACTAAAACCGAAACCGATAATGCAGTACATATGGCGGCGGAGCTTTTTGAGCACGTAACGGCAGAAACCCATCAGTTAAGAGAAACTCCTGCGGCTCCCGTTTCACGTGAAATAGCGCCCCCCGAGGTCCAGACTGCCGATGAAATAATCGCAAGAATGGATACCCTCAAGAACGGCGAAACCGAATTCACGATGGTTCTCAATCCCGAAAGCCTTGGTAAGATTACGGTAAAGCTCGTTACAGTCGGCGAAAAGGTAGCAGTTCAGATTACTGCCGAAAATCCCGAGACAGGTCGTCTTCTCGAAGCAAGAACCGAGAATTTACAGGCTGTACTCAGAGATAACGGCGTAGAGCTTGAACGTTATCAGGTCGTTTCCGAAAGAGACGAAGCTGAGCTTATGCAGGAAAACTACGACGGAAGCAGTAAAAACCCCTACGGCCGTCAGGAAGAACAGGAAAACGGCGAAAATGACGAAGGAGAAAGCTTTTTCGACCTTCTTCAGAGTATTTAACAGGAAAGGAGGAACTTAAGTGGCAGGAGTAGACGGTATCAATACCATTCAGGACAACTACGAGAAGTATAAGGATATGTTTACCAATAAGGATAACGACCTTATTACTATGGAATCCTTCTACCAGCTTCTTGTGGCGGAAATGCAGAATCAGGACCCCCTCGAGCCTACCTCGAATACGGAATTCATTTCCCAGATGGCAAGCTTTACCTCTTTACAGGCACAGCAGGATAATTTCAATACCCAGCAGCAGAATTATGCAAATTCTCTCGTGGGCAAGACCGTTACGGTAGCTAACCAGAACGGAGAGCTCGTGACAGGTATAGTTAATTATACTACCTTCGGAGAGCCCCCTCAGGTAAACGTAGACGGTACGAATTATAATCTTACTGCAATCAAACAGCTTCACACAGGCTCGGAAGGCGTAAGCGTAATCGGCGACTACGGCGCATTCGCTACGGGACTTCTCGGTAAGAATGTAATGGTGCAGGCGGTTGACGCGACAGGAACAACCTTCGTTGACGAGGGTACGGTAACCTCTCTCGAAATCGTTGACGGCGAAGTAAGAATTGTTATTAACGACTTTGCTTACAGAGTAAACGACGTTGTAAGAGTTACAGAGCCCAAGACTACAGAAGCGACTGAAACAGCAAACGCAGTATACACAGGCGAAGAGGATATTGCGGACTTAGAGGATACGGAATTATACAATCTTTTTGAATAAGGAAAGGAATGAAGCAGGATGCTTATAAGTGAGTATCTTGCCGCACGGAATTCCATAAGCGTAAGTACCGGTACAGTAAATACCCCCTCGGAAAAACAGGGCGGTGTACAGGAAAAAGGCGGATTCGCCGAGGCCCTTAGGGATCAGCTCGACAGAAGACAGGTTGAGTTCTCGGGACACGCTATAAGACGCCTCGAAAGCAGGCGGATCGACGTATCGGAAAACGACAGAATGGAACGGCTTAACCGAGGTGTGGAGCTTGCCGCAGAAAAGGGAAGCGAAGAAAGCCTTATCCTTGTGGATAGTACAGCTTTCGTGGTAAGCGTAAAGAACAATAAGGTTATAACCACTGTGTCGGCAGACGATTTAAAGGGTAACGTATTCACAAACATTGATTCCACCGTTATCATCTGATATCGGACCGAGGAGATTTTCTCCAAGGAGATATTCGCCGTTCTGAACGACTGACGGACGGCGGCGGTGGTAAGAAAGGACTAACCACTATGATGAAATCATTATATTCCGGTGTTGCCGGAATGAAGACTCACAATCAGCGTATGGACGTTATCGGTAATAACGTTTCCAACGTAAATACAACAGGCTATAAGACAAGTACAGTTACATTCAAGGACGTATACTACCAGACAAAGCAGCACGCTTCCGCAGGTGACGCTACCGCCGGCGGCGTAAACCCCACACAGGTAGGTTACGGCTCCTCTCTCGGTACAATCCAGCAGGTTATGACCCAGTCGGGCTTTAACCAGACAGACAGCGTTTACGACTGTGCTATCGAAGGCGAAGGCTTCTTCCAGGTTATGGACCAGGCGGGTAATACCTATTATACCCGTGCAGGTGTATTCTCGGTTGACAGCTTCGGTAACCTTTGCGACCCTAACGGTTACATCGTACTCGGTGTAAGCGGCGACCCCTCCAATGTTGAAGAGGGCCAGTCCCAGCGTATCAACCTTAAGGTTCCTTCCGTTGACAACAACGTAGCAACAGCTACAAAGACCGTAAACGGCTACGAAATCACAATTTCCGCAAACCAGTTCGGTGAAGAGGGTAATATTTCCTTTACAATCGTTGACTCCGATACACCTTATGCAACAAAGAGCGGTAACAATCTTACAGTATATATGGATCTCGAACAGACCTTCGGTGCCGCAGCTTATGCGGAAATTGAAGAGGATTCCTCCGATGAGGAAAAGCAGGCGGCCTTCGACGCGGCAGTTCTCGAGTTCCAGACTGCACTTAACAACGCTATTTTACAGGGCGGTGTCGGACTTCCCGAGGGTGTTCTTCCCTTAAGTATGGAATTCAACTCTATGCCTCCCTATAACGAGGTTCTCGCAAAGACTGCCACAAACACAGTACAGTTCTCCTTTAAGGAAAGTGCAGAGGATCCCGACGAAGAGCCTACAACCCTTACATTAGCATTTACTGCCAATGTAGCGGGCGAATATGCAAACAAGTATGAAGTAGATATGAAGACCGTAAGCGGTCAGACTTCCGTAAGCGCTAAGTGGCATAATGATGTACTTACAATCACCGTTCCCGAAACGGGCGCTTCTATCGAGGAAGTTCAGGAAGCTATCGATAAGGCAGCAGGAGGTAACTCCAAGCTCGGTATTACTGCCGAAGTAATCGACGGCGATATCGACTCCTTCGACTTCGGTAAGTCCTTCGGAAACTCTACACAGAGAATCGGTCTCGATAACGGTAAGGATAACTTCTTTGCCGATATGGCTACCGCTTTAAGTACAGTAACCCTTACCGACGGCCGTGTTGCGGCTGATCAGGCTGTTGACGACCTTGAAACAATTATGATCGACAGCGACGGCGTTATCTACGGTGAACACGCTGTACACGGACTTCTCCTTCTCGGCCGTATTGACCTCGCTACCTTCGAAAACCCCACAGGTCTCGACCAGGTAGGTACCTCTCTCTGGAAGGAATCTCTCGCTTCCGGTGAGGCACAGATCAAGATAGCAGGCTCCGATGGTGCAGGTGAAGTAGTTTCGGGCGCTCTCGAAATGTCCAACGTTGACCTGGCTCAGGAATTCTCTGATATGATTATTACTCAGAGAGGTTATCAGGCTAACTCCCGTATCATCACAGTATCCGATACTATGCTTGAAGAGCTTGTAAACCTTAAGCGATAATTTATAGCTTACATAATAGCGACGGCGGTATCCGCCGTCGCCGTTGTGCGCTTTAAAAATGTCGTATTTTAAGTAAAAAGAGCTAATCGCCCCATATTATGAAAGGAGCGTTATATGGTAATTCTTACTAAGCTTAACGGAAAGGCTATAATGCTTAACGAGGCTCATTTTGAGACCGTTACGGAAAATCCCGATACGGTAATTACTATGACCAACGGGCATAATTATATAGTACAGGAATCTATTGAAGAGATTTTCACGAAGATTGTCGGCTTCAATAAGGTTAGCAGAACAAGAGGCAGAAACGGCAGCACGGAAAGCTGAACTGCCAAAACATAATAATTGGAGGGATCCACTTTGAACATAACACTAATCATAGGCTGGGTAGTTGCTCTCGGCCTGGTAGTTTTCGGTATCTTACAGGGCGGTACGTTCGATATGTTTATCGACCCGCCGTCACTTGCTATCACGGTAGGAGGTACTATAGGCGTACTTATCGCTATGTCTCCGCTTTCGTTTTTAAAGACAATTCCGAAGCTTTTTAAGATTGCGCTTTTTCCGCCGAAATATAATCCCCAGAAGTACATAAAGGATATAGTTGAGTTTGCGAAAATTGCGAGAAGTAAGGGCTTACTTGCTCTCGAAGAGGGCGCTAACAAGTGTGACGACCCTTTTATGAAGCAGAGTCTTATGCTTATCGTTGACGCAAACGATTCCGCTAAGGTAAGAGAAATGCTTGATTCGTCCCTTGACTTTATGGACGAGCGTCATGCCGCAGGCCGTGAATTCTTCGCCAAGGGCGTAAGTATGTTCCCTGCCTTCGGTATGTTAGGTACTCTCGTAGGTCTCGTAATTATGCTTAATACAATGGAAGGCGGTAACCTCGGTGCGTCTATGGCGGTTGCGCTTATTACAACGTTCTACGGCTCGCTTTTCGCTAACGTATTCTTTGCGCCTCTCGAGACTGCGCTTAAGAATGCGCACGACGATGAAATGCTCTGTATGCAGATAGTTATTGAAGGAGTCATGGCTATCGCGGCAGGTTCTAACCCCAAGATGATTCAGGAAAAGCTTGAATTTATGCTCCCGAAAAGCCAGAAGATTGAAACTGCGGCAGGAAACGAGTAAAAAATTCATAATTTCCTTGCATTATCTGAAATTTTATGTTATAATGAATTGTTAATAGATTATTTTTTCTGATTTTGTACCGAAAGGAGGCGGGAAGATGGCTAGAAAAAAGCAGGAAGCGAAAAAGGGACTTGACGAATGGATGGCGACGTATTCGGATATGGTTACCCTTCTTTTGTGCTTTTTCGTATTGCTTTATGCGTCTTCAACTCCCGACGAAACCAAGTTTCAGTACATATTTCAGTCCTTTAACAGCTCGGGCCAGTACGTAAACCCCTTCGTTTTCGAAGAGATTGACGACGGCGACAGCAAAACCGACAACGACGGCAACTCCTCCATTCCCGCAGGCGCAGGAACAGGTACGGAAATAGATCACGATGAATCCGGCATAGGCCTTCCGAATAACTTCGACGAGCTTTTTGCCTGGGTATCGAAGGCGGCTGAAAACAGCGAGCACGCCGACGCTATCGACGTACATCAGTCCACCTCGGGACGCATAAATATAAGACTCAACAACTCAATTATGTTTGAAGGCGACAGCGCAGTCCTGCTCCCCAGCGGAAAGGAAGCGCTCAGAGATATAATGCCCGGTATAAAGGCGGTTCGTGATTATATCAAGAATATCCGTGTGCAGGGTCATACTGCCGCAGGACTTTCCCGTATAAACGACTGGGACCTTTCTTCCGCAAGAGCCTGCTCGGTTATAAAGTATCTCGATTATAACGTAGTTGTTGAAAGTAAGAAATTTATCTCCGAAGGCCGAGGCCCTCACGACCCTATCGCAGACAACAGCACCGAAGAGGGACGAAGCGAGAACAGACGAGTTGAAATCGTAATTATAAGAAATGAACAGGCTATAAGCGACACAGATATTATTCAGGATATTCTCCAGTATGACTACGGCATTATTCAGGCTCAGACCGATCCCCAGGACAGACTTGATCCTTCCGGCGGAACATCCCCTGACTCAATCCAGCAGATAATCGACAGTCTCGACGATAAGTACGAATCCCACCTTTCTCAGGAGCCTTCCGAGGATGCGGATTATACAGGACCCATTTTCGGAGCGCCTGTAATCGAGATTCCCGAATCCATTCTGACTGAGCCGATAGAGACTGAGGAGACTGAAGAAACGGAAGCCGCCGAATAATTCAGGTACTATAAAGAATATATCTAAAAGAGAGGTGAACTTAATTGGCTGAAACCCTTACTCAAGAGCAGATTGACGCCCTTCTGAACAGTGCGATGTCGGGAGAGGTTGTCGAGAAAAGCGAGGATAAGGGTCCTGACGCGAAGCTATACGACTTCAGGGCACCGAAAAAGTTCACGAAGGAACGAATTAAGATTCTCGACGGTATATTTGATAATTATGCGAGACTTCTTTCTTCCTATCTTACGGGTCTGCTGAGACTTTATTGTAAGGTAAACCTTGCTTCTATAGAGGAACAGCGGTACTTCGAGTTCAATAACGCTCTTCCCGATTATGTTATGATGGGAACTGTGGATATGGGTATAAGAGACGACGATATCGAAGCCCCTACCACGATTATACAGCTTTCAAATTCACTTACATACATTCTTATTGACCGTCTTCTCGGCGGCCGAGGAGAGTATAAGGACGCCGAACGTGATTTTACCGAAATCGAAGTAAGTATTATGGATAAAATCATAAACAATATGGCAGCTCTTCTCCACGACCCTTGGGAGCCATACGTTGAGGTTAATCCGAACGTGGTCAATATAGAAACGAATTCCCGTGTTTTTTCTGCAGTAGACTATGACGATACGGTTATGCTCGTATGTCTCGAGGCAACAGTAAGCGAAACAAAGACAATCATTACCCTTTGTATCCCCGCTTTGAGCCTTGACGGAGTAATGCAGAAGTACGTATCCAAGACAGCACGCAGTACAAGAAGATATGACGCAGTTAGAGAACAGGAGCGCCGTGATAATATTATGACCGCTCTTAACGACTCATCTCTCGATATAAGAGCTGAGCTCGGAAAAACTACGCTTGATATGTATGATGTACTTAATCTTCAGGTTGACGACATAATACCCCTGGATAAGAATATTAACAGCAATATTACCCTTAAAATCGGAGATAAGATCTGGTTTGACGGAAAGCTGGGTTCTTTTAATCAGAACAAGGCGGTAAAAATCGAAAATGTTTTCAGAATTGAGGTTTAACTGATGGATTTAATAGAAATTTCGGATCTTGAAAAGGATGCCCTTGGCGAAATAATGAATATAAGCATGGGCAGTGCTGCAACAGCGGTGTCCGAACTTCTTAACGCTAAGGTTTGGATAACAACACCGAGGGTACAGGTCATAAAGGTTGACGATATGACCCAGTACGATAAGCTTGAGCCTGCGGTATGCGTTAAAATCGAATATGTAAAGGGCCTTTCGGGTTCCAATCTTATGGTGCTTCGTCAGGACGACGTACAGATGATCCTCAATCAGCTTATGGGTCAGCCTCTTGTCGTTACACCGGATTTCGAGTTTGATGAGCTCAATATAAGCGCCGTTTCCGAGGTTATGAACCAGATGATGGGTGCAAGTGCTACTGCACTTTCCGACTTCCTCGGTATAACGATTGATATTTCGACGCCTACTCCCTACATAATGAACGAGGTAAACCTGGCAGAGGTTCAGGCTCTCGACCCGGAAGAAAATGTTGTTGAAATTTACTTTGATATTACCATTGACGGTGTTATAAAGTCGGAATTCGCTTCGATTATGAGCGTAAAGCTCGCTAAGTATATCGCTACAAAGATGCTTGGCGAAGCGACAGGCACCGAACAGGATTTAGGCGAGCCGCCTACTCCCGAAATTGCCGAAGCAATCGCTCAGGCTCAGTCGGCACAGGCGCAGGCAGATACAGCAGCTCAGATGCAGCAGTCTATGGCTCAGATGCAGCAGCCTATGCCCCAGATGCAGCAGCCAATGCCTCAGATGCAGCAGCCTATGCCCCAGATGCAGCAGCCTATGCCTCAGATGCAGCCGCCGATGGGCGATCCCAACGCACAGTACGGTTATCCCCCCTACGGATATCAGCAGCCCTATCCCTATCCGGGACAGATGCCCTATTACCAGCCTCAGCCTATGAATGTGCAGAATGCACAGCTTCATCAGTTTGACGCTCCCGATATCCAGCTTTCGGGTGACCAGAAAACAAATCTCCAGCTTCTTATGGGCGTACCGCTGGAAATTTCGGTAGAGATAGGTACTGCCAAGAGAAAGGTTAAGGATATCCTCGAGTTTACACAGGGTACCATAATCGAGCTCGAGCGTCAGGCAGGCGCTCCCGTAGACATTATTGTAAACGGAAATCTTATTGCCAAGGGCGATATCGTAGTTATCGACGACAATTTCGCCGTAAGAATAACGGAAATAATGAAATCCAGACTTATGGATTCAATAAATAAGGAGTAATCATAATGGATAAGAAGATTTTACTTGTTGACGACGCAGCTTTTATGAGAATGCTTATTAAGGATACTTTAACCAAGAACGGTTATACAAGCATCCTCGAAGCACAGGACGGCGCTATCGCATGTCAGGTTTACGAAGCAGAAAAGCCTGATCTTGTTATCATGGATATTACAATGCCCAATAAGACAGGTATCGAGGCGCTTGCCGATATCAAGAAGATGAACCCTTCCGCTAAGGTTATTATGTGTAGCGCTATGGGTCAGGAAGCTATGGTTGTGGAAGCAATCAAGCTCGGCGCATTAGACTTCATCGTTAAGCCCTTTAAGCCTGACAGAATTATTTCTACAGTAACAAAGATTCTCGGCTGATTTTATGGATATCTTATGGGTGGTTCTCAGCCTTATCGGAGTACTCGGACTTTTCTTCGTTCTTATTTATGCTCTGAAGAAGCTTAATAGCGGAATCGGATTTGTAAACGGAAATAAAATGAAGGTTTTAGACCGTGTAACGGTAGGAAGAGAAGGCTCTTTAATGGTTGTGTGTGTAGCGGGAAAGCTTATGCTTATAGGCGCTACCGCCAATCATATCGAAAAGCTTTCCGACCTTGATATGACTCCCGAGGAGTATTCCGCACAGATGAGCGCTTCTTCGGGCACGCCTACCTTCAGTGAGGCTTTTTCGGCGGTTATAAGACAGAACAAGGGCAAAGCCGAAGAGAAAAAAGGAGATAAGGATGTTTAAAAAAGCAATCAAGGACAACGGCAGGCTTTTACTTAGATTTTTCATATCTTTTGTCGTAACCTGTATCCTTATGTCGGTTCTGAGCCTTACTGTAAGTGCATTAAGTGCGGCGGAGCCGGGCTCTGAGGCCGAAACCGAGATACTTGTTGAAAATCCCGATACGGTAATCGGAGAGGAGACGGACGAATCCGTTATGAAGGAGCTTATCGGCGTAGATGGCTCACAGACTCTCGAAATCGTCCTTCTTATTACAGTCCTTTCGATAGCCCCTTCAATTCTCGTAATGGTAACCTCATTCACGAGAATTGTCATAGTTTTCAGCTTTTTAAGAAATGCAATGCAGACCCAGTCAATTCCGCCAAACTCGGTTTTAACGGGCCTTTCGTTGTTTCTTACGATATTTGTTATGTGG
>JAZNMN010000022.1:0-18583 GCA_045579625.1 Ruminiclostridium sp.
TTCTCTTCCTCGGGAGAGCTGTCTACAGTAAGCTGTATACGGCTGTTTTTCCGTATAAAATCTACTGCCATATTTTTAGCGGCGGTTACGAGCCAGCGCTTATGCCCGTTTCCCGCTTCGTATGTATCGGCCAGCTTTTCCCATAGCTTTAAAAAGAAATCTGCGGTTAAATCTTCTGCGTCCGTCGGATTTTTCACTGTGGACAGCATAACGGAATAAATACTTTTATAATATCCGTCATAGATTTCCTTCAGACCCGTCTTGTCGCCCTGCCGTATGAGCAGGATACAGCTTTCAAAACGGCTGTCAGTCATACCTTATCACCCCTTATGCTTTATATACGTTTTTTGAACAGGAAATTTATGGTGTATTTTTGTACAAAAATAAGGCTTATTTTTTGTATAATGCTTACAGACATTATATACTATATTTTTAAGAAATGCAAGAAAAAACACCGACCACAACGTGATCGGTGTTTCATTTTGGTGCGGAGGATGGGACTTGACGGCTTGCGCCTAACCCCTGTGGCTTCAACTCCCGAATCCGCAGGCCAAAAAACAAAACACCGACCACAACGTGATCGGTGTTTCATTTTGGTGCGGAGGATGGGACTTGAACCCACACGAGCTAACGCCCACTACCCCCTCAAAGTAGCGTGTCTGCCATTCCACCACCTCCGCAGGTGATGTACGTCTTACTGACGACTGTTAAAGTATATCAGATTTTTTTGTGTTTGTCAATAGTTTTTCGAAAAAATTTTCTAAAAAATGAATATTTTCTGAGAATTGCGTTTTAAAGGGATTTTTCGCAGTATTTTTACGAAAATATCTTGACAGAAAAGAAGATAAATAATTTTAAAATTTAGCTGTTTTTCGTTGACGGTATGACGCTTATATGATATAATAACATATATAGATATAAATATATAACAAAAAATCCTTGATTTTAGTTTTTATACTGCGGAGGAAAAAATGGCGGACATAGGATTGTATAACAGCTTTTTAAAATGTTTAATCGGCGACGATGTATATGATTTTTCCAGAGTTAATCTCGATACAAACAGAATCGTAAAGCTTAAATTCCAGGATAATTCCATTATCGACGAGGAGACGGATATGACCTGGGACGATGTTTTCGATCGTCTTATTATGAGAGTTTACGAGGATGACAGGGAAAGAATGAGGGAATGCTGCGCTCTTGAGAAGGTAAAGAAATTCCCGGTAAACGAGCCTGTTGAATATGCGTACCGCTCTTCCTATAACAGAGTGGACGGCAGTTATTTTCACGTTCGCTTAAGATTTCTCGTTACTGTAGAGAATGGCGTCAAGTACGTTACGGCTTGCTGTAAGGATATAACCACTGAGCTTGAAAATCAGAAGCGGATTTTAAGTATGAAGAGGGAAATCGAGAAGGAAAGAAAAGCCAACGCCGTTCATCAGGAGATAATCGAAAGCCTTTGCAAGGATTACGAGAATGTCTACGATTTTAATGTTGAGAATTTTACAATAACACCTATAAGACTAAATAAAATGATGCAGGAGTTTTTCGGCGATAGAAACGAAGGCTGGGATTTTACCCAGATGGTGGATATGTATGTAAAGACTCTTGTTGTGGAAGAGGATAAGGCTACCTTTAAGAGCATTTTCAATCCCGAAAATCTCAGTGTTATAATGAGAGACAGGGACGTTTACGTTTATGACTATCGTACTGTGGTAGACGGAAAGCTCGTGTATAATCAGGCGAAGATTACAAGAGCCAGTATCGGAGATAAAAAGCATATTATCGGCGCCTTCTACGACGTTACACAGGAAGTAATGGAAAAGCTCGAAACGGCAGAAAGACTTAATAAGGCTCTTATTGACGCTAAAAAGGCAAATAAGGCTAAATCCGTCTTCCTTTCCAATATGTCTCACGATATAAGAACGCCTATGAATGCTATTCTCGGTTATGCGGCGATGGCGAGGGCAAGCAAGGATGACGATAAGAGAGCTGACTGCCTCGAAAAGATAGGAACGGCGGGCGAACACCTCTTAAGCCTTATAAACGATATTCTTGATATGTCGAGAATAGAGAACGGTAAGCTTAATTATGAGCCCGTTCCCTCCAATATCAAGGACGAGGCAATAAGCCTTGCGGATATGATGAGAAACGAGGCAAATAAGAAGAATATAGAGCTTGTATGCGATATAGACCTTAAGAATGAATTTGCATTCTGTGACCCCTTACGTTTAAGACAGATAGAGCTTAACCTTTTAAGTAATGCAGTAAAATACACCAAAAACGGTGGCAGGGTATATTTCGGAATAAAGGATTACGAATCTGAGTCCGGCGAAGAGGCAGTATACGAAATTACCGTAAGGGACAACGGTATCGGAATGAGTAAGGAGTTCCAGAAAACGGTTTTCGAGGTATTCTCCCGCGAGCGTGAAACCGCCCTCGGAAATGTCCAGGGAACAGGTCTCGGCCTCGCTATTACAAAAAGCATTGTAGAGAAGATGGGCGGTACGATTAGCCTTGAAAGCGAAAAGGACGTAGGAAGCGAATTTACAGTACGTTTTACGGTTCCTATAGCCGAAAAAGTCGTAAGAGCCGCTTTCGAAGAGGTTAAGGAGGGAGAATTCAAGGGTATGCGTGTCCTTGTGGTTGAGGACAACGAGCTTAACCTTGAAATTATCTCCGAGGTGCTTAAGAATCTTGAAATAGAGGTAGAAAGCGCTACTAACGGCGAGGAAGCAGTACAGCGTGTAAGCCAGGTAGGCGGCGAATATTACGACATTGTCTTTATGGATATTCAGATGCCTGTAATGAACGGCCATAGCGCTACAATGGCTATCCGTTCCATTGACGATAAGTCAATAAAGAAGCTTCCCGTTATAGCTATGACTGCCGAAGCCTTCGAGGAGGATAAGGTGCGTGCCCTTAAAAGCGGTATGAACGGACATATTGCGAAGCCTATAGAGATGAAGAAGCTCGTATCGGTACTCCGAGAGTACAGAAATTAGTATTTTCGACATTTTTATTACATAAATTTCGGAAATCTTATTGACAAGCCAGATTGTTTCTGATATACTGACATTATCCTATGAGGGAGTAGCAAGCGTTTCCTTTGAAGCGTAGCAAGTCAACATACTGACGTAAACCGTCTGGCTTGTTTTAAAATGCGAGACTCATGTGTAACTTATAAAGCTATACATGAATTCTCTGATATGTAAAAATTAGTCTATGTATAGCTTATAGCTTTACATAGACTTTATTTTTTGGAGGAAGCGCAGTGAAAAGAAACAATCCGTATTATCCGAAAAAAGCCGATGCCGAAGGCTCTCGAAATCGGTTTTAAAAAAGAAGGCTACGAGGCGGAGCTTGAAGAGGTATATGCCCGTGCAGGACAGCTTTTTGATGAACATTCCCACGTGTCTAAGGCACAGCGCACTCATCTTGAACAGATTTTACCCTGTATTGCCTTTTATGAGGCTCTTATCCGCATTACAAGTGACAAGGAAGCTTCTCTTGCATTTTTTGAAAAATGGGCCTTTACGGAAATAGAGAAAATAGTGCCTTTTGTTCAGAAGGTAATGAAGCTCGGGCTTTACAGGTCAATGCCGAAAATCTGCGATATGATGCTGGATAAGCTTTTCGGAGAAGCGGCAGGCTTTGAAAGCCGAGAGGTGCCTGACGCACCGAAATTTGCACGTGATATGACGGTTTGTCCATACTTTGAAGCCTGCAAAAAATACGGCTGTCCCGAAATAACGCAGTTTTTCTGTAAGTCCGACGATATTACATACGGTAAGCTTCATCCGAAGCTGGTCTGGGGCAGGACGCAAACCTTGGGTACTGGCGGAGAGTGCTGTGATTTCAGGCTTTATGTAAAGAACGATATGGATAATAAGAAAGGATAAACAACAATGGAATGGAGCTTTGTATTCTTCTTTAACAGTATTCTTTTAGGCGTAGGACTCGCTATGGACGCCTTTTCGGTATCTCTCGCCAACGGGCTGAATGAGCCCTTGATGAAGCGAAGAAAAATGGTGGGTATAGCGGGCGTTTTCGCTTTCTTTCAGGCGGCTATGCCTATGATAGGCTGGATATGCGTTCATACAATAGTACAGTATTTTCAGGCCTTCGAGACTCTTATCCCCTGGATTGCGCTGGGACTGCTGTCCTTTATAGGCGGAAAAATGCTTTTCGAGGGAATAAGGAATAAACAGTCCGAGGAGGAGAGTAAAGGGGTCGGTATCGGAGGACTCCTGCTTCAAGGGGTAGCTACCTCTATCGACGCTCTTTCCGTCGGCTTTACGATAGCGGAATACGGCGCTCTTATGGCGGCAGTCTGTTCGCTTATTATTGCGGCGGTAACCTTCGTTATATGTATGGCAGGAATTGCCATAGGTAAAAAATTCGGCGTAAAGCTTTCGAATAAAGCGGCAATTTTCGGCGGCGCCATTCTTATCTTCATAGGCCTCGAAATTTTTATTACAGGAATATTCGGATTATAAAAATACTGCTTATAAAATTTTAGTACAGGAGGATTTGCGGAAGTGAAAATAATTGTAGACGGAGATAAAGCGGAGCTTTCGGAAAATAAGCTCTACAGAGGCGCAGGTATGGTAAGCGCCAATAATTCCTCGCGCCTTCTTCTCGATTATAAATGGGAAAATCCCGAAATCTACGATAAGCTTCTTGCTCTGATGTTCGGCGAAAAGGGAATAGGGATAAATCATCTCAAAATCGAAATGGGCTCGGATATAAACTCATCCTCGGGAACCGAGCCGAACGTAATGAGAAGAGAGAACGAAAAGCCCGATGTGACCAGGGGCGCAGGCTTTCAACTTGCCGCAGACGCGAAAAAGGTAAATCCCGACCTTACTCTTGATATGCTTTACTGGAGCGAGCCGCTATGGGTTACACGTTCTGAGAATGTTTATAAAGCAAGATATAAATGGTACAAGTCAATTCTTGACGCCGCTTATGAAGTCTATGGACTTGAATTTGATTATGTAAGCGCAGTACGCAACGAAAGGGAAGCGGATACGGAATGGATCAAGTATCTTTCGAAAAGTCTTAAGGGGGAGAAGGACTGCCCCTACGATTATTCGAAAATTAAAATTGTGGCAGGAGAAGAGGTCTGTACCTGGAATATTGCCGACAGAATGCTCGAAGATGAGGAGCTTATGAGGGCTGTTGATATTGTGGGCAGTCACTACACAAGCCACGCCACAGATAATGCGAAAAAGCTTGGGGATATGTACGGTAAGGAGCTCTGGTTCAGCGAGGCAAGCTCTCCTATGAGCTACGGAAAGGGAAGCCGCCGCTTTGACGGAACAGGCTCGGGAATGTCTGATGTAAACGGGCTTCTCGATATCGCCAACAGGTTTATCACAATGTACTACGGCGGATATATGACCTTATGCGAATACCAGCCTGTAGTTTCCGCTTATTATGACGGTGTGACCTACTGCCATAAACAGCTTATTACCGCCGATACACCCTGGAGCGGGCATTATTACCTCGACAGCGGCTTCTATATGTCCCTTCATTTTTCTCAGTTTATTAAAAAGGGCTGGTCGTTTATAAAGGGAGCCTGTTATGGTGACGGTGAAAAGGGCGGCGACGGTCACGCTCTTGTAAACGCAACACACAGCTATATGACTGCGGCGGATGTGAATACGGGAGATTACAGCTCTGTTATAACCAATACGACAGCTTCTCCGATTACGTATGAATTCGAGGTGAAAAATCTCGGAAGGGCTTCGGATAAGGTTTACGTCTGGGAAACATCAGCCGCAGAGGGCGACGACTGGAAGAAAAATCATTTCAGAAAAAGAGAGGCTTTTATTCCCGTAAAAAGCGGAGACAGCTTTACATATTCCGTTACGGTAAAGCCCTATTCTCTTATTACGGTATCAACTCTCGATATAAACGAGTCGGACTACGATTATTCCGAAGGAGAATCTCCGATTCTTATGCTTCCTTATACCGACGATTTCGAATACGACGGTTACCCCGACAGCTATCTTGCTTCGAGAGGTAACGCTCCCCGTTATACAACGGATGAAGGCGGAGCCTTTGAGGTTGAAAATATCGACGGAAATAATGTACTGATACAGAAGATTACGCCCGATATAAAATCTGAGGAATGGGGCGGAACTCCTAAGCCTACAACCAATTTCGGCGACGACAGGTGGTTCAATTACAGCATTTCCTGTGATATAAGGCTTATGGAAAGCGATTCTCCCGAAAATAACTACGGCGGAGTCGGACTAAGATATAATCTTGCCGATTCGGGCGAGAGCGGCTACTGGCTCCAGGTTTACGAAAACGGAGTATGGAAATTAAGAAGAAATAACTCCGAAAAGCTTAGCGGAAGCTGTGAAAAATTTAATTGCAGTATTTTTCACCGTCTTAAAATCGAAGCTTATTACAACAGGGTAAAGGGCTATATGGACGGAGAGCTTCTTTTCGTATATGACGGAGACGAAAGGGGCGAGCCTATGCTTTCGGCAGGTCGCGGCGCTCTTTACAGCTCCTATAATAATAACAGCTTCGATAATATAGAGATACTGCCGTCGGAAGAGGATACCTATATAGAAAGATATGACGATACGGATTTATGCTTTATGTACGAGGGCGAGTGGAAGCATATCACTATGAGTAGCTTCAGAAACTATAAGCGTACGATTTCCGAAGGTAAGGAGGGCTCCGCTTTAAGCTTTACCTTTTCGGGAACAGGCTTCGCCTTGACAGGTCTCTGTGAGGAGGCGGTTATCGCTTTATCTGTAGACGGCGGGGATGAAATTGAAAGGGCGGTTAAGGACTGCGGTAACAGGGAAGCGTTCTGTTACGGAAAGGATCTCGAAAATAAAGCTCATACCGTAAGATTACGGATTGTTTCGGGAGCTTTATCCGTTGACGGGGCACAGACGGCAATATAATGTAAAATAAGATGAAATTTAAAAGAGCGAATCGGTTATATCTTCCGATTCGCTCTGTCATTTTAGCGTAATTCAACGCAAAAGAAAAACGGTAACAAGCATTCGCTTGTTACCGTTTTTAGGGATTTAAACCTTTGGTCTGAGTGACGGGACTTGAACCCACGGCCTCTACCACCCCAAGGTAGCGCGCTACCAGCTGCGCCACACCCAGTCAAAGTTCATCAAGGTTTCCCTTGACTGCTTATATATTATACTACGTAATTCATAGTTTGTCAATACCTTTTTTTAAAAAAGTTTAAATTTTTTCATTTTTCGTCTTTTAGAGAGCTTACTGCATTAAAAAAAGCGATAGTACCGCCCTTTGTGAGGGTTTTAAAATATCCTGCCGTTATAAAATTAAAAGGCTTTCTTGAAAAATAGTTATTTATATGATATATTGAAAAAGATAAATCAAGGACACACAAAGGATACATCCTTATGATAAATTATAGTCAAGGGAAAGGAATGAGGAATATGTCGTACAGGGTTCTTCTCGTTGAAGACGATAACCAGATAAGAGAGGTAATAGAGGACTATTTTTCCGCAAAGGGCGAGGGAGAAATAACCGTTGTCAGTGCGCAGGACGGCGGAAAGGGACTTGCTCTTGCGAAGGAACAGGACTTCGACCTTATAATGCTGGATATAATGCTTCCTGAAATAGACGGCTTCTCTCTTTGTAGGGAAATACGTAAATCCAGCATTGTTCCGATACTTTTTCTTACTGCGAGAGGACGGGAAGAGGATATTCTCTACGGCTACGAGCTGGGCTGTGACGATTACATAGTAAAGCCTTTTTCTTCTGCCGCACTTTATGCGAAGGTTACCGCGCTTTTAAGACGCTCAAAAGGTACAGTAATTACAAAGGAGCTTGTCTGCGGAGAGATAAGCCTTGACCTTGTTACCTTTCGTGTAACAGCCTGCGGAAAGGAAGTGGAGCTTGCTCCGAAGGAGTTCGCGCTTCTTAAATATTTTATTGAGCATAAGAACTGGGTTATCGACCGTGATACTCTGCTGAATAAAATCTGGGGGTACGATTATTTCGGCAGTGACAGAGTAGTTGACAACCACATCAAAAAATTAAGAAAGGCTCTCGGCGAAGCGGGCGGTCAGATAAAGACCGTTATAACAAAGGGATATAAGCTTACCGAGTAAGGCGTTTCTGAAAAAGAGAGGTTATTATGAAAAAACTTAAATTCAGGAAATTTCTTATTAAAAGGATAATTATATGGCCGATTATAGCAATCTTAGTTATCGCGCTGGCTTTTGTCGCTTCGGTATTATCTTGCCAGTGGTACGCTGATTTTGCCGCACTTGCCAATACCAATGAGGCGGCCTTATCGGTACAGAAATCCGAATGTAAGGAAAGGGCTTTTTGGTCGCTGGCGTTATCATTTGATGATTACCTTACATATTCTATGGGATTTAGTGCCGCCGCTGTTATTGTCGATAATGAGACAGGGGAGGTATATCTTGATTCGGAATATAACGGTGTCGCTATAATAAAAAAGAACGCTTCGCCTACAGGGGAATCAATTTTTCTTCTGAATAAATCCGATGAATTTTTAGAAGTAATGACGCAGTTTGACCCTTTAGAAAACGTATATCTTGATATAGATAATATATACGTTGACGGAAACGGCTTTTATCCCGGTGAAGTCACTGTGGGAAGGTTAGAGAATGATTGGGATGATATACCTGAAAAAACCGAAGTCTACGATTTCACACCTGAAAATGCGGCGGAGCTTCAGAAATATTCCGAAGGAATAATGAGCTTAGCTCTCGGTTCTCATCCTGAAAGCGAAGTGCTGAAAACTGTGAGAACAGCGGGTAAGTCCTACGAGACAGCTCCACTATTTGAATTCTACAACACAAAGAGCGTCACAATAAACGGAAAGGACTATATGCTGAGAGCTTTATACCGCCTTGATTACTGGAATTTGGCAGGAAAATATGTGCTTACGGACGGTATTATTTTTATGGCGATCTGCGTGGGTATCGCTTTTCTTACTGCATACAGACGTTACAGAAAATACTGCAATCAGTATGTTATTGACGAGCATAGAAGGAATATGACAAACGCTCTCGCTCACGACCTTAAGAGCCCTCTTACCGCCATTCACGGCTATGCCGAAAATCTCAAGGAAAATATCCACAGCGAAAAGAGAGAATATTATGCGGACGCAGTTCTCGAAAACGTAAGGTATATGAACGAGATTATTACGAATACTCTCGACCTTGCAAAGCTTGAAACAGGCGAAAAGGGAATAAGAAAGGAAAAGGTTGACGTTACTGCTCTTGCGGAGGAGCTGTTCGAAAAATACAGCGTCAATATAAAAAGCAGAAGCATTTCCGTAGAAATAAGCGGCAGTCTGACTATATCCGCCGATAAGGCGATGATGTCCAGGGCGGTTGAAAATCTTATTTCGAATGCTGTTAAATTTACTGATGACGGCGGAAAAATAACGGTTTGCGCCGCTGAAAAGAGCCTTGTTATTTCAAATACCTTTACAGGCGATATAGGTAAGAAAAATATCGAATCCGCCTTCGGAAAATCCGATGAAAGCCGAAGCAACAGAGAAGGAAGCGGTCTCGGACTTTCAATTGTTAAAAATATAGCTTCGCTTCATAAATTCAAGCTTGAAACAAAGGCGAAGGACGGAATATTTACTGCGAAAATAAGCTTTTAAATATAAAAATAATGCTCCCCGTAATCCTAAGGATTACAGGGAGCTGTTTCTTTTAACTAAAATAACCGCCGCACCGCCACATGGAGTATAAAACCCGCACGAGGCAGGGTGGGTAAGATCGCCTGACAGGTTCACGCTCCCTTCTTCCGCAGTACGGGAGGTCTGCAATCCGCTGTCATGGAGAAATCCCTTTTAAAGTGTGTTGGATTATAGTATCCATGTTTTATCGAATGCGGCAGTAAATAAGCTAATAATATTATACTGAGTTTAAGCCTTATTATTCTTCCTCATCGAAATCAAGAGTAAGAACTTCGATGAACTTGTCGCCGATCTTAGAGTAAAGCTCTTCGTCGTCAACAGTCTTAAGAGTACATTCTTCGCTTTCCTCATCGTCGCAGATTTCGAGAATTATGAATTCAACCTCTTCCTCCTCGAGATCGTCTGTTTCGGTATAGGGTGTAAGTGCAGCATAATTCTTTCCTTCGAATTCTACTGTGTCGATGATTTCGAATTGTTCGCCGTCAAGATCAACTACAACGGGAGCATAATCTTCTTCATTTAAAATTAAATCTTCAGCCATTTTTCTATTCCTTTCACAGTCCCTGTGCAGGGATGTCGCTATTTATTGTCTTAACATTTTTATTATATAATATTGCGTCTCTTATGTCAATATGTATTCGGTAAAAAGGTGGGTTTTGATATGTAAATTGTATAATACATATATAACTATGTTGAAAAAATCATACAAAATAACCAAGAAAAACCTATTGACTTTCCATAAAATGTATGGTATATTATAATCAAGGAAAGGGAAAGAAAGTAAGATAAAAAATCCTACCGAATCCCTCCCGAGGTAATCGGAACTGATCGTTAAAATCTACTAAAGTTTCTATACAGTAAGATCAGGAAATTCTGATAATGCACTTCGGATAGGTGAAGTGTAAATTTAACCGGAAAGGAAGCGAGTCCGATGGAAACAATTGAATCAATATCTTTAGTATCCCTGAGTCGATTCGCCGGCTTGAAGTAAGGATTAAGAGATATGACTCCATTGTACAGTCGCCATTTATGAGGTGGTAAAAGAACTGTACGAGCATATAGTTCAGGCACTTACGCCGAGACCTTTTCCCGACGATAGATAAAGAGATACCCTGAAAATCGGCTGTATAGATAATTCAACTGTTGCAGTTGGTTACGCCGAAGGGCTTTATTATAAAAAGCTGATACATTTCCGAGTTGAGGTAAAGCTCGGAGAACGGAGAAAAACTGAAATGAACATTATAGCTTTACATATAAAAGAATAATGAAAGGTAAAAACTCCGATGCATTGATTAAATTTGTTAGGTAAAAAATTGAATAAAACATACGGACTGAGCCCAAAAAGCCAGTCCGTTTTTGCTTTCATTATTGCATTTTTACGATAGCTGTGTTATACTTTAGAAAAAATCCTCTGGAGGTATTTATGCTAAAGGAAAAGCTTGACGCTCTGATGAAAAATCAGATTGAAACGAATACAATGAAGGGCGGTAGTCTCTTAGTAATACATAAAGGAAAAACAATCTACCGAGGAAATTTCGGAATGGCGGACGAGGCGAGGAATTATCCCGTAAGAAACGACACTATTTTCCGACTTTACAGTATGACTAAGCCTGTTACCGCCGCCGCACTTATGATACTTTATGACAGGGGGCTTATCGACCTTTATGATTCGGTATGCTGGTACCTTCCGGGCTTTAAGAATCAGAAGGTTCTTACTTCGAAGGGCGAGGTTCCCGTTAATCGTGATGTGAGAATAATGGATCTGCTTACTATGACCTCGGGGCTTATGTATCCTGAAAGAGGAGAAGGGCCTGCAGGAATAAAAATGGCTGAGCTTTTCGAGGAGTTTTACGAGGCGGCTGAAAAGGGTAAAGCATACTCTACCCTCGAAATGTGCAACAAAATCGGCGAACAGCCCCTTTGCGCCCAGCCGGGAGAGGTATGGAACTACGGTACGAGCGCAGATATCGCAGGCGGAATTATTGAGGCAGTAAGCGGAAAAAGCTACGGCGAGTTTCTTAAGGAGGAGATTTTCGCTCCCCTCGGAATGACGGATACTGATTTTTACGTTCCCGAAAATAAGCGTGACAGATTTGCTGAAATTTACATAAGAGATGAAAAAGGAAAGCTCAACATCTGCGAGTGGCAGCATCTCGGTCTTACAGGGAAATATACTGCACCGCCAAGCTTCGAAATCGGCGGCTGCGGACTTGTTTCGACGGTGGACGATTACGCGAAATTCGCACAGATGCTTCTTAATAAGGGCGAGTATAAGGGCGTCCGCATTCTCAGCCCCTCGGCGGTAAGCCGAATTACAACCGACAATCTTACGGAGGGTCAGAAAAAGACCTTTAACTGGGATTCCTGCTACGGTTACGGCTATGGAGGCTTTATGAGGATTCTTAATAATCCCTGGGAAGCTGGGGCGGGAGTTAAGGGCGAATACGGTTGGGACGGCTGGACGGGGAATTATTTCTGTAACGACCCCGAAAACGACCTTACCTTCCTGTATTTTATTCAGGTCGGCGGAACAAACGGCCCGCGTCCCATAAGAACGCTGAAGCAGGCTGTTTATTCGGAGGTTTTATGAAAAAGAGGACGGTTTATATTATTTATCTCGTCGTTTCTGCAGTATGCCTTCTGCTGATGCTTCTGCCTTACGGTGTGGCTATGGTATTTGCTTCTCCCGAGGGAAGTCTCCCTCCCGAGTATTATCCGTTCTTTCATATGCTTCCTTTTGGGTATGCTGTGTTTGCACCGATGATATGCTTTGTGCTTACTGCGGCTACGGCTGTTACAGAGCTTGTAATGGTTATAAAGCCCGAAAAGCTTTCTCTTACTCCTATAGCCGTGCTTTCACTTATTTCTGCGGCTGTTCTTTTACTTCAGTACATAATTATTCCTGCCGTAATAACAGCTCTCGGCATAGCGATACTTTTAATATTTATTTTTACTGCGGTTTCAGCGCTTATTATTAGAAGAAAGTTGAGCTGATTACGTAGCTACATATTTAAAAACACAAAAAGGAGAGGTTAATATGAAGAAAATACTTAATGCAATATTTTCCCTTTGCGCTGTCTGCACTTTTGCAGTTACCGCTTACGGGGAAGAAATGTTGGAAAGCTACGACTGGGTTTACAAGGTAAAGGATGACGGTACGGCGGTTATTACTGTTCCTGCAGGAGCAGCGGTAAACAACAGTGAAATATTAGTTCCTTACGAGATAGACGGCTATAGCGTGACCGAAATAGGAAGCGACTGCTTTACATCGCAGAACGATATTACATCGGTAAAAATTCCCGAAACGGTAACCAAAATCGACAGCAGGGCTTTTTTAAACTGCTACAGCTTAGATAGTGTGAGCTTTATGTCTGATTATGTTCTTTACGAGGACGGTATTTCCTCAGCAACAGACGCCGAGCGCTCCGAAGAAAATGAAATACGGGTAATCGGCGCAGAAGCCTTCAAGAATTGCTATGAGCTTGATTTTGTTTACTTTTCCTCGGGCGTTAAAAGGATTGAAACCGAGGCTTTTTCTCATTGTCTTGCACTTGAGTGGATATTCCTGCCTCACGGTACGGAAAGTATCGGGGATAATGCTTTTACGAACTGTCTTAAGCTTTCAAGCGTCACACTTCCCGTTACAATAAAGGAACTTGGAAAGGACATATTTGATAATTGCTCCCCCTATATGACTATTTATTACGACGGAACAAAAGAGGACTGGAACAAAATCGAGAAGGATGAAAGCGATTTCGAGAATATAACGGTACTGTGGGAGGAGAGCGTTGCCGAGGTAGTTGATGAAAAGAACGGAACCTGCGGTAAATTTACCTACAATGTATTGGACGACGGTACGGCGGAGATTGTCCGTTATGACGGATATGACGGGGACGTGAAATTTCCTTCGGAGGTAAACGGTTATACAGTTACTAAAATAGGTCCTTTAATCTTTGATAAGAGAAGCAATTTACATTCCGTAGAAATACCTTCTACGGTAAAAATTCTTGACGACTGCTTTGGATCCTGCGACGAGCTCGAAACGGTAACGCTTCACGAAGGACTTGAGGTAATAGGTCCCGAAGTCTTCAGACGATGTGAAAGCTTAAAAAGTATTACAATTCCGTCTACTGTTACTGAAATCGGCGACAGCGCCTTTTATGATTGCGAGACTCTGACTGAAATAGTTATACCCGATAATGTCAGAACTATCGGCGACAGAGTTTTCTACGGATGTAAAAATCTTGAAAAGGTTTCTCTCGGAAAAAATATAAAGGAAATTAAAAAATTCAGCTTCTCAAAGTGTAAAAAGCTTACAAGAATAGAAATTCCCGATGGAGTGACTTCAATCGAAGAGGAGGCGTTCTTTAACTGTGAAAAACTTACCGAAATTGTAATTCCCGTAAGTGTTACTAAAATCGGCGAAAATGTTTTTTACGGCTGTAATAATCTTGAAAGGGTATTATATAAGGGGACGGAGAAGGAATGGAAAAAAATCTTCATACATTATGATAATAAGCCCCTGTTTATGTGCCTGAGAATTTTTGAATATGACCCCGAAACCTATAAGCCTATAGGCCCCGAATTTGCTATAATTATCTGCGGAGTTATAATAGCTGCCGCAGTAGTGGTTGTTCTTGTTTTTATGTTCCGTAAAGGGAAAACCTGTCCCGAATGCGGAAAGAAGCTTGATGAAGATTCGGAATTCTGCGGCTGGTGCGGTAAAGAGTTGTAAACTTTGCACAAATTCTTTTCGGAAAAATCTTGACTTTTATTAAAAAAGGTGTATAATTAGATTATGGAAATAATTATAAGGAGATGTTTATTATGGCAAAGTTAAGAGTCGGAATCCTTACAAGCGGTGGCGACTGCCCCGGCTTAAACGCAACAATAAGAGGTGCGGCTAAGGGCTGTTACGAGCTTTTCGGTACGGATAAGGTTGAAATTATCGGTATCCAGAACGGATATCACGGACTTATTCATAATGACTGCATAAAAATGAAGCCCTCCGACTTTTCGGGAATTCTTACCCGAGGCGGTACTATTCTCGGAACTAAGAGAACTCCTTATAAAATGATGCAGGTTATCGAAGAGGATAAGGTCGATAAGGTTGCCGAAATGAAGCAGACTTATAAGGAGCAGAAGCTTGACTGTCTCCTTACTCTCGGCGGAAACGGAACTCATAAAACCGCAAATCTTCTTTCCGAGGAGGGTCTTAACGTTATAGGACTTCCTAAGACTATTGATAATGATATATGGGGAACTGATGTTACCTTCGGTTTTCATACTGCAGTAGATATCGCTACCGACGTTATCGACAGAATTCATACCACAGCTACCTCCCACAGCAGAGTTATGGTTATCGAAATTATGGGTAACAAGGCTGGCTGGCTTACACTCTTCTCAGGTATCGCAGGCGGTGCGGATATTGTACTTATTCCCGAAATTCCCTACGACATCAAGAAGGTAGTAAAGGCTGTCGAGGAGCGTGCCGACGCAGGAAAATCCTTCTCCATCCTCGCAGTGGCAGAGGGCGCTATGGATAAAAAGGAAGCGGAAATGAAGCGTAAGGAAAGAATGAAGCTTCGTGCTGAGGCAGGATATAATACCGCCACAAACAGAATCGCTTCCCAGATTCAGCAGGCTACAGGCTTTGAAACAAGAGCTGTTGTTCCCGGACATATGTTAAGAGGAGGAAGCCCCTCGGCTTATGACCGTGTCCTTGCAACAAAATTCGGAGCAAGAGCTGCCGAGCTTATAAAGAAGGGTAAATTCGGTTATACCGTAGCTCAGGTCGACGGAAAAATTACCGAAAATAAGCTTTGCGATGTGGCTATGAAGACGAAATTTGTTCTTCCCGAGGATGAGCTTGTTATTACAGGCAGAAATATCGGAATTTCCTTCGGAGATTAACGGAATATGATAGGGGGCGGTTGCCCCCTTGATTTATATGTTGTATATATTGTGTAGAGAAAGGAATGATGAATATGAGAAAGGTTGACTTAAGCGGACGTTGGAAGCTTTTTATGGATAAGGAAAAGAAGGCCTCCTTTCCCGAAAGCTTTGATGATGAAATAATACTGCCCGCTACAACTTCTTCGGCGAAAAAGGGCGAGCTTAATACCGAAAGGGCTTCGGGTTATCTTACCGACCCTTATAAATTTGAAGGCTATGCCTGGTTCAGCAGGGAAATCGAAATAAAGAAGGACTATCTCGACAGTTCGATATATCTGAGGCTTGAACGTACGAGAAAAACCACGCTTTACATAGACGGCGAGAAAATCGATAGCAACAACAGCCTTTCCACGCCTCACCTTTATGAGCTCGAAGGACTTTCCGAGGGCGTTCATACCGTAACGATATGCGTGGATAATACGGATTATCCCACAAGAGGCGGTCATCTTACCTCTCCCGACACACAGACTAACTGGAACGGAATAACAGGCGAAATTTCCCTTATTATACGTCCCCGTATCCATCTGGACGATATAAGGATTTATACGGACAGTGCGAATAATGCTCTTACGATAAGCTGTGTATCTACGGGACACGGCATAGTTACCGCCGAGGTTGACGACGGAAGACGTACAAGATATGCGGTTATAGAGGGTGAGAATGTTTTCGTATACCTTGCGTCGGAAAAGCTTTCCCTGTGGGACGAGTTTGAGCCGAATCTCCATACCCTTAAGGTAACGATGAATAACGAGGTTATCGAAATTCCCTTCGGTATGAGAAAAATATCCTCCGAGGGCAGGAAGCTTCTCGTTAACGGAAATGAAACCTTCCTGCGAGGAAAGCACGACGGCCTCATTTTCCCTATGACAGGCTACGCTCCAACTACTGTTGAGGAGTGGCTTAAGGTGATGAAAACCGCCAAGGCCTTCGGAATAAATCATTACCGTTTCCATACCTGCTGTCCTCCCGAAGCGGCATTTACAGCGGCAGATATGTTAGGTATTTATATGCAGCCCGAATTACCCTTCTGGGGCACGGTGAAGGACGAAATCGACGAGGAACAGCAGTACCTTATCGACGAGGGCTTCCGTATTCTTAAGGAATTCGGAAATCATCCTTCCTTTGTGATGATGTCTCTCGGTAATGAGCTGTGGGGAAATAAGAATGTACTAAGTATAATCCTTAAAAGCTACAAGAATTTTGATAACCGTCATCTTTATTCCGACGGCTCGAATAATTTCCAGTTCGTACCCTGTGTTCTTGACGGCGCAGATTTCCTAAGCGGTGTAAGACTGTCCGCCGACAGGCTTTACCGAGGCTCCTACGCTATGTGCGACGCGCCTCAGGGGCATATTCAGACCGACGCTCCCAACTCCTGTCACAACTACGACAGTATCATTGTCCCCGAAACTCTCGGCGAGGGCTCCTCGGGCGGAAAAATACTTATTCAGTACGGAACAGGTGTGAAGGAGGTTGACGCCGACGGCGGAGAAACTCTCATTCCCGAGGTTCCCGTTATTTCCCACGAGGTAGGTCAGTACGAAACCTATCCCGATTACTCCGAAATCGTTAAGTATACGGGAGCGCTTAAGGCTGAGAACATCGCCTTATACAAGGAAAGGGCAGAGGAAAAGGGTCTTATTTCCTATTCCGATAAGTTTTTCAAGGCTTCGGGCGCTTTAGCGGCAGACTGCTATAAGCGTGAGATTGAGACTGCCTTAAAAACGGAAAATCTTTCAGGCTTCCAGCTTCTCGATATCCAGGATTTCACAGGTCAGGGAACAGCTCTTGTAGGCGTGCTGAACTCCTTTATGGAGCCTAAGGGAACAATATCCGACGCTGAATGGAGAAGCTTCTGCAATTCTACCGTTATAATGGCGGAATTCAAGAGCTTTGTATTCCGTTACGGCGAAGAAATTTCCTTCGGACTTACTCTTTTCAATACTGATTACCGCTTTAATGCCGAAACGGTAAGCTACAGAATTCTTAAAGGGCAGGATACCGTCCTTAGCGGAAATACTGCAGTAAGCACGGAAAAGAAGGTAAATAAGCTCGGAAATATAGTCTTTACTCCCGAAATGGCCGATGAGCCTTCTGCATACAGGCTTGTTCTTGAAATTGACGGTACCGATATAAGAAACGAATATTCCTTTATCGTTTATCCCGATGTTGATATTTTGATTGACAGGGATAAGATAAGCTATATGGGTAAGGATGTTCTTCTCGTTAAAACCGAGGCCGAGGCAGTTACGCTTTCGAAGGAAGGAAAGAAGGCTGTCGTTATACCCGAAAGCGAAGGAAAGCTAAGCGGAACATACTGCACAGACTTCTGGTGTTACCCTATGTTCAGCTCTATTTCCGAAAGTATGAATAAGCCTCTTCCTATCGGTACGATGGGCTGTCTTATCGACAAGGAAAGCCCCAGGCTCAAAGGCTTCCTCACAGAGACCTTTTCAACCCCTCAGTGGTTCAATATCATAATGCACAGCCATTCTGAAAATCTCGACGGAACGGATATCGAGCCTGTAGTATGGGCTATCGATAATCCCCACAGAGCACAGCGTTTAGGCGTGCTTTACGAGAAGGAGGGTGTTACCGTACTTACCTCAAGACTCTGGGAAATTTCGGAAATGCCCGAGGTAAGATATTTTGCTAAATGTCTTGTTGAGAATTTATAAAAACAATCCACACATAACAATAACCCCGACTGATGTCGGGGTTATTTCAGACTGTCGATAAACCCACGCACCGCAAAAATGCAGGTTTATATAGATTTCAAGCTTAAATAATACAACAGCTAAACAGAAGTTTCTCAGAGCCGCACAAACGACTCTGAGAAAGCATTTTGCTTACTTCGTCAAAAGCCGCTTACCGTACAATCGTACGCCTACAGCGGCTTTTTCCTCGTCTGCGTGTGCCTATCGAAGCCTG
>JAZNMN010000023.1:0-4570 GCA_045579625.1 Ruminiclostridium sp.
CAGTTTGAAAATCCTGCAAACCCCGAGATACAGCGTTCACAGACTGCAAAGGAGATACTTGAGCAGGTGAATGGTCCAATCCACGGCTTTTGCTCGGGTATAGGCACAGGCGGAACGATAACGGGAATAGGTGAGGTCTTGAAGGCGCACAACCCCGATATGACAATATGGGCAGTCGAGCCAGAGAATGCGGCAATTCTTTCGGGCGGCTCAATCGGTACGCACGTACAGATGGGTATAGGCGACGGACTTATCCCCGGAAATCTCGACCTTAATATCTACAGCAATGTTTACATAGTTTCCGACGAGGAGGCTATTGAAACCGCTAAGGATTTAGCCCGTCTCGAGGGTATAATGTGCGGAATTTCAAGCGGCACAAACGTAGCGGCGGCGAAAAAGCTGGCTAAAAAGCTCGGAAAGGGTAAAACCGTCGTGACAGTCCTTCCCGATACGGCCGAGCGTTATTTCTCAACTCCCCTTTTCGAAAACGAATAATATAACTGCAGTACTGCAGAATATAAACATAAGATACAGGTGGCTCAAATGACAGAAAAGGATTTAACGAACGGTACCGTTGTGGCTCATTTCAAGCGTGAGCTTTTACCGCAGGCCGATAAAGGAACGGAATACTGCTACGAGATAATTTCGGTGGCGGAGCATACGGAAAGCGGCGAAAGGCTGGTTATATACCGTGCGCTTTACGGCGATTTCAAGGTTTATGCGAGACCTGTGGAAATGTTTCTCTCCGAAACCGACAGGGAAAAATACCCCGAGGTTAAGCAGAAATACCGCTTCGAAAGGCTGTCCCGAAAGGAAGTATAACGATGGATGAAATGATAGGATTTCTCGATAAGCTCTGCCGTTTTAAGAGCGTAGCCGAGGAGACAGGCAACCCCGAAGCCCCCTACGGCGAGGAGGTGCATAATGCTCTTATGTACGTTCTCGAAGCCTGCGAGAGCTTCGGTATGAGAGTGAAGAACTGCGGTAACCGGGTAGGCTGGGCGGAAATTGGCGACGGCGAGGAAATGGTGGGTATACTTGTCCATCTTGACGTAGTTCCCGAAGGAAAGGGCTGGGATACCGAGCCTTTTTCGGCAGTAGTCGTCCCCCACGAAAAGGGCGACAGGCTCTGCGGCCGAGGAGTCGTGGACGATAAAGGCCCTGCGGCGGCCTGTATTTTCGCTATGAGGGACATAGCGAGACTGAGAATGAGGCTGAAAAGAAGAGTACGTATAATATTCGGCCAGAGTGAGGAAACAGGCGACTGGCCCGATATGGAATACTATAAAAGGACGGAGGAGCTTCCTGTTTTCGGCTTTACTCCCGACGGAGATTTTCCTGCAATATACGGCGAAAAGGGCATTTTAAACCTTAAGCTGTCTATGCCTCTTGAAAAAAGCGGAATTATCTCCGCTAAGGGCGGTAACGCTCATAATATGGTGCCCGATTACGCAGAAATCCTTCTCGATATTAAGGGCTCACCCGTAAAAATAAGCGAAAACGGCGTTTCGGCTCACGGAGCTATGCCCGAAATGGGCGAAAACGCCATATCAAAGGCGTTTCTCAAGGCTCTCGAAGAAGGCGCTGACAGCCCCTTTGTAAAATTTTACTGCGAAAAAATCGGAGACAGTATCTACGGTGAGAAAATCGGCGTGAACCTTTCCGACAATAAGAGCGGAAGGCTCACTTTTAACGTGGGACTGCTGAGCTGTGATGAAAAGGAATGCAGTATTACCGTGAATATGCGCTGTCCCGTAAGCTTCGACGGCGACGAAATCGAAAATATAATAAAATCGGAATGCGAGCCCTACGGGGTAACGGTAACCCGTCTCGAATGGACAGCCCCTGTATATATGCCGAAGGACAGCGGCCCTGTGGCAGTCCTCACAGAGGTATACAGGAATATCACAGGCGATATGACCGAGCCTAAGGTTATCGGAGGAGGAACCTATGCGAGAGCTATGGAGAATATCGTAGCCTTCGGCCCCTGCTTCCCTGATATGGAAATGACCGAGCATCAGAAAAACGAATATATGCCTCTCGATAAGTTCCTTAAGCTGAGGGAGATTTACAGGGAAGCTATTTTAAGGCTGGCTGATGAATAAATTGCAGGACTGCCTGCTTCGGTAATGAAGATTAAAGGAAATCCGCCCTTCGGATGAGGGGCGGACTTTTGTTTGAAATTGAAGCTTGCGGGGGTCAGAACCTTCGGGTTCGACCTTCCGAACGGCATAACATAAAATTACGTCCCCCTCAGAGTGAGGGGGATGTAATTTTATGGTGCCGGCGGCGGGGGTCGAACCCGCACGGTATCGCTACCACCGGATTTTGAGTCCGGCACGTCTGCCAATTCCATCACGCCGGCTTATAAAGTCGCAAACAACGCTATTTAGTATACCACACAGGTAACGTCAAGTCAAGAATTTTTTACTAATTTTCATAAAATCTGCAAAAAAACCTTGACAATTTGGTAAAAATGTATTAAAATTACTTTGTGAATATGTTGTATACACATACGTTTAAATACAGCTATTTATAATTATTTTCACCATCTTGGTTTACATATTATCTCCTTGTACTTATAATGCAATATAACCGCCTACGGTTATTCGATAAATTAAATCTATATTTATTTTGGGCAGGAATGATAGCGCCGCACACTATTCGGGGCTGTCTCTCTTTGCTGTTGCCTTTATGTACGGGGGAAGACCTTTGTAATCAAGGAATAACAGAAAAGGAGGGATGGGTTTCATGGATATAGTGATTGCAGTCGTGCTTATCGTTGCTGCTTTTCTTATAGGTGCCGCTGCTGCAGGAATAATTTCCTACAGAATGGGCTACAACAAAAGAAAAAAGGACGCAGAAGCACAGATTGAGTCAGCCGAAAAGGAAGCACAGCGTATAGTTTCCGAGGCACACGAAAAGGCTGAAACCGAAAAGAAAACGAAGCTCGTCGAGGCTAAGGACGAGATTTACCGTTTAAGAGGCCAGGCTGAAAAAGAAATCCAGAAATTGAAATCAGAAACCGACAAGGAGCTTAAAGAGCGCCGTGCAGAGGTTTCACGTTCAGAACGACGTTTACAGCAGAAGGAAGAAAATCTCGACAAGAAGAACGACAAGATTGAAAAGCTCGAAGAAAGCCTTACCGCTAAGAATAAAAAAGCGGAAGAAAAGCTTCTCGAAGCCGAAACAATCAAGAAAAGCCAGATTGATATTCTCGAAAGAATTTCCGGCTTTACAACAGAACAGGCTAAGGAGCATCTCCTTATGATGCTCGACAGCGAGCTTGACAGAGAAAAGGCTATGAGAATCTTGGCCTTTGAACAGAAGATCAAGGACGAATGTGACGATAAGGCGAGAAGCCATATCTCTCTTGCAATCGCAAGACTTGCGGCCGAGACGGTTTCCGAAATGACGGTTTCCGTTGTACCGCTCCCCAACGATGAAATGAAGGGTCGTATTATCGGTCGTGAGGGCCGTAATATCCGTACCCTTGAACAGCTTACGGGCGTTGACCTTATTATCGACGATACTCCCGAGGCAATTACACTTTCGAGCCACGATAAGGTGCGCCGCGAAATCGCACGAATCGCTCTCGAGAGGCTTATTCAGGACGGAAGAATCCATCCTACACGTATCGAAGAAATGGTTGAAAGAGCCAAGCACGAGGTTGAACAGAAGATTAAGCAGGAGGGTGAAAGAGCTATCCTCGAAACTAACGTCAACGGACTTAACCCCGAGCTCGTTAAGCTTATCGGACGTCTTTACTATCGTACTTCCTACAGCCAGAATGTCCTTACCCACTCTATCGAGGTAGCCCACCTCGCAGGTATGATGGCTGACGAGCTGGGCGTAGACGCTACTCTCGCAAGAAGAGCAGGTCTTCTCCACGATATCGGTAAGGCGCTCAGTATGGAAATCGAAGGCTCTCACGTACATATCGGCGTTGACGTATGTAAGAAATACAAGGAAAGCGCCGACGTTATCCACGCTATCGAGGCTCATCACGGCGATGTTGAAGCCAAGACCGTTATCGCTTGTCTCGTTCAGGCCGCTGACGCTATAAGCGCCGCTCGTCCTGCCGCAAGAAGCGAAAACTACGAAAACTACATCAAGCGTTTACAGAAGCTTGAGGAAATCTGTTCCTCCTACGACGGCGTTGATAAGTCCTTCGCTATCCAGGCAGGCCGTGAAATCCGCATAATGATCAAGCCCGACGCTGTTGACGACGCTAAGATGGTCGTACTCGCGAGAGAAATTGCTCAGAAGATCGAAAAGGAAATGGAATATCCCGGACAGATCAAGATCAATCTCATCCGAGAGAGTCGTGCAGTAGATTACGCCAAGTAACCGGCGACGCAGAATACTTAATAAAAAGAATAACGGCGGAGTTTGCGGTTGCGCAGATTCCGCCGTTTTGCTGTGCTAAAGAATATGACAAGTATGAGGACGGTGTTCGTACAGAAAGTTTTATACGTATTTATCGGTGGAAACCTTTCTGTAGAAAGGTTCTCCCCCGAGCCCCCTTCCAAAGACTTTTAGTATTAAATAAAGCCTGACAGGTTTACCC
>JAZNMN010000024.1:0-8366 GCA_045579625.1 Ruminiclostridium sp.
CCTTCTTCACGGCTGGGGTACGAATATAACTCTCTTTGAGGGAATAAGAAAGCATTGCTCGGTAAAATACAGAGTTATCGCCCCCGACCTTCCCGGCTTCGGACAGTCCGATGAACCAAAGGAGCCCTGGTGCGTTGATGATTATTCCGACTTTGTTGCGGAGTTCTGCCGAAGGCTCGGAATAGCTTCCGCAGTACTTCTCGGCCACAGCTTCGGCGGAAGAATTATAATAAAGCTTCTTTCGAGGGAAAGCTGTCCCGTAAAGGTTGAAAAGGTCATCCTTACGGGAAGTGCAGGCATAAAGCCTCAGCAGTCGGAAAAAGCAAAGAAAAAAGCCGCCGCTTACCAGCGAGGAAAGGCATTCTTATCCTCAAAGCCCATGAAGCTGCTTTTCCCCAACGCTATCGAAAATTATCGTAAGAAGCACGGCTCTGCGGACTACAATGCCGCTTCGCCTATGATGAGACAGGTTCTCGTCAAGGTAGTAAACGAGGATTTAGCCCCTCTCCTTCCCCTTGTTAAACAGGAAGTACTTCTCATCTGGGGCGAAAACGACGACGCTACTCCCCTTTCCGACGGACAGAGAATGGAAAAGGAAATGCCGAATGCGGGGCTTGCAGTCCTGCCCAATTCGGGACATTACGCCTTCCTCGAACAGCAGTACACCTTCCTACGCATAATTTCATCATTTCTTAGCATAGAGGTTTAATATGATTATTTCAGGTTATATAATATTTTTCGCAGTCCTCCTTTTCAGCTTCGTACTGAATTTTATCCACTATATGCACATGTTCCAGCTTAACTCCTATAGTGCGAGGGAACAGTTCCACTGGATAAAGATAAATTTCGGAAGCGTGGCTCTCAGACATTTTACGGCGGTTATTGCGGCGGTATATCCTCTGATATTCTGCATGGGTACAAAGATGTACGCTTTAGGACCCAACGGAGAGTATACCCCTGATGAAACGGTGCTTGTTATCGCCATGAGTGACCTTCTTATCTGTGCAGGTATCTTACTTATCGGTACCGCCTTCGCAAGGAGAAAAAAGGCCAAGAAAAAGCTTGTATTCACTCCCCGTGTAATAAGAATGTGCGTAACGAGCACGCTTCTTTACGGTGCAGTATGCGCTCTCTCTATGATTTTCCTCTTTGAATCGGGATTTTTCCTTCCTGTGCTCTGCTTCTGGCAGGTTTTCTCCCTCTTTATGCCTATGATAGCGAATTTCATCAATAAGCCCATAGAAAAGGGAGTAAACAACTACTATATCAATGACGCAAAGCGTATAATAAACGAGCTTCCCAACACTACCGTAATCGGAATTACGGGAAGCTACGGAAAAACCTCCACAAAGTTCTATCTTGAAAAGCTTCTTTCCGCTAAGTATAACGTTCTTATGACTCCCGAAAGCTATAATACGACTATGGGCGTCGTAAAAACGGTAAGAATGAGCCTTAACGCTACCCACGAGATATTCCTCTGTGAAATGGGAGCGAAGGGAGTAGGCGAAATAAAGGAAATCTGTGATATCGTTCATCCGAAGCATTCCATTATCACCTCTATCGGCGAACAGCATCTCGAAACCTTCGGCTCTGTGGAAAATATCATAAAGACAAAGTTTGAGATAGCCGACTGTATAACCGACGGAACAGTTTTCCTTAATTTCGATAATGATTTTATCAGAGAGCATAAGCTCGATAAAAACAAGATCACCTACGGCTTAAAGGGCGGAAACGACTATAATGCCTACGACATAAAGGTTTCACAGAAGGGTACTACCTTTACCGTCTCTCACGGAGAAGAAACAAAAACCTTTACCACGAAGCTTTTGGGCGAGCATAATGTTCAGAATATTTTAGGCGCTATTGCTGTAGCGCATACCTTCGGAGTTTCCTTCGACGAGCTTGTTTTCCCTGTAAAGAGACTTGAGCCCGTACCCCACAGAATGGAGATTCTCGACAAGGGTAACGGCGTTACCGTTATCGACGACGCCTTCAACTCCAATCCCGCAGGAGCAAAAGCCGCGCTTAAAACCCTTTCGGGCTTCGACGCTTTAAGAATCGTTGCTACTCCCGGTATGATAGAGCTGGGCGAAAGAGAATATGAGCTTAATAAGGAGCTGGGCGAGAATGCGGCTGACTGCTGTGACATCGCTATTCTCGTAGGCGAGCGACAGGCTCCCCCTATAAAGGAAGGCTTACTTAACAAGGGCTTCCCCGAGGACAGGATTTATATAGCTAAAGATCTTAACGACGGTATGAAATACGCCTATTCGATACAGCCCGGAAAAAACAGGGTCATTCTTCTTGAAAACGACCTGCCGGATAATTTTTAAAGCTTATATGTAAGGAATTTAAAATGGAAATTTTTTGTGATTACTGCGGAAGCCGATTTGAGACGGAGGGCTGTGAATGCTGTCCGAACTGCGGCGCTCCCTTCGCTCAGGACAGCGAGGTTAAATCTGCTGCCGCACAGGATAAAAAGCTCCACGAGCTAAGAATGAAAGAGCAGGAGCTTGAGCTAATTAAGGCGGAGCTTAATTCTTTTTCGGAGAAAAGTACAAAGTCGAAAAAAAGCCTTGTAATAACTGTAACCTTCGTTGTATTCTTTATCACCTTCTTCGTTATAACCTTTTCGGTTATAGGCGGAATAAGAAGCAATATAAATATAAATTTTTCGGGAATAAAGGAGGCCGCCTCCTCAATCAAGGAAAGCGTACCGAAGATTACGACTACCGAGGAAGCTGATGTTCCCGTAACCGTAGGCTTTAACGAAACGGCGGAAACAGTACATTACTCCGTAATCTGTGACAGCTTCGAAAAAATCGACAGATATCCCTTCACTCCCGACGACGGATATATGTACGTTACCTTCCATTTCAGAATCAAGAATACAGGTATCGGAAAGCTTAATCCTCCTGCATCATTTTACTGCTCGGTAAACGGAGAAATATGCAGTAAAACCTGGGACAGCGAGCGTAAGGAGCCTCCTATGGGTACCCTCCCGGCAGGCGTAAGCACAACGGGAAATATCTGCTTCGAGGTTCCCGTTGACGCGGAAAGCTTCGAAATCCGCTACGGCGACTATGTTACAATACATATAGATAACACTTTAGAATAAGAAAGGACATTTTAGTATGAAAATAAGAGTCGGAGTTTTTTTCGGTGGAAAAAGCGTTGAACACGAGGTATCGGTTATCTCCGCTTTACAGGCCTGCCGTTCCCTCGACAAGGAAAAATACGATATCGTACCGATTTATATTACAAAGAATACCGAATTCTATATCGGCGAAAAAATCGGAGTTATCGAAGCCTATAAGAATATTCCCGCACTTTTAAAGGAAAGTACAAGAGTCATACCCGTAAGCGAAAAGAACGGTCTTAACCTTCTCCGCTATCCTATGAAGAAATTCGGCGATAACGTTATGGCAGTAATCGACGTAGCTCTTCCCGTTGTTCACGGTACAAACGTAGAGGACGGCGCTTTACAGGGGTATTTACAGACTCTCGGTATCCCCTACGCCTCCTGTGACGTTCTTTCTTCGGCAGTAGGTATGGATAAGTACGTTATGAAGACAGTATTCAAGGATAACGATATTCCCGTACTTCCCTGCTCTGTTGTAAATGTAAAGGAATATACAAGAAATCCCGACGAGATTATAAAGGCTGTTGAAGAAAAGACAAATTATCCTGTAATAATAAAGCCTGTAAATCTCGGCTCAAGCGTAGGCATAAGAAAGGCGAAAAACCGCGACGAGCTTATCGACGCTCTCGATTATGCATTTACCTTCGCCCTTAAGGTACTTGTTGAAAATGCAATAACCGACCTTAAGGAAATAAACTGCTCGGTACTGGGCGACTACGAAAATGCAGAAGCCAGCGAATGCGAAGAGCCCTTCGCCAATGATGAAATCCTGAGCTATCAGGATAAATACGTAGGCGGAACAAAAGGAAGCGGAAAAAGCGGTATGGCTTCTCTTAAGAGAAAGATACCTGCGGATATCTCTCCCGAAATGAGAGAGGAAGTAAGAACGATGGCTGTGAAGGCCTTCAAGTGTCTGGGCTGTAGCGGCGTTTCCCGTATAGACTTTATGCTTGATAAATCAACGGGAAAAATCTACCTCAACGAGATAAATACTATCCCCGGAAGCCTTTCCTTCTATCTCTGGGAGCCTATGGGGGTTAAATATTCCGAGCTTCTCGACAGGATGATTTCACTTGCTCTTAAGCGTGAAAGAGAGAATAAAGCGATAAGCTTCTCTTTCGACAGCAACATTCTCGAAACCGCAAGCTTCGGTGGAAGTAAAGGAAGCAAGGGCGGAAAACTTTAATATTCAGGAAGGATAAAACTATGAAAAAGCCTTATATAATCGGACTTAAATTCGGAACCTGGAGAAACGAGGTATGGTTCTCGGCGGAGGACAGCGAGGAAATGAACGAAAAGTGGAAGAAGGCTGTGGACGGTCTCGGGGAAATAGGAAACCGCTACACAAATTCCAATGAGTTCTTATCTGCCGCTGTGGAATACTTCGAGGAACAGGGCTTCTCCCGTATTCAGAGATAATGAAGCAGGTTACCGTAAATAAAAATTCCTCGGGTCAGCGTATCGACCGTTTCCTTACGAAAACTTATCCTGCCCTTTCACAGGGGTATATCTGTAAAATGATAAGAAAAAAGGAGATAAAGGTAAACGGAAAACGTACCGAGGCAAATTATAAGCTTGTTGAGGGGGACGTTATTTCCCTCTATATAAAGGATGAGCTATTCGAGATAAAGAAGCCTTCCGACGATGACTTTCTTAATACTGCGGGAAAGGTAACGGTAATCTATGAGGATGAGAATATTCTTCTCGCCGATAAGGAGCCCGGGCTCGTAGTCCACGAGGACAACGACAACAGCACCGACACCCTCATAAACCGTATAAAGCATTATCTCTACGAAAAGGGCGAATACCGCCCCGAGGATGAGCTTAGCTTTGCGCCTGCCCTTTGTAACAGAATCGACCGCAACACAGGCGGTATCGTTATAGCGGCTAAAAATGCGGAAAGTCTCCGTATTCTTAATCAGAAGGTCAGAGACAGGGAGCTTACGAAGCTTTATTTATGTGCAGTATCAGGTACGCCGAAAAAGCGTGAGGATATGCTTACTGCATATTTATATAAAAACGAGAAGGAAAACAGAGTTATAATCTCCGACAGGAAAACTCCCGAGAACAGGACTATAAAAACAAAATACCGAGTTCTCGAAACCGTCGGCGGAGACAGCCTTCTCGAGGTAGACCTTATTACAGGCCGCACCCACCAGATAAGAGCTCATATGGCCTATATCGGCCACCCTCTTCTTGGCGACGGAAAGTACGGAATAAACAAAATAAATAAGGAAAAGGGCTATAAATATCAGGCTCTTTACAGCTATAAGCTCATTTTTAATTTCAGTACGGACGGCGGAATTCTTAACTATCTAAACAAGAAGGAATTCACCGCTCAGAATATATGGTTTTTAGAAGCATTCAAAAGAAAGGAAAAGGAACTAAAAAAATGAAGTATGTAGTATTACTCTGTGACGGAATGGCAGACCTTAAGCGCGAAGATTTAGGAAACAACACGCCTATGGGCTGTGCGAAAAAGCCCAATATGGACAGGCTTTCGAAGGTATCGGAAACAGGTCTCGTAAAAACCGTTATCGACGGTATAAAGCCCGGAAGCGACGTGGCTAACCTCTCCGTTCTCGGCTATGACCCTTCAATTTACTATTCGGGACGTTCTCCCCTTGAGGCAGGAAGCATCGGCATCGATATGCTCCCTACCGACGTATCCTTCAGAGCTAATCTCGTAACTCTCTCTGATGAGCCCGTATACGAGGACAAGACTATTCTCGATTACTGTGCAGACGATATTTCTACCGAGGAAGCGGCTGAGCTTATAAAGTTTCTTGCCGAAAAGCTCGATACCGACGTGTTCCATTACTATAGCGGCGTAAGCTATCGCCACTGTCTCATCTGGAATAACGGTACTCTCGACGTAGGTACCCTTACTCCCCCTCACGATATCACCGGAAAGCCCATAAAGAACTATCTCGGCTTTAACGAAAACAGTATGCCCCTTCTCGAAATGATGAAGAAGTCCTACGACTTACTTAAGGATCACCCTGTAAACAAGGCGAGAGTAGAAAAGGGTCTCCGCCCTGCGAACAGCCTCTGGTTCTGGGGCGAAGGCGTGAGAAAGAGCCTTATGCCTTTTAAGGAAAAGTACGGAAAGAGCGGCGCTATGATTAGTGCAGTAGACCTCCTTAAGGGAATCGGTAAGTTTACGGGTATGGAGGTTATAAATGTCGAAGGCGCAACAGGTTACATCGACACAAACTTCAGCGGTAAGGCCGAAGCGGCAATAAACGCTCTCAAAAACGGAAATGACTTCGTATATATTCACGTTGAAGCTCCCGACGAATGCGGTCACCGCTTCGAGGTACAGAACAAGGTAAGAGCTATCGAGCTTATTGACGAGCTTATCTTAGGGCCTGTTCTTAATGCATTCGAAGGCGAGGATTTAAAGGTACTTATCTGTCCCGACCATCCTACTCCCTTAGAGCTTAAGACTCACACAAATGCGCCTGTACCCTATCTTATCTATGACAGCACAAATAAAATCGAAGGAACAGATACATTTACAGAAGAAACTGCCGAAAAGACAGGCAGATATATCGAAAAGGGCCACACCCTTATGGAGCATTTTTTAGGCTGATAAAGCCTGACCCGAGGAGTTAATATGGATTTTGAAATGTTTGAGGAGCTTGAGCTTAAGTATATAATTTTGAGGGATATAAAAGGTACCGAAGCGGGTAATCCTACCGCCTTTCTCGGAAACAAGTATGACCCCGAAAAGGCTCTTTCTGCAATAGATGAGCTTCGTGACGAGGGTTATATCCTTGTCACTGAGGGGAAATATACTGTAACCGAAGAAGGAAAGGATTACCGTAAGGGGCTTTACGAAAGATTGAACGAGGGGCGAGGCGTTCTCGTTAAAAGCGATAACCTCCCAGACATCAAGCACGTAAGCCCTGTTCAGGTTTTCCCCGGGCTTCACCCCGAATACATAAAGAGGAAGGAAAAGGGCTCGGGCTCTGTCGTTCTTATCATACTCGGCTCAATATTTTTCCTCCTCGGTCTCTTCGGCTTCTTGTTCAGCATTCTGGGCTTTATCGGCTCAGTACTTCTCCCCATAGGAATTTTTACCCCGAGAAGACTGAACTACTGCCCGAAATGTAATATCGCAAAGAATTTCGACCAGAACTGTCCGAAATGCGGTCTTACGTATAGCAACGGCTGTCTCAGAGCCTTTTTGGGCTTCCTTTTAGGAGTAGTACTTTCGGCTATAACCCTGTTCTGCCTTGCTTATCAGTTTTACATTTTCGAAACAAATTTTCCATTCTCTTTTTATAATATTTAAGGAGTAAGCTTATGTCAAACAGACAATTCAGCGCCCTCGATATCATAAAGCGCATTGTCAGCGAGCACGTTAAGGAAGGCGATATCTGTATCGACGCAACGGCAGGAAGAGGAAACGATACTGCCTTTCTCGCTTCTCTCGTAGGCAGCAGCGGTCACGTTACCGCCTTCGATATCCAGCAGGATGCAGTAGACAGTACAAAAAAGCTTCTGGAAGAAAAGGGGCTTTCCGAAAGAGCGGATGTTCTTTTAAAGAGCCATAGCGAAATGGACGAGCTTTTCGAGGAAAACAGCATTTCCTGCATAACCTTCAATTTCGGCTGGCTCCCTAAGGGCGACCACAATATCTTCACCCACAAGGAAACCAGTATCGAGGCTATTGAAAAGGGTCTTAAGCTCCTTAAAAAGGACGGAATAATGACTCTTATAATTTACTACGGACGGGAAACAGGCTTCGAGGAAAAGGACGCGCTCCTCGAATTTCTCCCCACTCTCGACAGCTTCAAGTATACCGTTATAGAAATGCCCTTTGTGAACAGGAGTAATTGTCCGCCTATTCCGATTCTGATTATGAAGGATGTATAAAATTAACCCGGGAAGATTTTTTCTTCTCGGGTTGTTTTTACTTTTGTTAGTATTGGATAGAGCAATAGCCTCCGACGCTATGTGCCGTATGTACGCACAGTATCCTCAGTGTGCAGAAATGCGATTCTGAACGCGGTGCGTTCGACTTGCAAGGCTAACAGCATAAAAATTAATCCGCCCCACGTAAAGCGTGTCGTTAAGAGTTACTGAAAACACTGCGATTCTGAACGCGGTGCGTTCGACTTGCAAGGCTAACAGCATAAAAATCAATCCGCCCCACGTAAAGCGTGTGGCAAATATTCTGCTATTTATTGCGATTCTGAACGCGGTGCGTTCGACT
>JAZNMN010000025.1:0-15358 GCA_045579625.1 Ruminiclostridium sp.
TTGTGTTATCGCCAAGCTTCATGCCCTCGATAATTCCACAGCTGAGTGCAATAGGATTCTTAAGTGCCGCCGCAACCTCACAGCCTGCCACATCCTCATTTATATAGATACGGAAGGAGTCAGTCTGGAGAGCGCTCTGAATAAATTCGGCACTTTCCTTATTATCGGAGGCTACAACAACCGTTGTGGGGATACCTCTGCCTACCTCCTCCGCATGACAGGGACCTGCCATAACAACGATAGGATTATCAGGGATTTCCTCTCCGATAACTTCGGAAAGACGCTTGTGGGTTTTTTCCTCAAAGCCCTTACCTACGTTAAGAATTACCGTGCTCTTATCAATATAAGCCGCCGCCTTTGAAGCCACCTCTCTCACGAAGGGAGAAGGAATGGCGAAAACCACTATATCCGCACCCTTAACGCAGGATATATCGGTAGTAAAATCAATTCTGTTGGAAACCGCTACTCCCGGGAGAAGCCTTTTATGCTCGCCGAAGCGGCGGATATCGAGGATTTCCTCCTCATATTTTGTCCATGCGGTTATTTCATTGCCTGCATTGTTCCAGAGTACGGAAAGTGCTGTGCCGAAGCCGCAGCCCAGTATTGTTATCTTCATAAGTTTATTTTTCCTTTTGTCAGTAATCGCTTAAGGCAACACCGCACAATTATTGTCGTGTGATTGCGAAGCTGAATTTTTCGTCAGACGATACAAAAAGCACAGTCAATACTGTATGTATTAACGAGCATTTTTGTGAAGTATGACGGAAAAGGCACAAGCAAGCACGCGGCAAAGGCGTCAGCCGTTAATTGTACGGCGTTACCTCAAATAAGCTGCTGTTCATTGATGATGAGCTTGAACTGCAGTCCCAGCTTCTCCGCCGCCTTCCTGCACATAACCATACGGCCCAGGAAAATCTCGAAATAATCCATTATCGAGCCGTAGCGGGTATCAATTTCAAGCTTAAGCTTTACGAGAGTATGATCCTCGTTAATTTTAAGCTTCGATTTCTTTACGGAATAATTGACTCTGTCGTGGATATCGAAGCTCGAGATATCGTCGTTTCTTACACGTGTACGGCGTACGTCGGACTTATCCGCAAGAATAAGCGCCGCCGAAACCGCATTCACGGGAACGCCTGTACCCTCGTCGTGATTTCCTATGGCAGTAACTATAACCGCTATATCCTCGGGAGGCATATTCATATTATCAAGTATACGGAAAGCCATTACCGCTCCGCTCTGGGAATGGTCGATACGATTAACGAGATTTCCCAGGTCGTGCATATACCCGGCTATCTTTGCGAGCTCAACGTCGTGAGCGCTGTAGCCGAGGGTTTCGAGGATATATCCTGCCGTTTCGGCAACCCCCGTAACGTGAGCGAAGCTGTGCTCGGTATAGCCGAGGGCTACGAGAGACTCGTCCGCACACTTAATATATGTATTTATAGCTTCGTTATTCTTTATTTCCTCGTAGGTCATAAAGCATTCCTTCCTGTATCAAGTCCTACCCACGACGATAAACCCACGCCTTAGGGTAATTACACAAAATTTTGCCAAGCCATTAAGAATGGCTTGGCAAAAGCTTTTACTTACTTTTCGTCTGCACGCGCCTATCACAGGCCGTAGGATTTATTTAGTTTTCCCAGCTGCAAAGCTCCTCGTAAAGACCGATATAGAGCTTAGCGGACTGTTTCCAGCTAAAGTCAGCCTTCATACCTGTTTCAACAAGCTTATTCCAAGCCTTCTTATCCTCGTATACTGCCTTGGCTCTGTTTACTGCGCCAAGCATATCGAGAGCGTTATAGGACTGGAAGGTAAAGCCTACGCCGTTGCCGCTTTCGTCGCCGTAGTCGAGAATGGAGTCCTTTAAGCCGCCTGTTGCACGAACGATCGGTACGGTACCGTAGCGGAGCGCTATCATCTGTGCAAGACCGCAGGGCTCACTCTTACTCGGCATAAGGAACATATCACAGCCTGCGTAGATTTTCTTTGCGAGAGCAGGAATATAGCCGCACTTGAAGCTTACTGCCTCGGGATACTTATCCTGCATATAGTGGAAATAATCCTCGTACTGCTTTTCGCCGGAGCCTAAGATAACAACCTTTATTCCGGAGCATACGATATCATCGAGAACACACTTGATAAGGTCAAAGCCCTTATGCTCAACGAGACGGGAGATAATACCCATAACAGGAACATCAGTCTGGGGAAGGCCTACCTCTTCGAGAAGCTTTTCCTTACACTTCTTCTTGCCTGCCATTTTTCCTACGCTGAAATTAGCGGGGATACCCTTATCGGTAGCACTGTTGTACATATCTGTATCAATACCGTTAAGGAAGCCGCAGGTCTTGTACTGCTTGTCGTTAAGACAGCGGTCGAGACCGTGAGAGAACCAGGGGTTAAGAATTTCGGTAGCATAGGTAGGAGATACGGTAGTAACCTTATCGGACATTTCGATAGCGCCCTTCATAAGGTTAGCGTCGCCGTCATATTCGATAATGGAGGTAAGATGACGGGGAATAGAGAAAATCTCCTCGGTAAGCTCTAAGCCGTACTGACCCTGATATCCGATATTATGGATTGTGAATACATTTCTTACGCCCCACATATTGTGGTGGTACTTATAGTAAATGTTGTAATAAATCGGAATAAGAGCACACTGCCAGTCGTTGGAGTTGATGATGTCGGGCTTTATGTCGAGATGCTCGAGCATTTCAAGAACGGCACGGGAGAAGAAAGCGTATCTTTCCGCATCATCGTAATAGCCGTAAAGACCGAAATCACGCTTAAAGTAGTATTCGTTATCAATGAAATAGTACTTTACGCCGTTTAAGGTTGTGGTAAAAATACCGCAGTACTGAGAACGCCAGCCTACAGGTACATAGAAGTTGGTAACATACTCGAAGGTCTCACGAACCTCGGGCTTAATTGTATTTATGTAATAGGGCATAACCACCATACATTCGTGGCCTTCTTCAACAAGTGCTTTAGGGAGAGAACCTGCTACGTCCGCAAGTCCGCCGGAAGCGGCAAAGGGCTGAGCTTCGCTGGCTGCATATAATATTTTCATATCCAATCATCCTTTCGATAAATAATACACACCGATATTATCGGTCATCTTAATTGTACCATATTTTCAGAAAATTGCAATAGTTTTATAAAAATTTAATGCAGGAGTTCGAAAAATTGTAAAATATTTACAAAAAGAAGGTTTATTTGTTGTAATCGGGAAATATGTCTGTTATAATAAGCTTAAATAAAGAGCAGAAAGGTTGATATCAATGTTTTTCTTTAAAAAGAAGCCCTCCCCCTTCTCTCCCGAAAGAAAAGCGGCGGAAGCTCTCCCGAAAACCAAGAAGGTACAGTTCCTGCCCGTAAAAACCGAGGAGGTAACCGAGCTTCTCAATAATAATCTTAACGCTCTTACCGAGCTTGAGCCCGTAAACTATTACGCCTCGAAATATACCTTTTTACAATGCACTTTTTTCTATAACGAGGATTACAGCACGATTTATTTTGTGCTCGAATACTACGACAATGACAGGGTAAAGAGCTCAACCCCCTACTATAAAGCGGATTATGAGCTTATGCGGAAAACTGTGGCGAAGTTCGGCCAGCATCTTCCACCCCTCAGTAAATAATAAAAATCAGTAAATAATAAAAAACGGAGACTGCAGTACTGCAATCTCCGCATTTTTTATTTTTCATTTTACGCAATAGCGTTTAAGAGAGCCTCTTCAGCCTTTGCGCCGTCCTTATGACAGATAAGGTAAGCATAACCGCCCTTGTTACCTACAACTGTACCTTCTGCGGACTCAACCTGGTCGGGATAGAAGGCTACGGAATTAAGGAGCTGGTCCTTACGGTTGTTGAGCATTTCCATAACTGCGTCCATCTTACCGTCAACGGGCTTGATGATTACAACCTCGATAAGGTGTGCGCTCATAAGCTGCATTGTAACGCTGTATTCTTCTGCGTCAGTCATATCGTAGCAGAGTACGTCTGTGATGATTGCGGGGTCTTCTACAGGCATTACTGCAGGGAATTCAACACCGCTGTTGAGAACTACTTCAGCAAGACGCTGGGACTCGGAAGCTGCTGTGCCTGCTTCGCCTTCTTCTGCGGGAGCGTCCTCGGTTTCAGCCTCGGGAGCCTCTGTTTCGGATTCTGTTGCTTCTGTTTCGGGAGCGTCAGTTACTGCGGGAGCTTCTGTTGTTGTGTTTTCTGCTTCGTTTTTGCCGCAGGATGCTACGGAGAGAAGCATAGCTGCTGTAAGGAGTACTGTTAAAATCTTTTTCATATTTTTGGTTCCTTTCTTTTTTGCGGTTTTACCGCTATGTTTTATTTTCTGAATTTTTCGGGAAGACCTTCGTCTCCCTTATAAAAAGGCAGTTCCGACAACGTGACGGAATAAGGATTTCTGAACGCCTCTGCAATAAACACTTCGTTCAGATACTTCCGGTTACAAATCGGAAGATTTTTTTCATCAAGTATCGGCTTCCAGCCTTCTCTTGCATAAACAAATTCGCCCCACCAGGGCAGCCACCAGAGCCATTTTACCTTATCCTTAACAAGCTCCTTCGGGTCGGGAATATATCCGCATTCGCTAAGCGTCGCCATTTTTCCCTCAGTATACGAGATAAGCTCGCTGTAGCGCTCCTTCTGCGAGGAATGGTCGTCGGGAATCGTGCTGTATATATCGTCGCCGCAGATATCGTAGGTGTTGGGGTGGACTGCCATAGCTTTATCCTGTCCGTTCCATACCCAGATAAGGTTTTTAAGCTTATGATAGTTTTCCATTCTATCGAATATCATATACCATAATTTTTTATATGCCTCGACGCTTTCGCCGTTATCGTTCTTTCTCCTGCCCCACCAGAACCAGTCGCCGTTAGCCTCGTGGAGAGGTCTGAAAAGTACGGGGATACCCTCCTTTTCAAATTCACGGAGATTTTCCGCCGCCATATCAATTCTCGAAACTGCAAATTCATATTCGGGAGTTCCGTATTCAACGGCCTTCAATATATCAAACGAGGTTTTATGGTCATAGCTCGTGGTCTTATAGTAAAATGACCAGTCGCAGTTTTCCATATCATTCATATCGTCGGGAGCGTACCAATGCCAGCACATAGTAATTATACAGCCCGTATCCTTAGCCCATTTTACGGCGCGCGCAACCTGATTATCGCCTTTTTTCTTATCCATATCCATAAGGTCGTAGCCCCTTACGGCAGGAAGCTCTCCCGTATAACGGAAGTAAACCTCGTCCTCGAGCTCCTCCTTCTGAAGATACTGCTGGCCGATAAGGATATGCTTTCCGTATATACTTTTAAGATACCCGAAAAGTGCCGCTGTATTCTCGTCGGCATTTTCGGAAACAAGCTTTCCCGGGTCAACAGGCTTTTCGTCAAGCTTTTTCAGAAGCAATTCAATATCAGTTCTGTACTCCATATATATCACCTATATCCGCCCTCAAAACGAGCTTTAAGCTTTTCCATTATATAGTCGTAATTGTTTCTGTTGTGAGGAATTGTGCAGTTACTGCAGTCACGGACACCGTTTACAATTTCACCGTCTCCGCCGCAGTCCGTTCCGTATAGAGGACAGTAGCAGAAAAGACAACTGAAATCCTTTTCGTCGATATTCTTGTGGCAGGGGAAAAACTCACATTCCCTGTTGCAAAAATACTTGTAATGCTCCATAACACCACGCCTTTTCGTCAATTCGCACCTAATCCCAAACTTTCCTAATTCTATCACAAATGACGACGTATTTCAACCATTATAAACACAGAATTTACTTGCAATTAAACCTATTATGTGGTATAATTTCACTAAATATTCCAAGGATTATCAACATTAAGGAGAAACGAAAATGCTTGAATTCAAATTTGACACACAGCTTCTTATCGAAGGACAGAATCTTGACGAGGACGAAATCTACGATTACTTCGTTGAAAACTTCAAGGGGGACAGCCTTCTTGCGGTAGGAGACGAGGATCTCATAAAGATTCATTATCACACAAACGAGCCCTGGAAGGTGCTTGAATACTGCGCTTCCCTTGGGGAGATACACGACATAGTTGTAGAAAATATGGAGCGTCAGGAACAGGGGTTAAAGGGCTGATGATATACACCGTTACCTTTAATCCCGCGATCGACTATATAATGCGCCTTGAGGCCTTCAGGCAGGGCGAAACAAACCGCTCCCTCGAAGAGGACATTCTTTTCGGCGGTAAGGGGATAAATGTTTCGGTTATACTTAACCGTCTCGGAACAGAATCTACTGCCCTCGGCTTTATCGGCGGATTTACAGGCGCCGCCCTTTCCGACCACCTGGAAAGCATCGGTATAAATACAGATTTTGTGAGGTTGAAATCGGGCTGCACAAGAATAAACGTAAAGCTTAAATCCGAGGCCGAAACCGAAATAAACGGTCAGGGGCCCCACATACCCGAGGAAGCGATAGAGGAGCTTTTCCACAAGCTTAACGCGCTTAAAAACGGCGATACCGTAGTTCTTGCAGGAAGTATCCCGAAAAGCCTTCCCGACGATATTTACGAGAAAATCCTCGGAGAGCTCAGGGGGCGCGATATCCGTGCGGTAGTTGACGCTACGGGAAAGCTTCTTCTTAACACGCTGTCCTACAAGCCCTTTCTTATAAAGCCTAATCATATTGAGCTCGGGGAGCTTTTCGGAAGGACAGACCTCAGCGAGGAAGAAATTACGGAATGTGCGTTCCGACTTAAGGAAAAAGGAGCGGCGAACGTTCTTGTTTCTATGGCGGAAAAAGGCGCAATCCTCATAGACGAAACTGGCGCCGTGCATAAAGCTCCTGCTCCTAAGGGTACGGTTGTAAATTCCGTTGGTGCAGGCGATTCTATGTTAGCGGGCTTTATTTCCGCGCTGGAAAAAGGAAATAGCTACGATAAGGCCCTGAAGCTGGGAATTGCGGCAGGAAGCGCAACCGCTTTCTCGGAGGATTTAGCCGAAAAAGAAAAAATCGAGGAAATCTATAAAAGCCTATGATTAAAGGGCAGTACCCGTAAAAAAAGGTACTGTCCTTAAAAATATCATATTTTTTCAAAAAAGGCTTGACAAACTGTAAAAAATGGTATATAATAAATTAGTAAATTTTGAGACTATGCGCCAGTAGCTCAGCTGGATAGAGTATCTGGCTACGAACCAGAGGGTCGGGGGTTCGAATCCCTCCTGGCGTGCCAAATGCGCCCCTGCTAATCGCAGGGGCTAATTTAATATTGAATAGTGAATAATGAATATTTAATAATGTAATTGCACGGCGCATTTGTATTATTCAATATTCATTATTCTTTTTTCTTTATTCACTAAAAGAAGCCTTCCACAATGAATGACAACCTCACCCCTTAACACCGCAAAGGAAAATAACAAATAATTTGACAGGTTTAATCCCCCCGAATGTATCGCACATTCGGGGGGATTTCTATCCGATTATGTAAAATCAGAAAAGCTCGCTTATACCGTCGATAACTCCCGCTACACCGTCGCCGATTTTTTCGCCGGCGGATTTAGTGGTAGTTGCTGTGGTCTGCTGTGCGTTTCCGTCTCCGCCGCAACTTGAAAGCGATAAAACTGCGGCAGCAGCAAGAACAGCAAGTAATAATTTTTTCTTCATTCCGACTCTCCTTTCTTCGTTATGCTCATAATTGAGAAAATTATTAAATCATTTCTGTTTTATATATTTTAACATTAACTCCTCAGGAAGCGGAGTTCCATTTATAATTACCTCTTCTAAAGCTGTACATCCCGAGATAGAAGTTCTGTGTATATCATAGGACTCACAAATAAATTCTACTCTTGTAAGATTGGTACAATCTCTAAAACAATCATCAGATAAATATACGGGTCTGTCAGGAAATTTTACGCTTGTAAGGCTCTTACAGCCACTAAAAACAGATTTCTCAATATATAGTGCGACAGTTGTTGACTCCTCGGGAAAAACTATACTTTTAAGACTTTTACAGCCACTGAAAGCACGATTATAAATTTCTTTCACGCTGTTAGGAATTTCTATACTTGTAAGATTTTTGCAACCATTAAAAACACTTCTTTCAATACGGGTTACACCATCGGGTATAACAACATTGCCGCCGCTACCCTTGTATTCTATCAAGACGCCTTCCTCAATAGTAAAAGTTCCGTCATTGAGGTTTAACAGTTCCTTTTGTTCGATTTCCTCAACAGATTCATTAACAGTCGTTACGGATGCCTCCTTTTCACCTTCGCCGCAGGCTGAAAGTGATAAAACAGTAGCTAACGCTAAAATTGTAAGTAATAATTTTTTCTTCATCTTAATTCTCCTTTCTGTTTATATTCATCTTTATTACATCCTGTCACATAAATTGTAGCAGAATAATAATTTCATCGCAATCACTTCATAGCAATTCCCCTGACAGGTGCTTTCTGAAACGATAAATGGATAGAAAAGCCTAATAATACTAAACTGTGAATAATCAACACAACCATTCTTGCCGTATCAATCCCGTTTGTTATAAGCATTTCTATAAAGAACATTAATACAGCAAAGGCAGATTCGATTTTAGCTGTAATGTCAATCTGTGTATGTAATTCGTTTTCCGTCAGTGTATTCACTGAGTACAATACAAAAGAGCAAGCGAACATAGCGGTGAACATAGTGCAATTCACACTGCTGAATAAGCCTATCAATGAGGTTATAACCGACACACCCACAGTAATCAATTCAAATTTTCTCTTGCCAATTCCGTCAAAAGTCATAACTACCGTGCCTGCGGATAATACATATATAAGGAATACAACAAGGTTCGGTATAAATACCCTTCCCACAAAAGCATTGCCCCATAATATAAACGCAAAAGCTATTAAAGCAAGACCAGCTACAAGCTCCGCTATGGACAGTATGGAAACAACTGTATATAAGTTGCCTTTAGCTGACCGCTTTACAGATAGAATTGCCGCAGAAATCGCAAAGAGACACATGGATAAATATCCAAAGTTACCAATCCATGTAAGCAAAAGAATAACTACGGTGAAAACAAGCATTACTATACTATAAATTCTGTTTTTCATTACCAAAACCACCCTTTCCTCTGTTCTCTTTCAAAAGCGTATTCTTCAACCTCACATCCGTAAGGAATATCTACATCAAGCAACGGGCAATCTATAAAAGCACCGTTCCTTATTATTTCTACACTATCGGGAATATTTATGCTTGTAAGACTGGTACAGCCATAGAAAGCATCACCACCGATAGAGGTTACGCTGTCAGGAATTTCTACATTTGTAAGACTGGTACAGCCATAGAAAGCACTATGAGCGATAGAGGTTACGCTGTTAGGAATTTCTATACTTGTAAGACTGGTACAGTAAGGGAAATAGATAGAGGTTATGCTGTCAGGAATTACAACCTCTCTGATTATGTCATTATCATCAGCTCTCACCCCATTGACTACGCCTCCCCATACTTTTTTGCAAAACGTATGAGTTCGTTCCTTACCAATATAGGTGCAATATGTATCCATATCTAAATAAATGATATCTAACTCGTAATTACTGTATAAAATAGCATTTATAGCAAAAAACGCACCAACGAAAACAGCTATGGCTGTTAGTGTAATAATTGCCATAGTTTTCAAAAACTTATCCTTCGGCATAGTCATAAGCTTTGTTTTAAATTCATAAGCCTGAATATCCTCGGAAACAGTAATTTCTTCCGCCTTGTCGGGGAGCTTTGTTCCGCACCCCTCGCAGAAAACAGCGTCATCATTAAGCTGTTTGCCGCATTTCTCGCAAATCTTCATAATCACACCTCATAACAACAAATTTCCGACAATTTTCTCATGTCCCATACATTGTAGCACATAATATCCGAAAAGTCAAGTAATACTTTACTTTAGTTAATCATTTATGGAAATAGCTATTGTAAAATGAAAAGGGGTGTTACAATGATTTATGAACTTTACGACCGTATTAAAATACTACGCCAACAGGCTTCATTAAGCCAGGTTGAGCTTGCAAAAAAGCTCGGAATATCTAAAAGTGCTGTTAATTCGTGGGAAATGGGTACAAGCTCGCCCTCACTCATCTATATCGCTAAGCTGTCGCATATTTTCGGGGTAAGTACCGATTACATTCTCGGAGTAAACAATAGGTTAACCGTAGATATAACAAATCTTGACGAATATCAGCAGCAGGCAGTCATCCACGTAGTCAGGACATTCGAAAGGGATAATGCCGAAAAAATCAAAAAATAAGTACCCTGATAAATCAAGGTACTAAAATTGTTATATACTGCAGTACATTTAGTCAAAACCGCCCGAGTTGAAATTCGGACGGTTTTGGTTATTACGGCTCAGTCTTTTCCAAGCGCTTTTTACCCAAGTGCATTTTTAATATAAGCCATATAGTCGGCCAGGGCAAATTCGGAGCAATCAGTCATTTCGATTTCGGTGTACTTTTCCAAAAATTTATTATATTCTTCTTCCGTACATTCTTTTCCGTAAATGCTGCAACGCACCTCTGAAGCACTGCCGTCTGTGGCAATATGATAATTAGGAGAATTTGAATAAGAGCAGATGATGTTACCGTTTAGGTCGGATACATAATACCCACTATCCATTGAACCCCATTGATAGAACGACTCGCCAATTGCATACAAATTATCTTCCGAACTATAAAGGAAGCTTATACTTGTATTTCCGGCAGCTCCAGCAGGAATTTCAAACTCTCTGCTTGAAACATCATACATTAAAGTACTGTCGCCTTCATAACGCGATATCCCGTCTTCATAGCATTTCAGGAGTATCTTATAATCTCCCCGTCCGTTGCTGTCTATAACTGCAAATTCGGTAGGAAATTTTCCGTAATAGACGTCTTCCGAATGCGGTCCACAATTCTCACGTATGTATTTAAGGATATCAAGGGCCGCCTGAGTTGAAATCGGGACGTCGGTAAGCTTCTTTCTTGATACTATGCAGTAATTTCCGTCAGCGTCCTTTTCGAATACATACTGGTAACGAGTTTCGAAACCAATATAACGATCTATATAACGCTCGAATTCACCTTTTAATAAATCATTTACTGCACTCTTAATGAAAGTTTCGACAGAAACATCCAATCCGTTACCGTCGGTTTCAAAAGCATTTATATAATACCTGCCATCATAATAATATGCGTCTTCAACCAAGTAATAAGTATCAACAAATAAATGACTTCCATATCCGTTAACGTCAAATCCATTCCGATTAAGAGTATAACGGTTTTTATCAAATTCATTCTCTGTATAATATCCGGTTATGTAGTATTGATCGTTTTTATCCCAGGCATTACTTTTCTTCCACTTTTCTATATCAAAATCGGGATTAAGATACTTTCTGATATGCTTTTCGAGTCTATCAAAGTCATAGTATTCAGTAGTAACATCTACATAACCATAAAGCGCATCGTCCTCTTCTTCCGTTTCGGAATAATCCGGCTCTATCCCTACTCCGCAGGCATAAATAAGATACCTCATATCAAAATCAGCTAATTCGTTCTGTTCTTTATCTCTGTCTAAATAATAACCGCTTTCACCTTTGTAGCCATCGCTGTAATCGATAGTTGACGGGTCGAAGCCGAAGAATTTTCTGAGTAAAAAGAGCTTTTCCTCCTCGCTCATAGGTATCTTAACGTCCTTTACAATACCTATAGCGTACTTACTCAAGGGCTTATAATTCATAATATTATTTCCCGAAACATAAAGCTCCACGATATCCTTTAATTCACCGATAGGTGAAACGTCCGAAATCTTGTTATTCCAGAGAGAGAGGTTAGTAAGCTTTTTAAGCTCGGAAATAACAGAAACATCGCTTATTTTATTCTCATAAGCATAAAACTCGGTAAGCTCGGGGAAGTTCTTTACGACCGATATATCGGTAATGCTGTTTGAGCCTATACTTAACCAAGAAAGCTTTTTATGACCGCTTAAAGGAGAAATATCGGATATTGCATTATAGCTTATATTAAGCCTTTCCAGCTTATTAAGCTCTGAAAGCGCAGAAATATCGCTTATTTTATTCTCGTATGCGTGAAATTCAGTAAGCTCGGGGAAGTTCTTTACGACGGATATATCGGTAATGCTATTTGTACCTATACCAAGATAAGTAAGCTTCGTAAGTCCCGATAACGGAGAAATATCCGATATCTGATTTATAGTTAACTCTAATTTTTCAAGATTATTAAGAGCAGAAAGAGCAGATATATCGGAAATCTTGTTTTCCCACAAATACAGAATCTTAAGCTTTCCAAGTGATTCTACTGCACTTATATCAGATATGCTGTTCTTATATACGTAAAGCTCGGTAAGCTCGGTAAGGCTTCTTAAAACGGAAATATCCTTAATCTTATTTGTATTGATATCAAGATACTCCAGCTTTTTAAGCTCAGAAAGCACAGAAATATCGCTTATTTCGTTCCCGAAAGCATAAAGCAGGGTAAGCTCGGTAAGGTTTCTTAAAACGGAAATATCCTTAATCTTATTTGCGCCGATACTCAAGCGTTCCAGTTTTTTAAGTCCGGAAAGCATAGAAATATCGCTTATATTATTTTCCCACAAATACAGAATCTTAAGCTTTCCAAGTGATTCTACTGCACTTATATCAGATATGCTGTTCTTATATACGTAAAGCTCGGTAAGCTCGGTAAGGTTTCTTAAAACGGAAATATCCTTAATCTTATTTGTATTGATATCAAGATACTCCAGCTTTTTAAGCTCAGAAACCGCAGAAATATCGCTTATTTCATTTCCGTAAGCATAAAACTCGGTAAGCTCAGGGAAATTCTTCACTATCGAAATATCTGTAATTCCGTTACCGCCTATAGCCAGCATTGTAAGCTTGCTGAGCGTTGATACAGGGGAAATATCCGATACTGCATTATCGTTTACATTCAGCCTTTCAAGCTTTTTAAGCTCAGAAACCGCAGAAATATCGCTTATTTCATTTCCGTAAGCATAAAACTCGGTAAGCTCGGTAAAATTCCTTAATACGGAAATATCCTTAATCTTATTTGTACCGATATTGAGGCATTTCAGCTTTTTAAGTTCAGAAAGCACTGAAATATCACTTATTTCATTTTCATAAGCATAAAGCTCGGTAAGCTCGGTAAGATTTCTTAAAACAGAAATATCCTTAATCTTATTTGCACCAATATCCAGATATTCCAGCTTTTTAAGCTCGGAAAGCACAGAAATATCGCTTATGTTATTTTGCCACAATTTCAGTACAGTAAGCTCGGTAAAATTTTTCAAGAGTGAAATATCTGTAATATTATTGATAGCAAGACCAAGATACTTAAGCTTAGTAAGTCCCGACAGAAAGGAAATATCAGAAATATCACTTCCGGTCACACTAAAATACTCAAGCTCTGTAAGATTTTTCACAAGAGATATATCGGAAATATTATTCTTATAAATAAATAAAAGCTTAAGCTTCTTAAGATTTACCAATGGCGATATATCCGAAATATCATTATAGCCAAGCTCAGCCTCTGTTAAATTCGTAAGCTTTTCCAATGGCGAAATATCGCTTATATCGTTTCCGATAAACCAGACTTTATTTATGTTAGGATAATTTTCAAGCAAGGAAATATCGGAAATTCTGTTATAGCTTATGCCGAATTGTCTGATATTAGGCATATACTGAAGAATTGAAATATCGGAGATATCACCTCTTATATATTCGCCCGAGCTTCCGTCAGGATGATTGAGCTCGTATGTAGTATAATCTTCTTCCGATATTGAAATAATTTCGTCGATTATTTTATAGTCAGTAACATCGCCCCTGTGACCACACTGCACATATATCTTTTCACGACCTCTTATATAAAGACCCGTTACCGCCTTAAGGGACTCGGTATCGAGCTCTCCCCCGTTGAAATAATAATTATAGAGCATTTCTCTTATTTTATCAGGATCGCCTAAAGGAATACCCGAATAGTCTTCAGAGGGATGCATTTCATCAATCTGAGACTGTAACTCGCTGATCTGATTTTCAAGCTCTGTAATTTTTTCTTCCTGTCCACAGGAAGAAAGAGATAAAATCATAAACAGCGCTAAAATAGTCAAGATTATTTTTTTCATTTTGCGTCCTCACATTTATAGGATTGTCAATATTTTCAGTTATGCTTTTGTTTCTGTTCGGCTGCCTGAACAGAAGCTTACCCTTTAACTCTTCATCTTCTCCATATTATCTGTAAGCTTCTTTTCCTTGACTGCGTGAACCTGCTTCTGAAAATCGATTGACTGGCTTGTATTGAGCCATTTTACGTCAAAGCCGATTCTTCCGCCTGCATATTCAATTTCGAATACTGTTCTTCTCGTAAGGAAAAAGTGAACCGCGAAGCCTATCGACAATAAAAAGGAAGCGATGGCGGGGGCTACGAATATACCTTCGCCTAAGTCATAAGGAATACACGCAAATACAATTGCAGCAATCAAAAAGAATATTGCAAGTATAACGTCCTTGATATTTTTTGTGCATACAAAGCCTGTGCCTGTTACATCCTGAACGTCAATAATTCTCGATTCATTTATAACATTCCATCTTCTTCCGTACTTGACGAGACACTTTCCGCTGAAATATATTCTTTTATCAGTAAGCATGGCTTTACTTCTCGACACACTATTATCTATTAGCATATTAGTAATATAGCCGTTTCCGAGAGTAGACACAATCTCCTCATCGCTATCCACAAGTAAAGCGGAAGTTTGCTTGGATTTTACCTCAGAGAAATACGAATTACTCTCTTCTCCCTGCGACTCGGAGGGTTCAACAATATCGCCATATTCATCAGCCACCTTTTTTGCAGCAGCCTCCGCTTTTTTTAAGCAAGCTTCACACACTCCGTCAGCCAACTTTGACCCGCACTTTTCGCAATACTCATCAACAGGTTCCGCACTCACCGTTTTGCTTACTGCAGCTCCGCAGCCGTCACAGAATAACGCTCCCGATACAAGCTTCTTTCCGCATTTTTCACAGAAATTCAAATTTTTGTCCTCCTTTATAATGATTTAGACAAATTTTTCACATTTGGTATTATATCACCAAATATTATCAAAGTCAATATAACCGTGTCATATATAATCCCCTTAAGCCTGCTGAAAAAGATAAGACGGCATCGCATAATGCGATGCCGTCACAGCTTGTCGAAAAAGCCTTTTCGACAAGCTGACAGGCTTCGATAGGCACACGCTTCCCGACTTGCGGTATCCCGAAAAATCTACGCTTATAGCTTGATTTTTCGACCGCTACGCCTTCGCCGCCTGCGTTTTATCCGCCACTGGCGGCACTTGGCGGCTCAGCAAG
>JAZNMN010000026.1:0-60800 GCA_045579625.1 Ruminiclostridium sp.
TATAATTATGTGCAAAGCTCACAAAAAGATGTGTTTTCAGACGTTACAGAGCTTACCGACCGATTATGCTTTAACGATATGCCCTTATCCGATATGGGCAAGACAAGAGCCTTTATTAAAATAGAAGACGGTTGCGACAGATATTGTGCATACTGCATAATCCCCTACGCCAGAGGGAAGGTCCGTTCAAGAACGCTGGATAATATTATAAAAGAAACAGAATATCAGGTAAGCTGTGGGCATAAGGAAATGGTGCTTGTGGGAATAAACCTGTCTCTGTACGGCTCGGATATCGGGTTAAGGCTTGCTGACGCAGTACACGCAGTATGTAGCGTTACGGGTGTGAAAAGGGTAAGGCTTTCCTCTTTAGAGCCGGAGCTTATAACCGAAGAGGATATAAAAAGACTCAGCGAAGAGCCTAAGCTATGCCCGCATTTTCATCTTGCTCTGCAAAGCGGATGCGAGGCTACCTTAAAAAGAATGAACAGACACTACACACCCGATGAATATTACAGTATCGTGGAAAATCTCCGCAGATACTTTCCCGACTGCTCCATTACTACCGATATTATGGTAGGCTTTGCAGGAGAAACGGACAACGAATTTGAGGAGTCCCTCGCCTTTTGTAAAAAGGTAGGCTTTGCCGCTATGCACGTATTCACCTATTCTGTAAGAAGTGGTACTGCGGCGGCAGAAAGAAAGGATTTTGTTGCACCTGATACTGCCGCCACAAGATACAAAATAATGTCAGAGCTTGCCGCAGAAATGAAAACTGAATACTTTAAAGGTATGATTGGAAAAACAAGGCAGGTGCTTATTCAGAAGAGGGAGAGTGAAAGCTATGCAAACGGTCTTACTCCCGAGTACGTTCCCGTCAGAATTTATAATTGTGACGCAAAAAAGCACGATATTCTAACAATAAAAGTAACATCTGCACAAAAAAACGAATTTTGCGTCGGTGAAACAGAAAAAGCCTTGTAATTCTTAAAGGAATGTTGTATAATGTAATGTGGTTATGCTTTATTTTTTATAGTGTAACCGTAATGACAGTTTAATAAATTTTTAAGCATAAAAGGAAAGGTAAAAAGTTATGTCAGTTTATCGCATTTACGTGGAAAAGAAGCCTCAGTTTGCCGTTGACGGCAAGGCAGTTCTTTCCGACCTTCAGACCGCCCTTCAGATTGAAGGAATCGAAGACGTGCGTATCGTAAACCGCTACGACGCTGAAGGCATCACAAAGGAAAACTTTGAAAAGGCTACTCCCACAGTATTTTCAGAGCCTCCCGTTGACGACGTTTACTACACTCTCCCTGAAATCGGTGAGAATGAAAGAATGTTCGCAACAGAATTTTTACCCGGTCAGTTTGACCAGAGAGCAGACTCTGCCGCACAGTGCATCCAGATGCTCTGCCAGGGTGACCGCCCCACAGTAAAATATGCAAAAATCTATATTTTAAAGGGTAAGATTACTGATGAGGATTTTGCAAAGATAAAGCACTTCCTTATAAATGCGGTAGAAGCAAGAGAATGTGGCTTCGAGCAGTACGAAACTCTCGAAGTAAAGTATGATATCCCCAGCGAAGTTGCTACTCTCGACGGCTTTATAAAGTATGATCAGGCACAGCTTGACGAATTTATCAAGAAGTACGGTCTTGCTATGGATAGCGGCGACATCAAGTGCTGTCAGGATTATTTCATCACAGAGCAGAGAGATCCTACTCTTACAGAAATCCGTATGCTCGATACCTACTGGTCTGACCATTGCCGTCACACCACCTTCGGTACTATTATCGACAACGCAGTTATCGACGCTCCCTATATTGCAGATACCTATAAGGAATACAAGCTCCACAAGGAAGAGCTTGGCAGAGGTGCAAAGCCTATCTGCCATATGGATATTGCAACAGCGGCTGTAAGAAAGCTGAAGGCAGACAACCTTCTTCCCGACCTTGACGAAAGTGAAGAAATCAACGCCTGCTCCGTAAAGATTACGGTTGACGTTGACGGCAAGGATGAAGAATGGCTCCTCATGTTCAAGAACGAAACTCATAACCATCCTACAGAAATCGAGCCCTTCGGTGGTGCGGCTACCTGCCTCGGCGGTGCTATCCGTGATCCCCTTTCAGGCCGTTCCTACGTATATCAGGCTATGCGTGTGACAGGTGCTTCCGATCCCCTGCTCCCCGTAAACGAAACAATCGAAGGTAAGTTACCTCCCAGAAAGATTACGACAACAGCGGCGGCAGGTTACTCCTCCTACGGTAACCAGATCGGTCTCGCAACAGGCCACGTTGCTGAAATCTATAACGACGGCTATATGGCTAAGCGTATGGAAATCGGTGCAGTTATCGCTGCTGCTCCCGCAGACCACGTAAGACGTGAAAGACCCGCCCCCGGAGATATCATCATTCTTCTCGGCGGCGAAACAGGACGTGACGGCTGCGGCGGCGCAACAGGCTCCTCCAAGTCCCACAGCGTTGAATCCCTCGAATCCTGCGGCGCAGAGGTTCAGAAGGGTAACGCCCCCATAGAAAGAAAGCTCCAGCGGTTATTCAGAAAGAAGGAGGCTACAACACTTATCAAGCGTTGTAACGACTTCGGCGCAGGCGGTGTTTCCGTAGCTATCGGTGAGCTTGCCGACGGTCTTACTATCGCCCTTAATGCAGTTCCCAAGAAGTACGACGGTCTCGACGGTACAGAGCTCGCTATTTCCGAATCACAGGAAAGAATGGCTGTAGTTGTTGACAAGAACGATGTTGACAAGTTTATCGCTCTTGCACACGAGGAAAACTTAAACGCTACTCCCGTCGCTGTTGTTGAAGCTGAGCCCAGACTTGTAATGAACTGGAACGGTAAGACAATCTGTGATATTTCAAGAGAATTCTTAAATTCCAACGGTGCCGAAAAGCACACAACAATCGAAGTTCCCGCACCCTCTGTTTCCTACAAGACTGATTTCACAAATACTGCAGAAGGCTGGGAAAAGCTTGTAACCGACCTTAACGTTTGTTCACAGCGTCCCCTCGTTCAGCGCTTCGACTCCACAGTCGGCGCCGCTACGGTACTTATGCCCTTCTCAGGTAAGACACAGCAGACTCCTATCCAGGCTATGGCTGCAAAAATTCCCGTAAAGGGCGGAAACACAACAACAGCTTCTCTTATGAGCTGGGGTTATAACCCTGCCGTTGCTTTACAGTCTCCCTATCACGGCGCTATGCTTGCAGTTATCGAAAGTATCGCTAAAATTGTTGCGGCAGGCGGCTCCTCCGAGCATTGCTGGCTCACCTTCCAGGAATATTTCGAAAGAACACAGGGCAATCCTACCCGTTGGGGCAAGCCCTTCAGCGCACTCCTCGGCGCATATAAGGCACAGCTTGAAATGGGCTGCGGCGCTATCGGCGGTAAGGACTCTATGAGCGGTACCTTCGAGCATATCGACGTTCCCCCTACCCTCGTTTCCTTTGCAGTATCCACAGCTAAGGCAGATAAGGTTATCTCCGCCGAATTCAAGTGTCCCTTCAGCAAGCTTTATTATGTTGCTCCCCATTACGACGAAAACGGTTTACCCGTATTCGAAAGCGTTAAGAAGGTATTCAAGCAGGTTGAAAAGGCAATCGCCGAGGGCAAGGCTATTTCCGTATGGTCTCTCGCTAACGGCGGTCTCGCCGAAGGTATCTTCAAGATGACTCTCGGTAACAGAATCGGCGCTAAGCTTAAGGCTATGTCCGACGAAAAGCTCTTCGGTCTCTGCTACGGTGCCTTCGTTATTGAAGCAGGCGCAGAAATCGAAGGTATGGAGCTTATCGGTGAAACTACCGACTCCTACACTATCGAAAGCGGCGACGTTAAGCTTGATATCGCTGAGCTCGAAAAGAAGTGGGATGATAAGCTTGAACCTATCTTCAAGAATACCGTAAAGGAATATCCTGCTCCCGAAAAGATTTCCGCAGAGGTTGGCTGTACAACAATCTGTGCGCCCTCCAATAAGATAGCTAAGCCTAAGGTAATTATTCCTGCATTCCCCGGCACAAACGGCGAATATGATATGGCTGACGTATTCAACCGCTACGGCGGCGACGCTTCCGCTTTCGTTATCAGAAACTTAGACGCAAAGACAATGGAAGAATCCGTTGACGCATTCGCTAAGCTCGTTTCCGAAAGCCAGATTATCGCTATCCCCGGCGGCTTCAGCGGCGGCGATGAGCCCGAAGGCTCCGGTAAGTTTATTAACGCTTTCTTCCGTAATCCTAAGGTTAAGGAAGCTGTTCACGATATGCTTTATAATCGTGACGGACTTATGCTCGGTATCTGTAACGGCTTCCAGTCTCTCATAAAGCTCGGTCTCGTTCCCGAAGGAAGGATTGTAGAGCTTACCGAAAAGAGTCCTACCCTTACCTTCAACAAGATCGGCCGTCACCAGTCTCAGCTTGTACGTACAAGAATCTGTACAGACAAGTCTCCCTGGTTAATGCACTGTAAGGTTGACGAAATCTATACTATCCCGATTTCTCACGGCGAAGGCCGCTTCGTAGCTGACGACGACGTTATAAGAAAGCTTATCGAAAACGGTCAGGTTGCTACCCAGTACGTTGACCTTGACGGTAATCCCACAATGGATCTCCGCTATAACCCCAACAGCTCTATGTACGCTATCGAAGGTATCATTTCTCCCGACGGTCGTGTATTCGGTAAAATGGGTCACAGCGAGCGTATCTCCGCTAACTGCTGTACAAATATCGACGGCAACAAGGAACAGCCTATGTTCAAGGGCGGCGTTGATTACTTCAAGCTTTAATAAAACAGCATAATTATTCATCCTTGACAATATGCATTTTACCCCGCAGTCACTATGACGGCGGGGTAATTGCGTATTTAAAGCAAATTGAAAAACGAAAATGAAAAGGACTACGTTATGAAATTATGGTTCAGACTTTATAAGAGTATGTTTTTACTCTTTATAAGAAAATACTGGTGGAAATATGTTTTACTTATGGGTATAATGGCGGTATTTCTGATTATCCTTTCATCAACCGCTCCCGTGAAAAGCCCATCGATCTTTATAATAGGTATTACAGCCTATGTTTTTATTGCGGCATTCTGGATTATATTTGATATAGCTTTGCTGACAGCTATGAGATTCAGCGACTATAAGGCTCTTAACAATCACGGCTTTTCTCCCGAATATCTCAACTATTATTACAACAGATACATACTCAACAAGCCGAAGGTAGATTATCATTATATTATTTATGCAGAAGGCTTTATGAAAATCGGAGACTGTAAATCGGCGATAGCTACTCTTAATACTCTCGTTATTCCCGAAAGTAAGGCAGGACTCAGAACAATGTACCTTTATGTATATCTGATGTCAGCCTTGAAAATGAACGACAGCGCCCTTGCCGACGATATATGGCGCACAAATCAGGCTTTTCTTACTCGCTGTATGAACAACAAAAAATCCGATTATAACAAGTTTCTCTATCTTGCCATAATCGGCGCCGACTGTGCGGCAGGACGCTATGAAAGAGCCCTCGATACCGTAAACAGGTATCTTTCGGGAGAGCTGGACAGAAATTACAGGGAGATAGAAATTGATTTTACTACTCTTAAGGTATATATTCTTAATAAGCTCGAACGCTTCGAGGAAATGGATATGACTGCCAATATTTCTCTTTCGCTTATAGCGAAGAAAAAGCCCTTCCTCGCTTATGAATGGCAGGAAGCAGTGCTTCACAAGGATCTTGAAATGGCAAAAAACGGAATACTGCCCATATAAAATAAAACGCATAATCTTCTTATATTACGCCATAATAATTTCGAATAAAGGAAAGGAATTATTATGGATAAGAATAAGAAATCTGAACAGTTCAAAAAGGAAGAAGAATTCCTTATGAAAAACTATATCGGAACGGCGTCAAGCGGTGACTGTACGGGTCTTATTCCCTCGGGAAGTACGGACAGCAGCGATGAATTCGACGCATACAGAGATATTTACCCCTTCGCTGTTCCGTCAAAAAAAGAAGAAAAGGAGCGTGACTCAAAATGAAAGCATTCGCAATGAAGGGCATAGGACAGACAGGCTGGATTGAAAAGGAATGCGCCCCCTGCGGTCCCCTTGACGCAATCGTAAAGCCTATTGCCGTATCACCCTGTACCTCGGACATCCATACCGTTTTCGCAGGAGCACTCGGTGAACGAAAGGACCTTATCTTAGGCCACGAGGCGGCAGGCGTAATCGTGGAAGTGGGCGAGCTTGTCCGTGATTTCAAGGTGGGAGATAAGGTAATCGTACCCGCTATTACTCCCGACTGGAGCAGGACTGAAGCACAGAATTACTACTCGATGCATTCGGGCGGTATGCTTGCGGGCTGGAAATTCTCCAACATCAAGGACGGCGTTTTTGCTGAAAAGTTTCACGTAAACGACGCTGACGGAAACCTTGCTCACCTGCCCGAAAATATGAGTATCGAAGCGGCAGTAATGCTCTCGGATATGACTCCTACAGGCGTACACGGCGTTGAGCTTGCGGGACTTAAGTTCGGCGATACGGTATGCGTAATCGGTATAGGCCCCGTAGGCCTTATGAGCGTAGCGGCGGCGGCAATAAGAGGCGCTTCTACTATCATTTCCGTAGGCTCGAGAGAAAACTGTGTAAACCTCGCTAAGGAATTCGGCGCAAACTGTAACATAAACTACCGTGACGGTAATATTGCCGATCAGGTATTAAAGCTTACCGACGGTAAGGGCGTTGACAGAGTAGTTATCGCAGGCGGCGACAACGATACCTTTATCGACGCAATCAAGATGCTTAAGCCCGGCGGAAAAATCGGTAATGTAAACTATCTCGGCGAGGGCGATTATGTAAGAATCCCCCGAGTTGAATGGGGCTGTGGTATGGGTCATAAGACTATAGCAGGAGGCCTTATGCCCGGCGGCCGTCTCCGTATGGAAAAGCTCGCAAGTCTCGTAACAAGCGGCAGAATCCACCCCGAACGTCTCATTACCCATAAGTTTCACGGCTTCCAGCATATGGAAGAGGCGCTTATGCTTATGAAGGATAAGCCGAGAGATTTAATTAAGCCTATCGTTTATATCGATTAAAAGAAAAGTTCACCAATCTGTCAGAGATTGGTGAATTTTCTTTTAATGCAGTTTTTCTAAAATTTTCAGCTTTGCCCGATAGTATATTACTCTTGCCCAGTTTTCGCTTTTCCCGAAAATATCCGCTATATCGCGGTAGGAAAGCTCCCCGAAAACACGAAGCGTAAATACCTCCTTATAAGGCTCCTCAAGGTCGTGGATGACCCTGTGAATTATTCGGGCGGTCTCTTTATCCTCGAAGTTAAGCTCGATATCGTTTTTATCGGGAATAAGCTCCGTATCCTCGGAAAAAAATTCCTTCTTATTCTTCCTGCAGTAGTCATAGAAGCAGTTCTTACCTATCTGACAGAGCCATACGGTAATTTTACAGCTTCCGTCGAAGCTGTCGATATACCTGAAGGCTCGGAACATAGTTTCCTGCGTAAGCTCCTCGGCGAGATTTTCGTCGCCCGAGAGCTTAAGAAGAAACCTGTATACATCGCCGACGTAAAGACGGTAGATTTCGTCGAATTCCTTATTCATTTTCATTTACCGTAGTATCAGTATTTTTTCCGAAATTCATCCATTCCTGTATAGCTTCCTCGGGGAGATTGAAATTCTCCTTCATTTCCTTTATCGACTGTTCCCTTAAGAAGTCATAATCTTTTCTGAGACGCTCTCTTTCAGCTTTGGCATACAGCTCGGCAGCCTCCTCGGAAACATATACGCTGAGGTACAATTCCTTCTTCTTTTCTACTATCGCTTCGATTTCCTCATCGGAATAATATATTTCATCATGACTCATAAAACGCATAAACACGGGACAGAATACTCCGCCGTCAGCAACCTCGCTTCCGCAGTAAAGCTCACCCTCAATCAGATAGTTATAGCTTCCGCAGTAAAGCTCGCCCTCATTATCTATAAACCACGCCGTTTCATCATCAATAATTTCTACGATATTGAAATAATCTACCTTATAGGAGTCTATTCCCGTAAGCTCGCCTTCTACTGCCATAAGATAAGCCTGTCCCGACTCTGAACGCACAACTCTGTATGCGTCGACATAATTCAGTGCGAAGCTTGCACCCTCGCCTCTGTCTTCGCCATTGTTTATAATTTCGGTTAAGTTATATTCGGGGAATCTTCCGCTGTATTCCTTGGCGGCCGCCTTAAACATTCCGCCAACGGTATCTATTCCGAAAAGCCTGTTGGCGCTGTTATATCCGCCGCAAAGTATATCGGAAACAATAATAACGCCGTAAATAAGCAGCACTATACCGATAATTGCCGCTACTGAAAGGATTATCGCTTTTTTAAGGCTCACCTTTTTAAAAGGCTTTTTTGCAGTAATATTCTCCTTCACGTTTTCTGTTCTTACTTCGGTTTTCGCTTCGTTAAGCGCCGTCTTACAGGCTTCACACTCGGAAACGTGTTCATCTACATATTCCCTGCCCGACTGACTTATAATATCGTCAACGTAAGCGGGCAGAAGGTCTCTTGTAATTTCACATCTGTTCATAGTATCAGTTCCTTTCATTATTACGAAAGCTTTCATATATAAGACGGAGAAAAATAGAAAACGTTACAGAAAAATTCCCTGTAAAAATAAAATTTTACAGGGATAATTTTTACTTTAAAATTTTATCGGCAAATTCAGAAATCATATCAGCACAGCTTTCGATTTCGCCCTTGTCGGCAGACTTGGCAAATTCGGGGTCGATAGGAAGCTTGGCGATATTCTTTATACCGTACTTTTCAGCTATTTCTTCAATATGACTTTCGCCGTAGATATAATGCTTCTTATTACATTCGTCGCATACGAAATAGCTCATATTTTCAACAAGTCCGATTACGGGAATATTCATCATATCCGCCATTTTTACAGCCTTCTCAACAATCATCGAAACGAGCTCCTGGGGGCTTGTAACTACGATAATTCCTGCTATGGGGAGAGACTGGAAAACTGTAAGGGGAGCGTCGCCTGTTCCGGGAGGCATATCCACGAACATATAGTCAACGTCGTTCCATACTACGTCTGTCCAGAACTGCTTTATAACTCCTGCAATAACGGGACCTCTCCATACTACGGGGTCAGTCACGTTTTCAAGAAGAAGATTAACCGACATAATCTCGATTCCAGACTTTGTAACTACGGGATAAAGCTCGGTATTTGTACCCTGCGCTCTTTCGGTTACGCCGAACACCTTAGGGATAGAGGGGCCTGTGATATCTGCGTCAAGAACGGCTGTCTTAAAGCCCTTTTTCTTTGAAGCGGAGGCCATAAGGGAGGTAACGAGAGATTTTCCTACGCCGCCCTTACCCGAAACTACGGCAATAACCTTCTTTACATCGGAAAGACTGTTCATAGGAGCGAGAAGGCTTTCCGCCTTTCTTTCGGAACAGTTCTGTCCACAGGTTTCACAATTGTGTGTACATTCACTCATAATTTTATTTTCCTTTCTTTTAATTCATATCGTCATTTTCTACCATAAGAAGCTCTTCTTCGGAAATCGGAGGTACCTTTTCGCTTTCCTCTGTGCAGGATTCCTTAACCTCGGATTTTTCTTCCTTACCCTCGGTAAGACGTTTTTTCTGAACCATTCCCGTAGCGGCAAGGAACATCTTCGTAGGAACGAATCTTGAAGCCGCCGCAAGGAACTTTGAGCCGAAGGTAGGAACTATAATAAGCTCGCCGTCGAACATCTTTTCAAGAGCATATTCTGCCGCGTCCTTTTCGTCCATACCTCTTACTGCGAAATCAGCGCCAGAAATCTCATTGAATTCAGTTCTTACAGGGCCCGGGCAGAATGCGCCCACATATACGTTGGACTTTTCCATACGAAGCTCCTCGTAAATTGCCTTTGTAAGCTGTAACACATAGTTTTTCGAAGCATAGTAGGAGGAGAATAAAGGACCTGCCATAAATGCGGCAAGAGAAGCTACGTTAAGAATATAGCCCGAATTTCTCTTCTTGAACTTCTGAAGGAAAAGCTTTGTAAGAATGTGTACTGCACGGATATTAACGTCAATCATACGAAGCTCGTCTTCCAGCGAGGTTTCGGTAAAGCCGCCGAAAACGCCGAAGCCTGCGTTATTTATAACTATATCGATGTTCGCCTTTTCTACATCGTTGAAAAGACCGATACATTCCTCTGTTTTAGAAAGGTCACGGACGATAACTTTAACCTTTACGCCGTACTTTTCGGCTATTTCCTTTTTAAGCACTAAAAGTCTCTGTCTGCGTCTCGCTACAATAACGAGGTTAAAGCCTCTTTTTGCGAGGCCTATCGCCATTTCCCTGCCCATTCCTGAGCTTGCTCCTGTAATAAGCGCTATCATTTTATTCATTTCCTTTCAAAATATTATCTATAAGCCTGTCAAGGTCGTCGAGAGTAGAAAGACTTCCGCATTCCGCACGGAATTTCGCCGCCCCCACCATTCCTTTTATATACCAGCCTGTCTGCATACGGGCTTCCTTCATTCCGATTACCTCGCCCTTATACTCGGTAAGAAGCTTGATATGCCGCTTCATAACCTCCATTTTTCTCTCTAAGGAAGGCTTTTCGACAGTACCCTCTCCGTACAGGTAATTTTCTATCTCCCCGAAAAGCCAGGGATTACCGCAGGCTCCCCGACCTACCATTACAAGGTCACAGCCTGTATACCTGTACATTTCGGCGCACTTTTCGGCAGTATCCACATCGCCGTTTCCGATTACGGGAATAGAAACAGCCTGTTTTACTTCGGCGATAATATCCCAGTCGGCAGTACCGTTATACATCTGATTCTTTGTACGTCCGTGAACGGCTATTGCCGCCGCACCGCATTCCTCAGCTATTTTCGCTATCTCTACGGCGTTGACGCTGTTCTCGTCCCAGCCCTTTCTTATCTTAACCGTGACGGGAATATCCGTAGCCCTTACCGCCGCCGAAACTACCTCTCCGAAAAGCTTCGGATTTTTCATAAGTGCGCTTCCTGCACCGTTTCCTGCAACCTTGGGAACGGGACAGCCGCTGTTGATATCAATAATATCGGGGCTGTATTTTTCCGCTATCTTTACGGCAGGGCCGAAAAATTCGGGCTCACTGCCAAAGAGCTGAACTGCCATAGGGCGTTCAATATCCGTAACCGTAAGAAGCTCGGCGGTTTTTCTGTCGCTATAGACGAGACCCTTACAGCTCGCCATTTCTCCTACGCAGTATGCCGCGCCGAACTCCTTCGCAATCTGTCGGAAGGCTCTGTCCGCTACGCTCGCCATAGGCGCAAGAGCGGCAGTTTTCTTTATCTTTACATTTTTAATATATATATATTCCATTTCAGTATATCAGCTTTGCAATTATAGTATTTGAAAGTAAAAAGCCCTCTGAGGTAAGTCTTATTCCCTTTTCGTCGGCAGTAATATATCTTTCGGGAATAAGCCTGAGCTTTTTCTCCATATCGGATTTCTTAACTCCGAAGTCCTCGCATTCCCTATATGTAAGCCCCTCGCTTAAACGAAGCTTAAGCATAGCGTATTCCTCGAAGGTACGTGGATTATCGTCGGTTATTTCGGTTTCCTGTACCTCGGAGGAAATAAAGCTTACTAAATCTCTTTCAACGGAAAAACGCTTGCCGCCGAAGAAGGAATGGGCAGCAGGCCCTATACCTATATATTCCTCGCTGCGCCAGTATTTTAAATTATGCCTGCTTTCCTTTCCCTTATGAGCGAAATTACTTATTTCATAGCGTAGAAAGCCTTTTTTCTCCAGTAAATCCGAAGCATACAGATATATTTCCGAGGTCTCGTCCTCATCGGGAAGGTTAAGCTTCCTGCGGTAAAAGGGGGTATTTTCTTCTATTTTAAGAAGATAGGCGGAAATATGACTTATCGGGAGCTCGGAAAGCCCCTCCACAGAGGCCTTCACCCTTTCGGGAGTCTGACCCGAAAGTCCAAGCATCAGATCGGCGGAAATATTAGTAATTCCACAGTCGTATGCGGTAAGAATTGCCGCTTGTGCCTCCTTTGCAGTATGTCTCCTTCCGAGAAAGCGGAGCTCATCGTCGGAAAGGGACTGGACGCCGAAGGAAATACGGTTTACTCCGCTTTTCTTAAGCGTTTCCACAGCCCTATTATCCGTTACGCAGGGATTAGCCTCTACCGTTATTTCCGCATTTTCGCAAATATCGGCGTTTTCCAGTATCTCGCCTATCCTGTCATACAGAAGAATCGGAGTACCGCCGCCGAAATATACAGTATCATATTTTACCCCGTAGCTTTCGGAATAAAACCTGAGATTTCGTATTACTGCACGGGTATATTCATCAGCCGTCTCTTTATCGTAGCCCACCGAATAAAAATCACAGTAAGGACATTTCGACAGGCAGAAGGGGACGTGGATATATAAGCCGATATTATTCATCGTCAAGCTTAAGGACAGCCATAAATGCTTCCTGGGGAACCTCGACGGTACCGAGCTGACGCATACGCTTTTTACCTTCCTTCTGTTTTTCAAGAAGCTTTTTCTTTCGGGTAATATCGCCGCCGTAACACTTGGCAAGTACGTCCTTACGCATAGCCTTTACTGTTTCACGGGCAATAATCTTTCCACCGATAGCCGCCTGAATCGGCACCTCAAAAAGCTGTCTCGGGATATGATCCTTAAGCTTTTCGGCAATTTTTCTTGCACGGGGATAAGCCTTATCGGTATGAACGATAAAGGAAAGAGCGTCAACAACGTCGCCGTTAAGCATAATGTCAAGCTTTACAAGCTTCGAGGGATAGAAGCCCAGCATTTCATAGTCGTAGCTTGCGTAGCCCTTCGTTCTGGACTTAAGTGCGTCGAAGAAGTCGTATACTATCTCGTTGAGGGGTAGTTCATAGTGAAGGTCAACTCTCGTCTGGTCAAGATATTTCATATCCTTGAAATTACCTCGGCGCTCCTGACAGAGCTCCATTATATTTCCCACATAATCCGAGGGGCTGAAAACGTGAACCTCAACCATAGGCTCGTAGGCCTGCATTATTTCGGCAGGGTCGGGATAATTGGTAGGATTGTCGATAAATACCGTATCGCCGTTCATCATTTCTATTTTATATACTACTGAGGGTGCAGTAGTTATAAGGTCGAGATTATATTCTCTCTCTAAACGCTCCTGAATAATATCCATATGGAGAAGCCCAAGGAAGCCGCATCGGAAGCCGAAGCCGAGAGCTATTGAGGTTTCGGGCTCGAAGGTAAGTGAAGCGTCGTTAAGCTGAAGCTTTTCGAGGGCTTCTCTTAAATCTCCGTACTTTGAGCCGTCTGCGGGATAAATACCGCTGAACACCATCGGATTTACATTACGATATCCCGGTAAAGCCTCATCGGCAGGAGTTTCACAGAGTGTAACGGTATCGCCTACCTTTGTATCGCCGATAGACTTGATTGAAGCGGCAATATAGCCTACCTCCCCTGCCCTGAGCTCCTTAGCGGGAACAAGATTCGTAGCGCCCATATAGCCAAGCTCAACAACCTGGAACTCCGCATTTGTAGCCATCATTCTTATCTTATCGCCTACACGGAGAGTTCCCTCCTTAACGCGGACATAAACTATAACGCCCTTGTAGCTGTCATAGTAACTGTCGAAGATAAGAGCCTTAAGAGGAGCGTCGGGATCTCCCACAGGAGAAGGAACGCACTTTACAACCTGCTCCATAACATCCTCGATATTTATTCCCATTTTTGCGGAAATAAGAGGCGCGTCGTCGGCAGGAATACCGATAACGTCCTCGATTTCATTCTTAATCTCATCGGGACGTGCGGAGGGAAGGTCAATCTTATTTATAACGGGAACTACCTCTAAATCCTGTTCAATGGCGAGGTAGGTGTTGGCTAAGGTCTGCGCCTCGATACCCTGTGAAGCGTCAACGATAAGAATAGCTCCCTCACAGGCGTTCAGCGAACGTGAAACCTCATAGTTAAAGTCAACGTGTCCCGGGGTATCAATAAGGTTGAAAACGTAGTCCTTACCGTCCTTCGCCTTATAATTAAGGCGGACGGCTCTCGCCTTTATTGTAATACCTCTTTCACGCTCAAGCTCCATATTGTCCAGAAGCTGTTCTTCCATATCTCTCTTAGCAACGGTACTGGTCTGCTCGAGAATTCTGTCGGCAAGGGTTGACTTACCGTGATCTATGTGTGCAATTATACAGAAATTGCGGATTTCGGATAAATAATCTCTTTCTGTCAAGCTTTTTTCCTCCTGCTGTGCAGTACTGCACAAAAATATACTTTAATATTATATCACAACGGGCAAAATATTGCAATAATTATTTGACAGATTTTACTTAATATGATAAAATAATTCTGGTTTTACGGAGGTATTGAAATGATTATTTTAGCAAGCAAATCACCGAGAAGAAAAGAGCTTCTCTCGATTATAACAAGGGATTTCGAAATCGAACCTGCACAGGGCGAGGAAACCGCAGACGAAAGCCTCTCCCCCGACCTTTTCGTAAGTGCTCTCGCCGAGAATAAGGCGGCGGAAATTGCCGCTTTACATCCCGAGGATATCGTTATCGGGGCCGATACGGTAGTCGCCGCAGGAAATGAAATTCTCGGAAAGCCCGCCTACGCCGAGGACGCAAAGCGTATGCTGACTCTCCTTTCGGGAACGGAGCACAGCGTTTACACAGGGGTCTGCGTCATAAAGGACGGAGAAAAATACACCTTCTGCGAGGAAACGACGGTGCGCTTCTATGAGCTCAGCGAGGAAGAAATCGACGACTATATCGCCACCGGCGAGCCCTTCGATAAGGCGGGGGCCTACGGAATACAGGATTACGGTGCGCTTCTTGTAGAGGGAATCGAGGGAGATTATTACAATGTTATGGGGCTTCCCGTAGGTAAGCTCAACAAGGTTTTAAAGGAAATCGGCGCAATTTAATAAAGCTTTTTAACTCCGCATTTATTTAGTGCGGAGTTTTATTTTTGTCTTGACTATACAATATAAATATGTTAAAATGATATGATAGTATTATTATGGGGGCAGTAGCATTATGAAAAAGCTTATTGTTATCGAAGGACTTGACGGCTGCGGTAAATCGACACAGCTCGATATTTTATCCGAAAAATTTTCCACGGCGAATTTTATCACCTTTCCCTACTATAATACTGATAGCGGTAAAATCGTAAGCGACTACCTTTCGGGAAAATTCCCCGAGGAAAACGGCGAAATAAGCGCCTATTCAGCAAGCGCAATTTATGCGGTTGACCGCTATACAAGCTATAAGACGCACTGGAAGGAGCTTTACGAAAGCGGCTCGCCCGTAATCTCGGCGAGATATACAACCTCCAATGCAATCTACCAGATGACGAAGCTTGATAAATCGAAATGGGAGGGCTATCTCGACTGGCTTTTCGACTTCGAATACAATAAGCTCGGGCTCCCGAAACCCGATATGACGATTTTTCTCGATATGCCGATTGAGGTTTCACAGAAGCTTATGTCCCGAAGATATAACGGAGATGAAACTAAAAAGGATATCCACGAGCGTGATACGGAATTTCTTGCGGCCTGTCGTGAGGCGGCGCTTTATACGGCGGAAAAATGCGGCTGGCGGATAGTGGACTGCAACATTAACGGCGAGCCCCGAAAGATAGAAGAAATAAATGAAGAATTATGCAGGATTATAAAGGAAACAACAAATGATTGAGTTCAGAAAGCCTTTGCTTTCAGACAAGGATTGGATACAGACCCTTCTCGGGTATTCGGATTTCAGAGGGTGTGAATATACCTTCGGAAATAACTATGTGTGGCAGGATATTTTCGATATAGAGATTTCCCGCTATAAGGATTTTTATATTGTAAAAACAGGAAGCGGCTTCTTTTTTCCTTCGGGAAGAGGCGATATCGCCGAGGTACTTTTCGTATTGGAGGAATACTGCAGAAGTAACGGACTTCCCTTCACGATATGCTCCTCGGACAAGGTTTCGATGATGACGCTTCTTGAAATTTACGGCGACAGAGCCGAAGCGGAGCCCAATACCGACGAATTCGACTATATCTACAGCTATCAGGAGCTTACGGAGCTTAAAGGAAAAAAGTACCACGCCAAGCGTAATCATATCGCTCGTTTTTCCGAGAACGACTGGAGCTACGAGGAGATAGACCGTGAAAATATAGCGGAATGTATCGAAATGAACGGGGAATGGTGCAGGCGTAATCTTTCCGACGATACAGGAAAAAACGACGAAAGCGACGTTGTAAGAAGAAGTCTCGGCGAATTCTTTGAGCTCGGATATAAGGGCGGACTTCTCAGAGTAAACGGTAAGGTGCAGGCCTTCACCTTCGGCGAGCCTCTCAACAGCGATACCTTCAACGTTCACGTTGAAAAAGCATTAACGGATTTTCAGGGTGCATACCCTATGATAAACAGGCAGTTTCTTCTTAACTCCGTTCACGGCTTCAGGTTTGTGAACCGTGAGGAGGATATGGGAGAGGAAAACTTAAGAAAAGCGAAGCTTTCCTACTACCCCGTATTTATGGAGGAAAAATTCACAGTAAGAATTAAAGGACGGTAATTATTATGATTTATGTATTTTTAGCAGACGGCTTCGAAGAGACAGAGGCTATTGCCGCTATCGACGTTTTAAGAAGAGATGAAAGAAAGGTGCTTACCGTAGGTATTGGCGAGGAGGTTGTTACAAGCTCTCACGGTATATCTGTGGTAACCGATATAACCGAGGTTGACGTTATTCTCGACGACAGCGTGGATATGATAGTACTCCCCGGCGGTATGCCCGGAACGCTTAATCTCGAAAAGAACAGAACTGTACGTGAAGCGATAGAATTCTGCGTAAAGAACAACAAGTATATCGGCGCTATCTGTGCCGCTCCCTCGATTCTCGGAAGAATGAACCTTCTTAACGGAAAAAAGGCTACCTGCTTCCCCGGCTTTGAGCAGTTCCTTCTCGGTGCCGAATATACAGGCGAGCCTGTAGAGGCCGACGGTAATATCATTACCTCAAGAGGTGCGGGAGTAGCGGTAGATTTCGGTCTTAAGCTTGTTGAATGCCTTTCGGGCAGTACTGCCGCAAAGAAGCTCAGCTCGGCTATGAGATGTAAAGAATGAAAACCGCTTTAAGAAAAGAGCTTATTTCCCGCCGAAGGGAAATGGATAAAGGTTACAGGAAAAAACTCGACGAAAAAATATATAATAATATAAAGGCCATAAAAGGAATACTGAACTTCGACTCATATCTTATCTATGCCTCATCGGAAATCGAGGTTGATACAAGAAGCCTTATAGAATTTCTTTTATCGGAGAATAAAACCGTAGCTGTGCCTAAATGTATCGGAAAGGAAATGAAATTTCTCGTTATTTCCTCTCTCGATACCCTTGTAAAAAGCAGATTCGGCGTTGACGAGCCCATAGACGGAAGAGAAATAACGGATTTCGGCAATTCGCTTTGTATCACTCCTGCCCTTTCCTTTGACGAAAAGGGTTATCGTTTAGGCTACGGCGGCGGATTTTATGACAGGTTCTTTCAGAGCTACGACGGTATAAAGCTCGGAATATGCTATGAGGAATTCTGCGGCAGCGTACCCTTGGGAGAATACGACCTCCCCGTTCACGCAGTAATCACGGAAAAGGGATTTTTCTACGGAAAGGAAGATTTTTGTGGAAGAAAAAGAATACAATGACATTGAAAGCCTTGCCGCTTATCTACATAGCGATAAGTTCAAGGAAAGAAATAAGCCCGAGGAATATAAGGCTGAAAAGGAAAAGGAAAGAAAAAATCCCGCACAGCTTTCTCCTGCGGTAAAGGCTTCGCCTGTCAAAGGCGCACAGAAAAATGAAAGTATAGACGATTTCCTGTTTTCTATCGAAAATAAGAAAAGGAGACAGGCTTCTTCTCCTGCGCCCGTAAAGACGGAAAATAAGCCGCCTCAGGTAAAGAATACAGCAGAAAAGGCTCCCGAAAAAGCTGAGGCTTCGGAGAAAAAGGAAATCGTATCCCTCGCCGACAGCATTTCTGCACCGAAGCCCACAGCTCCCGCAGCAGTCACCGCTCCCGATAAAACACAGATAATAAGAACGGAGATGCCGCCTGCTCCCGTTAATAATCCCCCTGTTACAGAGGATGAGTTTTCCGACGATTTCGATTACGAAGAGGATATGAACGAGGAGGAGTTACCCGCTTCCGATAATTCCGCCACAAGAATGATGGCTCCCGTGGGCAGGAATACTGCCCCGATAACGGAAGAGGAGGAAGAGGAAGACCCTACAACAAAGGCCGAAAGACGCCGACTTGTTCAGTTAAGAAGAAAATATGAAAAACAGAAGCAGAGAGTCCGTACCTTCGCTTATGTTCTTTTAAGCGTTTTTCTTGCAGTAGTAATTCTCGGCGTTTCCGCTTATGCTTCAACCTATATCGTTACCTGGGCACAGGATCTTACAGGTATCGCTTCAACGGAATTCAAGATTGACGTTGAAATTCCCGAAAATGCCGATATCGAGACTGTTTCTGCAATTTTAAGCGAAAACAATATTATAAGCTCGCCGAAATTCTTTAAGCTTTTCGCCGAATTTACGGGTAAGGACAAGGATTTTATCCCCGGAACCTATACCCTTAGTTCCACTATGCCCTATAGTACACTTCTTTCCGCAATATGTACGGAAACCCTCGAAACAAAAACAGTTACCGTCCGTATAGTCGAAGGTATGACGGCGAGAGAGATAGGTCAGCTTCTTGAAGAAAACAACGTATGCTTCGCAGATGATTTCGAAGCCTTCTATAAGAACGTCCGTAACAAGTACGACTTCGAACGACGTGTAAAGGAAAGCCCCTATAAGTTCAACCAGCTCGAAGGCTACCTTTTCCCCGATACCTACGAATTCTATATTGTTAATTCGATGGAGAACGGCTGTAGGCCTATAAACGGTCAGACCAAGGAAGAAGCCGAGGAACAGATGCGTCTCGATTCTCTCGAGAATGCGGAAGCGGCGGCGGAAAAAATGTACTCCAACTTCAACGATAAGATTACCCGTGAAATGTATAAGAAGATGGGCGAAATGAATATGACTCTCGACGAGATTATAGCTCTCGCCTCGATGGTACAGAAGGAAGCGGCAAGCGTTGAGGATATGCAGGCTGTTGCAGGCGTTTTCCTTAACCGTATAAGAAGCTCCGCCGAATTCCCCAATCTCCAGTCGGACGTTACCGTGCTTTACGTGGAAAACGACATAAAGCCTTACATTGAAGGCTCGGCGGCTACTAAATCTAAAATTTATGACGCATATAACACCTATGTCTGTGAAGGAATACCCTCGGGAGCAATATGCAACCCCGGTCTTGACGCTATTCAGGCAGTTCTCGCCAATATTCCCTCCGAATACTACTATTTCTGCGCTAACGAGGAGACAGGCGAGGTATTCTACGCAAGAACCGTCAGCGAACACGAGCAGAATCTTATTTTAGCTAATCTTGTTCCTGAGGAGCGGGAGGAAAATTATATTGAATAATATCGAATTACTTTCTCCTGCGGGAGATTATGAGTGTCTTGAAGCGGCTGTGGATTACGGCTGTGACGCGGTTTATCTCGGCGGCCAGTCCTTCGGTATGAGGGCTAATCCCAAGAATTTCAATTTTGAAGAGCTTAACCGTGCAGTAGACTATGCCCACAGGAACGGCGCAAAGGTATATCTTACCTGTAATACCGTCCCTACCAACGAGGAAGCCGAGGCCTTTCCCGAATTTATTGCAAGGGCGAAGGAAACGGGAATCGACGCCGCAATCGTGGCCGATATCGGCGTAATGGCTATGACGAAGAAATACGCCCCCGACCTTGATATTCATATGTCAACACAGGTGGGTATAATGAATTATGCTGCCGCTAACGAGCTTTACCGTCTCGGTGCAAGAAGAATCGTACTTGCCCGCGAGGTTCCTTTAACCGAAATAAAGCGTATAAGGGATAATATTCCCTCGGATATGGAAATCGAAGCCTTCGTTCACGGAGCTATGTGCGTTTCCTTTTCGGGCAGGTGTCTTCTCTCGAAATATCTTGTTGACCGCGACGCCAACAGAGGCGCCTGCGCACAGCCCTGCCGCTGGAAGTACTTTATTACCGAGGAAAAGCGCATAGGTCAGGATTTCGAGATTACCGAGGACGAAAGAGGAACATATATCCTTAATGCCAAGGATCTTTGTATGATAAATCATATTGACGAGCTTATAGAGGCAGGAGTAACCAGCCTTAAAATAGAAGGAAGAGCCAAGTCCTCCTACTATGTGGCTACGGTTACCAACGCCTACAGAAAGGCTCTCGACTGTGCGCTTAAGAATGAAAAAGCGCCGCAGTGGGTTATCGACGAGGTATATAAGGTAAGCCACAGAAAGTACTGCACAGGCTTTTTCTATAACCACGACGACGCCGACCAGTTCTATGAGGACAGCGGTTATTTCCGTGAATATGACTTTGTAGGCGTTATAAACGGCTATTCCGATAACGCTCTCGATATTACACAGAGAAATTACTTTACCCTTGACGACGACCTTGAGATATTACCTCCGAAGGGCGAGCCTGTAAGCTTCAAGCCCTCGGAAATGTTCAATCTTAAGGGTGAAAGCGTAAGAATAGCCAACCACGCAACAGAACAGCTCCGTATCCCCTATCCCGAGCAGTTCCCGAAAAATTCAATCATTAGAAAGCCCTCTCCCGACAGAGAAAAAAGAGGCGGAAAGGAAGCCCGCTGATATGGAGCTTACCAATATCGGAACTATAAAAGACCTTTTCGAGCGTCACGGCTTCGCCTTCACCAAATCCCTCGGACAGAATTTCCTTATAAATCCTACAGTATGCCCTAAAATAGCGGAAATGGGCGGCTGTAAGGAAGGAACTGCCGCTATAGAAATAGGTACGGGCGTAGGCGTTCTTACTACCGAGCTCGCCAAGCGCTGTGATAAGGTTATAGCAATAGAAATAGATACAGGCTTAAAGCCTATTCTTGAAGAAACGCTCTCGGAATTTGATAATGTCGAGGTTATTTTCGCCGACGTTATGAAAACCGACCTTAAAGCTATAATCGAGGAAAAGCTTTCGGATTTCGACGAGATTTTCGTTTGCGCAAACCTTCCCTATTACATAACCTCGCCTGTTATTATGAAGCTTCTCGAGGAGCGTATTAGAATAAAGGCTCTTACGGTTATGGTGCAGAAGGAAGCGGCAGACAGACTCTGTGCAAGAGTCGGAGAACGTGACTGCGGCGCAGTTACCGTAGCCGTCAATTATTACAGCACCCCGAAGCTCCTTTTCAAGGTAGGAAGAGGAAGCTTTATGCCCTCTCCCAATGTGGACAGCGCAGTAATACGACTCGACGTAAGTCAGGAGAAAAAATACAATGTTTCTGACGAAGCGCTTTTCTTTAAAATAGTAAGAGCCTCCTTTGCCCAGAGACGTAAACAGCTTCTTAACCCCTTAAGCTCCGCCCTCGGTATCGATAAGGCAGTACTGTCGGATATGCTTGTATCCTGCGGTATAAAGACGACTGCACGAGCCGAAGAGCTTAAAATGCAGGATTTTGTAAATCTCTGCGAAACAGTTTACAGCAAAAAATAACAATATCCTTTCCTTTGACAAAATTTTCATATTCCCTGTGATAAACTTATAAAAAACTGGAATATGAAAGGACGTTAAAAATGGAAAAAAGCATTACTGCTCTTTCCGATGTCAGAGGAAAGGATATCGGTTTTTTAAGAGGGCTAATAATCGGAATTATATCGCTTGTGCTGTCGTTTACAGCTTTGTTCGGAAAGCCTGCGCCTCTGGCTGTTCCCCTTATGTGCGGATTAAGCGGCTTCGAATGTCTCTTCGCCTTCGCAGGTGCGGCGGCAGGGCTTATTCTCTCCGTAAGCTTCGGCGCTTCTATCCCCTACATAATCGCTATGATAACGATAACTGCCCTTAAATTCCTTATCGGCGACCGTAGGACAGGGCTCACAAATTTAGTATTCACCCTTGTATCGGGGGTGTCGGTACTTGTGTCGAACGTTATTACCTCCGACGGGCTTCACGATATCTTCATATCCGTAATTTTTGCGGTTATTTCTTCCGTTGCCGCTTACTGTACCCTGAGAACGGCACGAGGTCTTGAAAATATCCGTGAAGAAATCGAAAAGGACGGCTTTATTCTTGCGGTTTCTCTGCTGTTTATACTTCTTACCGCTTCCCTTACGAATATAAATATCGCCGTTTTTAATGCAGGAATTTTCCTCTCCTCCCTTGCTGTTCTTTATATTTCGGATTCGGGAGTAAGCGGAAAAACTGCGGTATGCGGCATACTTTCAGCGGCGGCGGCTTCTATAGGAAATCCTGCCTTCGCTCTTCCCTCAGTAATTATTTCCCTGTCTGCTCCCGTAATCATTTTCTTTCAGCGCTGCGGAAAAATCACAAGAGGCTGTGCATTTATCTTTACCGTAGGTCTCGGTATGTTCCTTACGGGGATTACCGAGGAAAGCGCAGTTACTGCCGCTTCATCGGCCGCCGCAGGAATAATATATATGACTGTCCCCGAAAATATTCTCCCTTCCTATAATAACAGGCTCCGAAACGAAGTAATAAAGGCTCCCCGACCCTTTGCCGCCTTCGGAAGAAAGCTGGACAATATGGGAGAGGCTGTGGAGTCGATGAAAACTGCGGTTATGAAAACTGCTGAAGCGCTTGACAGCGAAAGCTCCAAGGATATATCCTGGGTCTATACGACAGCTTCCGATGATGTATGCGGCGGCTGTAAGAACAATATGTACTGCTGGGGTACAAAATACAACGATACCGCCGATACTATGAATAAGGCAGTATCCATAATGAAAAACGGAAGCTTTATCGACGAACGCACGCTTAACGAGATTATGCGCGAAGAATGCGATAACAGACAGGAGCTTGCCGCCGCCCTCAACAGAAGATATATGATGTATTGTACTGCCGAAAATTCCTCCCGTAAGGTGAGGGAGATGAGAAGCGTTCTTACGAGCCAGCTTTCCGCAACGGAAATGATGCTTAAACGAATGGGCGAGGAGCTTTCGGAGAATGAAATCTTCGATATTAAGCTTTCGGAAAAGGCAGAAGAAATTCTTAAGGATTCGGGAATTTCCGACGCTACCGCTACTGCACTAACGGTAAACGGCCGCCTTACGATTGACGCCTACGGCATAAAAAAGGAAGAGCCTGACCGTGAAAGGCTTGCGGATATGCTTTCCTTCGGCTTAAGGAGAGAATTCGACCTGCCCGAAATAAGCGAAAATAATAAAAAGCTTCATATCACAATTTCCGAAAGGGCTATGTATAATGCCCATATCAAGGCCTATCAGAAAAATAAATCGGGAAATAAACAGAACGGCGATACCTGGGACTGCTTCAACGACGGAAACGGAAATATTTATATGATAATTTCCGACGGAATGGGAAGCGGAAGCCGCGCAAGAATAGACAGCACCTTCGCCTGCAATATGCTTTCGAGGCTTCTTAAGGCAGGCGTGGATATCGACGCGGCGCTTGAAATGATAAACACGTCGCTTATGGTGAAATCGGGAGACGAAAGCTTCGCTACCCTCGATGTGTGCAGGATAAATCTCTCCTCGGGAGATGTGCTGCTGTACAAGGCGGGCGGCTCGTCAACCTTTGTCTGCTGCGGCGGAAAGTTCGCCGAGGTTAAGGGCGTCGGACTTCCCCTCGGAGTAAATTATCACGCCGATTACGGCGGAAAGATGTTTACTGTTGCCTCGGGAGACATTGTGCTTATGACGAGCGACGGCGCCGATATGAATAAGGAATGGCTCGAACAGCTCCTGCTCCGTGATAAAAATCCCAATCTCGATAAAATAATCGAAACTATCGGAGAGGCTATGAGACTTAACCACAGAGAGGATGAGGATGATATAACTGTTCTTGGCGTTAAAATTACGAAATGACATAAAAATTTCCGTCGATAAGTTAGAGCTTATCGACGGTTTTTTAAGTAAAAATCTCTTTGTGTAACTCAATTTTAAAATTTCTATTGCAATTTTTAACAAAATGTGATATAATAACTCTGGGTGTTTAGATAAAATTATATAATCTTTACGAAAAATCCCGGGAAAGAAGGCGAGCTCTTGAAAAATACCGACTGGTATCTCTTAATCGGAAATAAGAAGATTTTTAATATAAGACAGCTTCGTGAAAATTTCGATACCGCCCTTCTTGTAAGCTATTATCTCGGAGGAAGCCTAAAAAAATGGCTGGTTGACGCAGGAGAAACCTCGCTTTCCAAAAGGATTGATGAAATTAACCCTAATTACGATATCTCCGAACAGCTCGAATATGCTTTCGGAGTACGCCCCGATAAAAAAGCCCCCGAAGTATTAACAAGACTCAGACCCGAACCTCTCGCCGAGAGAAAGGAACCTCCAAAGAAGCCCTACATCTGCGATTTCAGAAGCAGAAACGGCTCCTTCGGCTCCTCCTTCTCCGCTTCTTCTTTCCTGATGTCTTCCTTCAATGCTTCTTCCTTTTTGACGTCCTCGTTTACGGCTTCTTCCTTTGTTCAATCATCGTTCCTTGCTTCGTCGTTTATGAACGTTTTCTATACAGGAAGCTTTTCCGTATATTCCTCCTTCCTGTCATTTTCAGTAGGAGGCTCCTTTAAGAGCTCATTCTCATCATCATTTTTAAGCCTTCTGAGCTCATCATTCACATCCTCCTATAATATGTTCGCCGCTTCTTCCGGAAGCTTTAACGGCGGCTTTGCGGGAAGTATGACCGAAAACGGAAGCTTTATCTATAAAATAGGTGAGGCTCTCGTTACAGAAACCGAATACAAGAAAACTATGATAAATCTTAGCTCCTGCCCGCTTAACAGCTTCGGGTACGGTATAAATCTTATATAATATGAAAGCCATTCACGTTAATTCTACTGCCCCTTTTTTCTTTAAAAATCCGGGCAAGCCTTATAAAATAGAGGATTTTAACCTCTACAACACAGTTATTTCCGCCCTGCAATGGCGAAAGGTCAACGGCGAAATCTTTATGGTTACAGATAAAATCGCCGCCGATTATTACCGTAAGCTCGGAATCCACAAGGTATGGAACGGAATATACGAGCTTATTCCCGAAAATATCGAAGGAATTAACCCCGATATGTTCTGGGCGGCAGGAAAGCTTATCGCTCTACGTGATTTTCCCGATACGGTGGCTCTTGTTGACGAGGATTTTATTGTGTGGAAGAAGCTTGAGCTTCCCGATGATATGGTAACTGTGGCCCACAGAGAGAATCTTTCCCCCGATATTTATCCCGACCCCGACCTGTTTAATGTGTCGGATTTTTCTATTCTCGAAAAGCTCGATAAGTCGGTTTTACCTTGTAATACCGCATTTTTATACATTCCCGACAAGTCCTTCAGAGAGTTTTATACAAGTCTCTCTATAAGCTTTATGAAGTCTGCGGAGTGCTGCGGCGACAGGCTTTGTCATATGGTTTTCGCCGAACAGAGACTTCTCGGAATGCTGTGTTCATATTCAAATATTGAGGTGAACACACTTCTTGATAAGGATAGGTTATTTATTGCCCAGGAGGATTATACTCACCTTTGGGGCGCTAAACAGGCTATGCGCGATAACAGCGAATACAGAAAGGATTTTCTCGACCGCTGCCGCAGGCGTATACTTAACGATTTCCCCGATTACGCCTATGTTATAGAAGCCATAGACGGTATATGAATGTACTGCAAAAAGAAAAACACCGTACCCGATTAAAGGTACGGTGTTTCGTTTGTTATGCGTCAAGGTAATTTTTAACCAGCGTCTGGAGCAATTCATCACGATCGAGTCTTCTAATAAGGCTTCTTGCGTTATTATAAGTTGTTATGTACGTAGGATCCTCTGAAAGAATATAGCCGACAAGCTGATTTATAGGGTTATAGCCCTTTTCATTCAGCGCCTGATATACTGTTGTAAGGATTTCCTTCATCTCGTTATCGCGTTCATCCTTGACAGAAAAAGTCATAGTTTTATCATGCATATCGTACAAATCCTTCCCTTTTTCAAAACTATAATATAATTATACACGTTTTTCAGAAAATTACAAGTAGTTTTCAAAAAAAACTTGTTTTATTGCTTAATATAAAAATTTATTGTGCATTTTTATCAATTTTAACTATTGAAAATTAGTGCAACTTTTGTTATAATACATTGTATCAGGTTATATATTTCACTTTGGAGGTTGTGTTATGGCAGACGCAAAACAGAACAAGAATAAGTCATCCGCTGCTGAAAGCAGCAGTGAAGGCTTCGGCTTCAAGCAGTCCCCTCTGGGTTTTGACAAGAATGAAGTAAACTTGTACATAAACAAATTAAAAAAGCAGATGAAGGAGCAGCAGATTGAGCTCGAAACTAAGCTCAAGACTATGGAAATCAACCTTCAGAATGCACAGAAGGAAACAAACGAAGCTAAGAATGCACAGAGAGCGGCTGAACAGGCCTCCGCAGGTGCTCCTGCTACCCCCGCAGCAGTTCAGCAGACTTCCGATGAATCCAAGAAGATTATCGAGGACTTAAAGGAAGAAAGCGACAAGAAGATTATGGAGCTCAGAAAGCTCGTTCTCGACGAAAGAAGAAACGTTGCAAAGCTCGATAAGGAATGTGCGTCCGCACAGATGTCCGAAAAGAGAGTACGCGACGAATACGAAAAGCTTAAGAACAGATACCTCGAATTAAAGAAGGCAGGAAACGGCGGAAAGGCTGTTGCCAAGTCCAATGCCGCTGAGCTTCTTGACGAGGCTGCCGCTTATGCTGAGGAAATCATCAATGCGGCTAAGGCTTATTCCGATCAGACTGTTTCCGCAGTAAACAAGTATAAGAGCGACGTTGAAGCAGAGCTTAAGGAGCGTTCCGCAAAGCTCGCTTCCGCTAAGGAAAAGATTGACGCACAGGCTAAGAAGGCCGAAAGCGATAAAAATGCCGCAGAGGCTCAGATTAAGGCTGTAACCGAGAAAATCGCCGCTTTAACAGGAATCTTCGACTCCTTCGCAGGTCAGTTCGATTCCGTAAACCAGCAGATTGGAAAGGTTACTTCCCAGATCAATTCCGTTACTGACAGCTTCGGCTCCGTAACCAAGCAGATTACAAGCGTTACAGGTCAGTTCGACGCTATGTCGGAGCAGATTACCTCCGCTACCGCAAAGATTTCCGATACATCAAAGCAGATGTGCGAGGCTACAAAGCAGATCGGCGAAGCTTCCAAGCAGCTCGACGGCTTTGCAGTAACATTTGAAACCGCTAAGACCGATATTTCCGGAATGTCCAAGGTCGTTACCGATACAAAGAACAGCATTGATAATGTAAAGCAGAGCGTAAATTCCGCTAAGGAAGCAGCAGAAGGCCAGAAGGCTTCCGCTATCGATACTGCCGCACTTACAGCGGCGGCGGCTGACCTCAGCGTAGATTTCTCCTCTGTTTCCGCTAAGCTCGAGCTTCCTGTATTCGATTCCTCCAAGTTCAGCAAGGCACGTCTTGAGGAAATCAAGAAGAAGCTTAAGGTTGAAACTACTTACGAAGGCAGTGACGCTTCCGTAGAGGAAGAAGAAACCTTCCTTGACGACGGCGATATTATCTCCTCTATAGAGGTTGAATCCACCACTCCCGTTCCCAGCGATGAGGAGCTTATGGCTGATATGCCCGATGTAATTTCTACTCCTGAAGTTACTGAAGCTGAAAAGCCCGCAGAAGCAGCTCCCGCTTCTACCTCTGCTCCCAAGGAGGAAATGGCTGAGATGAGCAGTGATTTTGAAGATTTCTTCGTTTCCGCTCCCTCCTCCACACCTCTCGAAAACAGATCCGGTGTAGGTGCTATTGACGGCTTTACTCTCGATAAGGAGCCCGAACCCGCAGGAGCTGATTTCGATCTCGCTCCCAACGATCTTACAGCAAAACCTGACAAGGGTGCTGATTTAGGCGACGATATCTTCGATATGGCTATAAATCCCGTCGGAGCAGACGATAACACACTCTCCGATATGATGGCTGACGCAGAAGCTGCCGCAAAGGCAGGAGACTTCGAGCTTACTCCCTCGAACATAAACGCTAATGCCAAGGATGATGACAATTCTAACGATATGAGCAGTGACTTCGGCGAATTTGCTGACTTATTCGCAGCGGGCTCGGCAGAAACAACAGCTCCCACAGAAAAGAAGGGTAAGGCCCCCTTCAGACAGCCTACTTCCACCAGCGACGATGATCTCTGGAACTTCGGAAGCGACTCTAAGGGCGACGATTCCGATCTTACCGCTGACTCTGACTTATCCGATTTATTATTATGATAAAAGTAAACGTTGAAGAACTTAAGGTCTTATCCCCTACACTTAATGCAGGGGATAAGATTATGCTTTCAGGTTATATCTATACCTCCCGCGACGCGGCTCATAAAAGAATAACCGAGCTTATAGAAAAGGGCTCTCCCCTTCCCTATGACCTTGACGGGGCTGTTATTTATTATGCAGGACCTACAGGTGCTAAGGAAGGTATGGATATCGGCTCTTGCGGGCCTACCACCTCAAGCAGAATGGATAAATTCGCTCCCGACTTCCTCGACAGAGGCCTTTCCGCTATGATTGGAAAGGGCGAACGGAATCAGGCTGTTATCGACGCAATACAGCGTAATAATGCCGTATATCTATGCGCTATCGGCGGTGCAGGAGCATTAGCCTGCAAGTGTATCAAGAGCTGTGAGGTAATAGCCTTTGAGGATTTAGGCTGTGAAAGCGTAAAAAAGCTTTATATCGAGGATTTCCCTCTTACAGTAGCAATTGATTGTCACGGCGGAAATATTTTTAAGGAAGGCAGAGAAAAATACTGCCGTTTATAAATATTTGTTGACAATGTGAAAATTTAGTGATATAATCTGTTTAAGCGTATGGGAAAGGGTGATTCGATGAATTTTACTGACGAAGAACTTGTCGGAATAATAAAATCGAAGGCCTCTCCTATGGAGTGCGATGAAATGACGCTCCTTATCTATCGCTATACCCGTATCATTAAAATCAAGGCTTCTAAGCTTAAAAATAACGGTATCGACGCGGAGGATCTGGAACAGGAGGGCTTTATCGCCCTTATTGACGCCTATAAGGCTTACGTTCCCGAAAAGGGCTCCTTTTCCGCCTTCGCTAATACCTGTATTTCGAATCGTATGAAAACTGCCGTAGCTAAGGCTAAGAACAGGCCCGATCTCGCCGAGGATTATGACCTCGGAATGATTGAGGATGAGACGGCTGTGACCGATGAGGTTGTTATCCTGAAGGACTGCAACAAGGAGGTCTACAGAAAGCTTTCCTCCCTTCTTACCGAGAAGGAGTTCAACGTTCTTAAGCTTTATCTCGACGGCTATACCTATAAACAGATTTCCGAAAAGCTTTCTCTTCCCGTAAAGTCGGTGGACAATTCCCTTTCGAGAACGAGAAGTAAGCTTAAAAACCGTTTTTAGGCTTTTAATGTGACTGCCGCATAAGGCTTAGCGGTGCAAATCCGCAGGCGGTCAAATTATTTTATATGGCGAGGTATATCGTATGTACACAGACAAAACTCTTGTATGCAAGGACTGCGGAAGCGAATTCGTATTCACAGCAGGCGAGCAGGAATTCTACGCTGAAAAGGGCTTCACAAACGAACCCCAGAGATGCAAGGCTTGTAGAGACGCTAAGAAGAATTCCACAAGAAACAAGGAAATGTTTACTGCAACATGTGCTGGTTGCGGCGGAGAGGCAAGAATTCCTTTTAAGCCCCGTGATGACAGACCTGTATATTGCAGCGAATGTTTCGCAAAGCAGAAGGGTGAATAATTTTACCCACATCATTGGTTTATAAGATATACTCCGCTTTTTTCGCTTAAGTATTTCGTATAATGACAATGAAAATACAGCCGTATTCCTGATGAATACGGCTGTTTATTTTTTACTTATTTTTTACTGAAAATTCATAGGGTAAAAGCTTGATGAGCTGTTCCTCGGGTACGATATCCTTTAAAAGATTGATAGTTTCCGCTATCTCTGCCTCGTTTTCGGGAAGAGTACGTGTAAATACGATATCTATGTCGCCTGTGTCAATTTTTACTGCACTCATAACCGAAAGAGCGTTAGCTATAAGGGAAAGTCTCATTCTGAGCCCCTCGGTAAAATATCTTTCCTTTATTTTAGTCATCTGCTGGAAAGCGAGAAGCTTATACTTCATAGCTACTCCCGAGGTATTTCCCGAAAAGCTTTCATCGTTCATACAGGGCACACCGCTGAACTTATGAATATCATCCTCGATAGACTTACGGAGAATATCTACGGAATTTTCATCAAACTGACGTGTGAGCCATTTTGCGTCGCCGCTGTCGTCGATAGTCATTACTCCGAATTCCTTAATCGCCTTATAGGTTTCCGATTCTTCCTCTGCGTTATCACCGAGAATCTGACCCTTAATAAGAAGAATGGAATCTACGAACTGCTCCTTATCGTTTATTCTGTCTGACTGCAGTACGTTATAGGCGTCGATAAGGCTTGTAACCTGTTCGAAGTCGCCCTGACAATCGCCGTTGTTGTAATATTCAATTATCGGTACGCCGCCGAAATAATGCATATAAGGCGAAAAAACGTGCTTTATCATAAAGGATATATCAGTTACAAACTCGGTTGTTTTTTCGTTATCACAAAGGTAACAGCGGTAGCCCGACTTGAAGCCGCTATCGTTGTAAAGAGGCATATAGTAAACTCCGAATACAGGCTTCTGCTCGACGGTATCATCGTATACCACAAAGGCATTTCTCGGGTCAAGGCTTGCAAGCTTTATTTCGGGTCTGTCGTCCCCCGACATATAGAGCATTTCGTAGGAAACGCCGAATACTGAGCCGTAACGGGACAGGTCGATATCCTGAGTGGGGCTGTCCGCGCGCTTTAAAACCTCAACTATAGGAGTAATATCCTTACCCTGACGGCTCGAATACTTTACGGGATTACCCATAAAATAACCCGTCGTACAGTCGGTTATATACTTGGCGTGATTACATACGAGCCTGTTATTGGCGGCTCTTTTATCCTTCGGACGGTTTAAAATCGAATGATTTCCGATGTAGTAATCGTAAAGCTTGTCCATTCTGTCTCTGTTAAGACAATGCTTCGTCATAAATTTTACTGCAAGCTCAGGTGTAACCTGAGTTTTTGATGAAATTGTAAACATAAATTTCCTCCTTAAATTCCTAATTTTCTTCTGTCGATAACGCTTACGCTCTTCTTCGAAAACTTATCCTCGAGAGCGTACCGTGCCGCGTCAATAGTATGGTTATCCTTATCGGGAAAGCCGCTCCGATAACCGCCGTTCCCGTTGGCTTCGAGCCTGTAGCCTCTGAATTCACGTGCCGCCTCGGGACACCGCAGAGGGTCGATAACTATCTCCTCCATATCCTGGAGCCTTCCTATTCCGTATTCTACCGAGCCCTGACCTTTTCGGGCAGGAATTATCCTTATCCCCCTGTCTCTCAGCTCGTCGTTCGAGCGTGGCTCTGCGCTGTCGGCGGTAACGGGATACCTGCCTTTATTGAGCTTCAGTATATTCTCCGCTATCTCATTGAATTTCACGCCGAAACGATAATACTCATTAAAAATAAATATCCTGCGACCACCTTTTTCGTAAGCTATTTCGATATAAACAAAGGGGTCGGCGCCGTAGCCCCAGTCTATCCCTCGGCAGACATATTCGAAGGAAGCAATTTCGCTGTTGCTTATAGGGCGAAGGGTTATATTGGTAAAAACCTCGGCACCCGTACCCGTTATTTCTCCGAGATATTCATTTCTGTAACGTAAGGGGTTGCTGTCACGAAGATATTCCGCCTCGGAAAGGAAGACTTCGCCGAGCCATTTTCTCGGTACGGTAAGATAACTGCTTTGGTGCAGGAGCCTATCGGGTCGCGGCTTCATATTCTCCGTATTTATCCAGGAATCCGTCCCCTTCGGCGGATTATAGCTGTAAAAACAGGTGAAGCTGTCTCCGCCCCTCATAAGAGACTGGTTTATCGTGTCGATTTCTTCCTGTCCCGAGAATTCGTCCGCCTCCTCGTACCATATATATTTTATATAGCCCGAGGAAACCTTCGTTGATTTGAGCTTTCGAGGGTTATCCGCTCCACGAAACAGGATACGCTGACCTGTGGAACTGAAAATAAGCTCGGGGCCGCTTAGCTTACGCTCCCACCTGTCCCCTACCCCGAGAATGTCAATTGCCCAGAGAAGCTGTTCGAAAACGCTGTCCTTAAGATACTGGCCTACCTTTCTTAAAACTACAGCATTAGCCTTTTCATCCTGCATTATTCCAAGAATAATCTCAATACTCACGAAAGAGGATTTACAGCTTCCTCGTCCTCCGCACAGTGCGTAATGAGTGTGACCTCCTTCGGCGATATCCCTATGGACGCCGAAAAAGGAAGGGGCGATTATTTCGGACAGCTTAATCTCCCGTGCTGTCCCTGATATCGTCATAGATTACCACCTTCGTTTTCCCGTCGAGCTCAAGCTTTTTTCCGTCAAGCCCGAGATATTTTCCGAGCTGGCGGGTTGCGCTTAGTCTGTCCTTCTGGTTACTGTCCTCGGCTCTCATAATATTCGTAAGATATTCGAGAACCTCGTCCTTATCGGCTATTTTTTCTCCCATATATTTCTCCTTTCTTTTTCAGTACGCAAAAAGCCTGTTACCGCATCAAACAGTAACAGGCTTATTCTGCAATACAATATTAACATACTTTACACGGACATAAAAGGACATATTCAGTTATCCGCTTTTTTAATCGGAAACTCTCCTCATTCCGAATACAAGTCTTAACATCCAGGCGAATATCCTCGGACTTTTCATTACTACGATTTTCATATATGTACCCCCATTCATAAATTTTCAGCACCTTTTTATAAGAACGATACCTATAATAACAAAAAGTGCCGCAACTATAAATAAAAGAAATCTATAGGACAGGAAGCAAAGACAGGTTACTCCGAAAAAAAGCAGTACTGCCGCAAATATACAGGTCCCGCAATTCCGATTTCTCCGTTTCATAAGCTTCCCTCCCATAAAAAGGGTGATTACCGTTTTTCCTTTCCTCGGTAATCACCTATTTACATTCTATTCTTTTTACGGAATTTTGTTACTTACCATTTTTTCGATGCCTCAACCGCCTCGTTATACATTCTGACATAGCTGTCGTAGCGTGAGGAGGCTATAAGACCGTTTTTTACCGCCTCGGTAACCTTACAGTCCGCTTCCTTAAGATGCATACAGTTATTGAATCGGCAGTCATCGGAAAACTCGGAAAATTCACGGAAGCTGTAACGTATTTCAGCCTTATCTATCCTTCCGTAGCGTTCTATATCTACGGTAGAAAAGCCCGGTGTGTCAGCAAGATATCCGCCCTCAAAGGGATACATCTCAACATCTCTCGTTGTATGTCTTCCTCTTCCGAGCTTCCTGCTTATTGAATTTGTTTCCTTATTGAGCTCGGGGAAAATACAGTTAATAAAGCTCGACTTTCCTACTCCCGAATTTCCTATTAGTGCAGAAGTCCTGCCCTTAATAAAATCTCTTACCTCCGCTGTTCCCTCGCCTGTAAGGTTATCTACCATAAAGCAGGGATAGCCGATCTTCTCATAAACGCTTACAAGCTCGCTGCAGTCCTGCATATCCTTCTTGGTAAAAATAAGAACGGTATCAATATTCTTACTTTCGAAAATTGCAATAAGCTTATCTATTATAAGCGCATTCGGAGAAGGCTCACAGGCCGAAACCACTAAAAGCGCACAGTCAAGATTTGCCATAGGCGGCCTTATTATCTCGTTTTTCCTGTCAAAAATCCGCTCAATAACAGGCTCGGAATTTTCCTCTAAAGAAATCTCAACATAATCTCCCGTAAAGGGTGAAATGCTTTTATTTCTGAAAACTCCTCTTGCCTTGGAGCTGAAAACGCCCTCGGCGGTTTCCACATCATAGAAACCGCCGACGGACTTTATTATTCTTCCGCTTATCTTTCTCAATTAAAGCCTCTTATTCCTTATCAGTATATTTCGTCCTCGATAATGGATGTTTCTTCCTGGAAAACGGGTTCGTCCTCCTCGTTTATATCTTCATCGGGAACATTTTCGTAATCATTGTTATCATCGCTGTTTTCCTGATTGAGGTCTTCTAAATTCTCAATCACAGGGTCAGCGTTAAGAAGCTGCTTGAATATCTTGCCGTTAAAGCTTCCGTGATCGTCCTTCGCAGGAGGATCCTTAGTAAAGTCAATTTCCATATTTACAAGTAAGCCTTCAGCCCCTGTATCCATAGAGCAGACCATAATAGCGTATTCGTGTACGCCGCTGTTGGTAAACTTCCATTCAATCTTATCGGTAAGGCTTATATCCTTAGTTTCGGTAAGCTCCTCCTGGAGAGTACCGTCGATATAGTACTTGAATCTGAATTCGCCCTTAGCGTTGCTGTTAAGGCTGAGCTTGATTGAAGATTCTCTTTCCTCGGCGCCGCCGCTGCTGACTACGATTTCAACCATAGTATTCTTCTCAACCTTCGTTGTGGGGTCGATACTCTGGCGGATAACCTTTCCTTCCTCTACCTCGGAATTTGCTTCATAAACTACGGTAAGAAGTATGCCGTATTCCTCTGCTCTTGCACGTGCGCTGGCGAGAGAAAGATTTATCATCTGAGGTACTGCCGTAGACTCGTTACTCTTTCCGAGACTTACGTAACAGGTTACTGTCTCTCCTACCGTTACGAATTCTCTTGCAGGAGGATTAGTCTTGATAACGAAGTCCTTAGCTACGTTATCGTCCTCGGTACGGTGAATTTCATATTTAAGCTCCTGCTTTTTAAGCATAGCTATAACGTCGTCGATATGTTTTTCGGAATAGTCGTCTATTTCCACAAGCTTAGGGCCGTTACTTACAACAACCTCAACAGCCTGATTCTTCTTGATTGAACGACCGGGCATTACACTCTGGCTAATAACCTTATTCTTCTCGTATTCGGAGGAATACTTTGTGGTAGGAATGAAGTTGAAGTCGTCATACTGAGCTAAAACCTCATCCCAGGTCATACCCGTAAGCTTAGGCATTGAAACTTCCTCGCCGCTCTGACTCTGGATATCGTCAACATTCTTCGTAACGACCGTAAAAATGAGCCAGGCGGTCATAATTACGAAAGCGGTTGCCAAAGCGAAAAGAATAGGTAAGACAGGCGAACGTCTGCGCTTTTCGTAGTATTCGTCGTCGTAATAGTCATCGTCGTCGTATTCCTCGTCGTCAGCCACCTCGGGAGCGTTTTCCGTAACGGGAACAGCCTTCTTTACCTTCTGGGGAGCTTCGGGGACTACCTTATCGAAATACTTCGTAGAGCCGTCGGTAGAAAAATACTTGTATTCGAAAACGATACTGGGATTTTTCTTGAACTCCTCTATATCCTTTATCATTTCCCCCGCAGTCTGATAACGCTTTGAGGGCTCCTTCTGCATAGCCTTTACAGCGATTTCCTCGAGACCCTCGGGAATAGAGCTGTTAATCTCGGTCATACGCTTGGGAACAGCCTGCATATGCTTAAGAGCGATTGAAACAGGATTATCTCCGTCGAAGGGCTTTTCTCCCGTAAGCATTTCATAAAGCATAACGCCTACAGAATAGATATCGCTCTTTTCGTCGGTCATTTCGCCTCTTGCCTGCTCGGGGCTTATATAATGAACGGAGCCTATGGCCTTTTCGGACATAGTCTTGTCGGTTTCACGGTTAAAGCGGGCGATACCGAAGTCCATGACCTTTATCGTACCGTCGGCAAGAAGCATAACATTCTGTGATTTTATATCTCTGTGAACGATGCCTCTGTCGTGAGCGTGCTGAAGCGCACGTAAAATCTGTGTTATAAAATGTATAGCGTCGCGCCATTTAAGTACGCCCTGTCTCTCGATATATTCGGTAAGCGTAATACCGTCGATAAACTCCATTACGATGTACTGAATCTTATCGGTAAAGCCCACATCGTATATTTTAACAATATTCTGGTGAGAAAGAAGAGCGATAGCCTTAGATTCGTTACGGAAACGTCTTAAAAAGTCCTCGCTTGCAGCAAATTCGTTTTTGAGAATTTTTACTGCAACTACTCTATCCTCAATAATATCCATAGCCTTATAGATATCGGCCATTCCGCCGACGCCTATAAGTTCAAGCAGCTCGTATCGGTTATCGAGCTTCTTGCCTATATTCTTATCCATAAAAGTAACAGCCCTTTCTTTTTATACCTCAACAACAGCAACGGAAACATTATCTCTTCCGCCGTTTCCGAGAGCGTAATCTATCAGAAGGTCACAGGCCTTATTGATAGGATTATTCACAATTATCTCCGCAATTTCAGCGTCATCACCGTAGGAATGGAGCCCGTCCGAGGAAAAGAGAAGAATATTCCCCTCCTCAAGGTCTATTTCGAAGTAATCGGGAGTTATATCACGTTCAGCACCTACCGCACGGGTGATACGGTTACGGTCGGGATGAACACGGCTTTCCTCCTCGGTAATTTCTCCACGCTCGATAAGCTTTCTTACATAGGTATGATCCTTAGTAATCTGCTGTATATTATCATCAAAAATATGATATGCACGGCTATCGCCCACATTGATTATGTAAGCGCGGTTTCCGTATACGATAGCCGCAACACAGGTAGTACCCATACCGTACTTATCCTCTTCCTTCGTAGCCCGGTCGTGAACAAGACTGTTCGCCGCAGTTACAGAGGTAATAAGAAGATTACGTATATAATTCCTGCTTATATTGGAACGGAAGCCCTTACGGATACGATCCGACATAAATTCAATAGTCATCTCGCTGGCCACGCTTCCTGCATTCTCGCCGCCCATACCGTCACAGAGAATTATTACCACCGCATTATCATCAAGAACCTCGGTAAAAACTCTGTCCTGGTTTTCGGTTCGCTTAAGGCCGATATCGGTTTTAGAAAAGCTTTTCATTATACCACCACCCGATTGCATATTCATAAATTACATTATACACTTTTTAAGAAAATAAATCAACTGTTAAATGGTTACAATTTCATTACTTTTGAAATTTTTTAACGGCAGTACTCTTATTTTTCAGAATTTTCTGCCCTTTTTCAGATATTATCCCTTCGTAGCTGACCACAGGCGGCGCTTATATCCGCCCCGAGAGTGCGCCTTACGGTAGCGTTTATACCGCCGTTTATAAGGGTATTGCAGAAATTTTTCACATTTTCACTCTTTTTATAAGGCCCCTCCTTAATCTCATTAACAGGAATAAGATTAACGTGGCAGGGGGAAAGAGGCTTAAGGAGCTTTATAAGCTCAAATGCAGTATCCCTGTTGTCGTTGACTCCCGAAATAAGCGCAAACTCAAAGCTTATACGCCTTCCCGTCATATCGAAGTAATGCTTACAGGCTTCGATAAGCTCCCCTGTACCGTAACGCTTATTTATCGGCATTATTGCGCTTCTCTTCTCATCGGTAGGAGCGTGAAGCGAAACCGAAAGAGTAAGTCCGAGCTTTAACTCGGCAAGCTCATAGATTCTGTCCACAAGGCCGCAGGTTGAAAGGGAAACGTGTCTGAGGCTCAGGTTTGTCCCCTCCTTAGAGGAAAGGATTTCGAGAAACTTTATGACGTTATCGTAATTATCGAGGGGCTCGCCTATTCCCATAAGAACGAGGCTTTCCACCTTTCTTCCGCTGTCTCTTTCGCTTTCGTATATCTGAAGGAGCATTTCCGAGGGCTCGAGATTTCTTACAAAGCCTGCCTTTGTGGAGGCGCAGAAGCTGCACCCCATTTTACAGCCTACCTGTGTAGAGATACAAAGGCTGTTGCCGTGACTGTAGCTCATCATTACCGTCTCGGCCTTTTCCCCGTCGGCAAATTCGTAAAGGTACTTTACTGTTCCGTCTATGGCGGAAATAAGCCTTTTCTTGATTCTGAGCCTTCCTATGCAGTATTTTTCATCAAGAAGCTTAATAAGCCCTCCCGAAAGATTCGTACATTCGGAAAAATCCGTTATTCTCTTCTTATGAAGCCATTCATAAAGCTGTTTCCCACGAAATTTCTTTTCTCCGAGGGCTAAAAGCTCATCTTCTATTTCCTTTAAGGTTAAGGACAATATATCCTTTTTTTCCATTTATTCCGTCCTTCTCAGCGTTGCTACAAAGAAGCCGTCTCCTCCCGTCGTATCGGGGAAAAAGTTTCTCATATAGCTCGCTTCGGTATTATTTATATGGACGACAATAGGCGTGAAATTCTTATTGTTGGCAAGAAATTCCTCGACTACTGCCTCATTTTCATCATAATTAAGGGTACAGGTTGAATACACAAGAGTTCCGCCTACCCTGACGTAATTTTTCGCTGTTTCGAGAATTTTTTTCTGGATTTCGGGAATTCCCATAATATCGGTTTTAGGCTTATATTTAATCTCGGGCTTACGTCTTATAACCCCGAGCCCCGAGCATACCACGTCGCAGAGCACCTTATCCGCCTGAGGGATTTTCTCGTTATAAACCGTAGCGTCGTTCACATAAGCCTCAAGAATATTTATCCCGAGCCTTTTAGCTCCCTCCTTAAGCAGCGAAACTCTTCCGTCGTAAAGGTCGAAGCTCAGAAGCCTTCCCTTATTACTCATAGCCTCCGCCATAGAAAAGGATTTTCCTCCCGGAGCGGCGCACATATCAATAACCGTTTCACCCACAACAGGCTTTACTATCTTACAGCATAGCTGTGAAGAGATATCCTGGATATGGAAAAGGCCCTTTCTATAGGCATTACAGGTCTCAACTCCGCCTATCCTGTCAATCTCCACGCAGTCGTCAAGAAGCTTATTTCTCCTTGCGGTAATCTTATCCGCCTTAAGCTCGGCTATAAGCTCATCGGCAGTACATTTAAGAGTATTGACCTTTGCGTAAAGGGGCGGTCTTCCGAAGCTTGCCTTTAACATTCCTTCCGTTGCGGGAACGCCGAAACGGCCGCACCACATCTTCACAAGCCACTTAGGACAGGAATACATAACCGAAAGCTTTCCGTATTCATCAAGACCTTCGTATTCAATCTTACTGCCGCTACGTATAAAGCTTCTTAAAATAGCGTTAACGAAGCCCTTCGAGCTTTTAGGACAAAGGCTTACGGTTTCGTTTACCGCCGCACTTTCGGGAACGCTGTCCATATAAAGGAGCTGATAAAGCCCCATACGAAGAAGCTGGACAACGCCTTTATCGATTTTATCATATTCGGTTTTGGAATAGGCTCTTATAATATAGTCAAGAGCAAGCTTTCTTTCAAGAACGCCGTAGAAAAGCGCAGTCACAAAAGCCTTATCCTTAGGGCGAAGCTTCGTTTTTTCGAGAGCTCCGTCAAGAGCAATATTCGAATAAGCTCCGCTTAATTCAGTTTTAAGTAACAGCTCGTAAGCTGTCTGCCGTGCAGTAGACATTTACGTCACCCTCTTCTGTTTGATGTCCTCGCCAAAAGTCTCAATAACTGTGCCAATGTAGCTAAAAGACCCGAAACATAGGTCATAGCCGCCGCACTCAGAGTCTTTCTTGCTCCGAGAAGCTCTGCGCCGTATAAAAGCTTGTTGTCAGCCAGCGTCTTTATAGCTCTGCTGCTTGCGTCAAATTCTACAGGAAGCGTAACAAGCTGGAATACTGCCGTTAAGGCGTAGAGAAGAATAGCTACCTGAATAAGCGTAAACATTTCCAGCACACAGCCCGCAAGCCATACGAATATCCATATTTTTGAGCTGAAGGCTACTACGGGATAGATAGCCTGTCTTACCTTCATAGGGCCGTAGCCTTTAGCGTGCTGAATAGCGTGTCCGCATTCGTGAGCCGCTACGCCTATCGCGCCGACGGTAGCGTTGCCGTATACCGTATCCGAAAGTGCAAGTATCCTTTTCTTCGGGTCGTAATGGTCGGTAAGATTTCCGCGTATATTGACAATCTGTACATCGTAAAGACCGTTTATATCAAGAATATGTCTCGCTACCTCGTAGGCCTTTACACCGCTTCCTGTCCTTACGAGATTATACTTTCCGAAAACAGTATGAACTCTTATCGAGCATATCGCCGCAAAAACCATTGCAAATATGAAGAATATACCTACGGCAGGATAATAGAATATCATCTGTACGCCGTAGATAAGATTATAAATAATATCCATAATTATCACCATAAGGCTGTTATCAGCTGAATAAAGTACCCTTTTCTATCTTTCTGCCTCTTAAGAAATCGGAAGCATTCATACGCTTTCCGCCCTCAAGCTGGATATCCGTAAAGCGGATTACACCGTCGCCGCATACAACCGCAAAATTATCGTCGGCGGCCGTACCGCAGGGAAGCTCTGATTTCATATCAGTCTTTTCGGCGAAATATACCTTAAGACGCTTATCCCCCAGCATAGTAAAAGCACAGGGCGCAGAGGACATACCCCTGATGTGATTGTATACGTCGTCAAGAGGCTTCGAGAAATCAATCCTGCACATTTCCTTGGTTATCATAGAAGCGTAGCAGGTATTTTCATCAGTCTGCGGAGTTCTCGGGGCAGTACCCTCCTCCACCTGCTTAAGTGTTTCAACAATAAGGGAAGCCCCCATTTCCGAAAGGCTGTCGTGTAAAACGGAAGCGGTCATCCTTTCGTCAATCGCAATTTTATCCACGAGAATCATATCTCCCGTATCGAGACCCTCGCCCATATACATTGTAGTAACGCCTGTTTCCTTTTCGCCGTCTATGATACAATGCTGAATAGGCGCCGCACCTCTGTATCGGGGAAGAAGCGAAGCGTGTACGTTTATACAGCCGTACTCCGGCAGGTCAAGAACCGCCTTGGGTAAAATCTGACCGTAGGCTACTACGACGATACAGTCGGGATTAAGCTCCTTAAGGGTATTAAGGGAGCTTTCCGCGTCCTCGCCCTTTCTTAGGGAAAGAGGCTGAAAAACGGGAATATCGTACTGAAGCGCACATTCCTTAACAGGAGGAAACATCATTTTATGACCTCTGTTCTTAGGCTTATCGGGCTGAGTAAAAACAGCCTGAATCCTATGTCCCGCCTCAATAAGCGATTTAAGACAGGGAACCGAAAAATCGGGCGTTCCCATAAAAACTATATTCATTATATCTTTTCCTTTCGGAGCTTAAATTATTTATCCTCTTCGGGCTCGTACATTTCCTCTACAATATCGAGGAATACAGTACCGTTAAGATGATCGATCTCGTGACAGAGCGCACGGGCTAAAAGCTCGGTACCCTCTACCTTGAATTCCTTTCCGTAACGGTTTAATGCAGTAACCTTAACCTTAGCGGGTCTTGTTACATAGCCCCACTGTCCGGGAGCGGAAAGACAGCCTTCTACCTCTCTCTGCTTCCCTCTCATAGAGGTTATTACAGGATTTATAAGCTCGATAGGGCCGTCGCCCACATCTATAACAACTGCACGGCGTAAAATGCCTACCTGAGGCGCGGCAAGACCACAGCCGTTAGCAGACCGCATAGTTTCAAGCATATCATCGAGAAGTACCCAGAGCTTATCATCAAAAACCGTTACTTCCCTGCATTTTTTCTTTAAAATATCCTCGCCGACCTTTACAATGTTTCTGAGTGCCATAAAATATAAATCCTTTCTATATTATTTCGCCGTTGAAATCGGCGTAAAAGCTTACATTTCTGAAAGCCGCTTCCTTATACGCGGAATACATTACCGAACGGAGCATATCCCTTAAGGCACGGCAATTCTTACACTTGATTACTATTTTCTCCCGATAGCTTCCGTTATATTTACCGCTTCCCGTAGGCCCGAGCATAATAAGCGGAAGCTTTTTTCCGCTTTTCCTGTCGGCGTCCTTAAGAAGCTCTAAAAAACGTGCGGAGGCTAAGGCGACGGAGCCCTCGTCAGCCCCCGAAAAGCCTATCATACATATATCGCAGTAGGGCGGAAAAATAAGCGCCTCCCTTACCTCGCTTTCCTGACGGAAGAATTCCTTGTAATTCTGCTCGGAAGCGAGCTGTAGGACATAATGGTCGGGAGAGAAGGTCTGGAGATAGGCTCTTCCCTTCTTTTTGCCCCTGCCCGAACGACCCACGACCTGAGTAATCAGGGAGAAGGTCTTTTCGTAGCCGAGATAATCTCCTGCATAAAGAGAACGGTCGATAAGAAGTACGCCCACTAAGGTTACATTCTCGAAATTCAGCCCCTTAGCTATCATCTGTGTTCCTATCATTATATCATATTCGTTGTTTGCGAATTCCTTAAAGCGCTTCTCATAGGAATACTTCGACATTGTGGTATCTGCGTCCATACGAAGCACTCTTGCATTAGGAAAATACTCCTTTATCTCGTCCTCGATACGCTGTGTTCCCGTACCGCTGCAGTAAATGAACTTACTTCCGCATTTTTCACAGGCACGGGGCATAGGCTTACGAAATCCGCAGTAATGGCATATCACGCTGTCGTTCACCTTATGGTAGGTAAGAGGAATACTGCAGTTCGGACACTCTATCACCGTCCCACAGCTTATGCAGTTGGCATAGGTATGATAGCCCCTTCTGTTGAGAAGAAGCATAGACTGTTCCCCTGCCTCAAGGTTATATTTAAGCTCGGCTAAAAGCTCCTCGCTGAAATCCCCTCGGTTTCCGTTTTCCGCCTCTAACCTCATATCTATCATAAGTACGTCGGGCAGTACTGCGTTACTGTAGCGCTCGTTCATTTCGAAGAGGCTGTATCTTCCCTTTAATGCATTATGATAGCTGTCAAAGGAGGGTGTTGCGGAAGCGAGAAGGAGAAGAGCGTTATGCCTGAAACAGCGTTGCTTCGCTATATCTCTTGCGTGATATCTCGGGGACATTTCCGACTTGTAGGTATGCTCCCCCTCTTCGTCAATAACTATAATTCCGATATTATCTACGGGAGCGAAAACAGCACTTCTTGTTCCGATTACTATTTTTGCTTCTCCGCTTTTTATTCTTTTATATTCATCAGCCCTCTGACCGAGGGAAAGACTGCTGTGTATAATGGCGACTGAATTGCCGAAAAGACTCTGAAACTTGCTTACCGTCTGAGGAGTAAGAGCGATTTCGGGAACAAGCAGAATCGCTGTTCTTCCCGTTTTTTCAGCGTGCTCGATAAGCTTTATGAAAACCGAGGTCTTACCGCTTCCCGTTACGCCGTGAAGTAAAGCGCATTTCGGCTCGCCGCTGTCCATAAGCTCCTCAAGTCCGTTGTACACAGACTGCTGAAGCGGAGAGAAGCGAAGTTCAGAAAGACTTTCTGTGGCTACCGCGTCCTTGGTGACGGAACGTGAAACCTCAATTTCACCTGTTTCCAGTATTCCCTTCCCCACAAGATTTTTTATCACGGAAGGAGTACAGCCGCAAAGATAGCAAAGCTCCTTTACGGTAGCCGCTCCCGCCTCGGTAATAGCTTCGACTACAGCCTTCTGCTTCGGGGAAAGCTTAATATCCTCGGGGATATTTCCTGTAGGATAGACGGTCTTTTCGGTTTCATCTCCAACCTTCCGCCTTAAGCTTTCGTTCTTATGCAGTACGCCTTTTTCCAGTAGGCTTTTAACCGCCGAGGAAAACTCAGCTCTCCCAAAAAGAGCGTTTCGTTCCTTATCGGATAAGTCCTTCGCCTGTAAAATAAGCGTTTTTTCATCCTCGGAAGCCTCTCCCGAGCTTAAAAGAAGCATAGCTCGGCTTTCCGAAAAATCATAGCTTTCGTTTAAATAAAGGGAAAGCCCCGAAGGAAGCATTGTTCTTACGGCGTCGTAGTATGTACAGAACGTGGTTTCCTTCATATATTCGGCGAGATACAGCATTTCATCGCTTAAATAGCTTCCGTCGTCAGCGGCGGAGATAACCGATTTCATCCGCTTATCCGCTTCGCCCTCGGTTATATCGAATACAACTCCGATACGGCGCTTATTGCCTTTTCCGAAGGGGACGATTACCCTCATTCCCTTTTTTATGTCAAGACCGTCGGGGATAATGTAGCTGAAAAGATTATCGAAAGCGAAAAGAGCCTTTTCTACGGCTACTGCCGCAATTTTAACAGTCATTTAAAAGTATCTCGTCAACTAAACCGAGTGAATTTTTTCTTGAGCATTTTTCGCCCTTTACTACCGAAAGGAAGTCCTCGACAGCTACGGAAAGCTCGTCGTTTACTACGAAATAGTCGTAATTCTTGGCATATTCAAGCTCATTTCTCGCCTGCTCGAGACGGCGGAGAATTACCTCCTCTGTCTCTGTGCCTCTCTTATGTAAGCGGCGGTCAAGCTCCTTGATAGAGGGAGGAAGTATGAAAATCATAGTACAGTCAGGGAAAATCTTCTTGACGTTAGCCGCCCCCTCAATTTCTATCTTAAGAATAACATCCTTACCTGCCTCAAGCATATCGGAAACAGCCTTTTTAGGTGTTCCGTAGTAATTTCCGCAGTATTCGGTATATTCGAGAAGCTCTTCATTCTTTATCATTTCCTCGAACTGCTCCCTGGACTTGAAATGATAGCTTACGCCGTCGGTTTCCCCGGGACGCATAGCACGGGAGGTAGCGGAAACCGAATAGAAAAGATTATCGTTGGCCTTAAGCGCCTGTTCGAGAATAGTATCCTTTCCACAGCCTGCAGGTGCGGAAACAACAATAAGTATACCCTTTTTCATAATATAATTCCTTCCTCTCTGTTCATCGTATCAGAAAATACTGAACATTTTATTCCGACAGGATCTTGTCGGGCTCCTTTGCCGACATCACCACGTGACCGCTATCCATAACGATTACCGTCTTGGTTTTTTTACCGCAGGTAGCGTCAATAGCGGTGTTATTTTCCTTTGCTACGGAGATAATGCGCTTCGCAGGAGCCGAGTCCGCGTTTACGACAGCAACTATTCTGCTGCTGTTGATTCTGTTGCCGTAGCCTATATCGATAAGCGTCATATTTTCTCCTTTCAGATAATAACCCATACTAATATCTAATTATACCATTGTAAATGAAAAAAATCAATATATACGGCTGATTTTTATAAAGAAAAAGAAGTACCGAACCGTAAATCCGATACCTCTTATGCTTAATTATCTCTTTTTTCAGCCGCAATGGCTTTTTTCTTACCTGTCGGCTTCGGTAAAGCGAAGAACAGGATAACACCCAGGAAGGCTACTGCAAAAATCATCCACAGGGTAAGAGCGATAGGTCCCTGAGGCGCAAACATATCGTAGTACCCTTTAAGATAAACACCGATTATAATAAGGGGAAGAATCCATTTCATATAGTTCTTCAGCACCTTCGGGAAGGCTATACCCTTTCCTGTATTTACCTCTTCGATGAAGCTGTCCCAGCCCCAGCCGTGCTTATGAGTACAAAGAATTACCACCAGAAGGCTTCCGAGGGGAAGCAGGTTTGTAGAAACGATGAAATCCTCGAAATCCATTATAGTAGAGCCTTCTCCGAGGAGATTTACACCGCTTAAAAGATTATATCCGAATATTGCAGGAAGCGAAAGAACGATCATAAGGGGTAAATTTATAGCTACCGCCTTTTTTCTCGATATATTCCAGTTATCCATACACATTGCTATAATGTTCTCGAATACGGCGATTACTGTAGAAAGCGCCGCAAAGGTCATAAGAACAAAGAAAAGTATGCCCCATATCCTACCGCCGGGCATATTGTTGAACACATTTGGCAGAGATATGAACAGAAGCGAGGGGCCCGAATCCAGCGGAACATCATAGGCCGCACAGGCAGGAATTATTACAAGTCCTGCTGTAAGAGCCACGAAGGTATCTACCGCCGTAACGCTTAATGCTTCGCCCGTAAGCCTGCGTTCCTTAGAAAGATAGGAGCCGAAAATTTCCATACTACCTATGCCTACGCTGAGAGTGAAAAATGCGTGGGTCATAGCGTTGAATACCACCGTACCGAGTCCGTATTCCTCAAAAACCGAAAAATCGGGAACAAGGTAGTATTCTATTCCCTTTCCTGCATTTTCAAGAGTAAGGGAGTTTACCGCAAGAACTACAAGAAGAAGCAGGAGAATCACCATCATAACCTTTGTTATCTTTTCGACCCCGTTCTTTAGCCCGAGAACACAGATACCGAAGGAAATTACGATTGTAACAGCAGTAAATATCGTAAGAATAAGCGGATCCGCAAGCATACCGTCAAACTGTGTTTTCAGGGAGGCGGTATCAAGCCCTTCAAGCTCTCCCGTAAGCATTTTTCCTGCATAAATCATCATCCAGCCGCAGACCATCGTGTAGAACATCATAAGGAGATAGCTTCCCGCCATACCCACATATTTATTCATACCGAAGCGTCCTCTCGGAGACTGGAGCTTCGAATAGGCGGTAATTATACTCTGTCGGCTTCCTCGGCCTACGCCGAACTCAGCTATAAGAATAGGAAGCGCTATAACCGCAAGAAACAGCAGATATATCAGTATAAAGGCTGCTCCCCCGTATTTCGCACATATATACGGAAATTTCCATACATTTCCGAGACCTATCGCACAGCCTGCCGATACAAGGATAAAACCGAGTCTCGAATTAAATTTTTCTCGCCCCATTTATGGTTTCCTTTCGTTTTTAAGTCAGTATTATATTTCCCGAAATGATATTCATTATAAGGAAACATTTATGAAGCGGAAAAAATCTCTATAGATTCGCCGAAGAGCATTCTTACGGCCTTTTCACAATCTTCGTCAACACAGGAAAGCTTATCCTCACGAGCAAAGCCTCCTGCCATACTGTTATGACCGCCGCCGTTTCCTACGGTAGAAAGCGCACTGGCGGTTATAAGTCCCGCGTCAAGCTTTTCGATTTCCGAACGGACAGAGAATTTATAGCCGTTGCCTCTTCTGCAGAAAACTACTGCAAAATACACAGCGTCAAGCCCAAGCATAAAATCAGAAACCGTAGCTACAAAAGCGTCGGTGCAGTCGAAATCAAGGAAGGAGTAAGCGACGCCGTTGTCGATTCTCATTCCCGACATAGAGGTTAAAAATGCGTCCAGGTCGTCGTAACGGAAGGCGTTGGTCTGGAGCTTTCTTATAAGGGCATTATCGGCATATCCGAAAAGATATGCATATATATCTATATCGAAGGCGGTAACCCCTCTCGTAAAGTTCATAGTATCCGTCTTTAGACCGTAGAGAAGCGCTGTCGCTACCTTTTCGGGCATTTCTGCGTTATGCTTTCTGAAATAATCCGCAATAATCGACGAACAGCTTCCCACCATTCTTATATCGGCATAACGATAGTATCCGGGATTAAAGATGGGATGATGGTCGATACAGACAACCTCGTCCCCGGGCAGGTCGTAAAGGTTTGAATTACCCTTCTGGGAATCTACGGTAATAATGTAGTCGGTATCCTTCATATCGATAAGCTTGTTCGCCTCGGTCATTTTTATGCCGAGAATCGTAACCATAGCCGCTGTAGTAGTCTTTTCGATATCTCCGTAATAACATATTTCCGAGGAAATTCCGAAGCCTTCGAGAAAAACCTGAAGCCCGAAGGCCGCCGCAATAGCGTCGGGGTCAGGGAAATTATGAGTCTGGATATATACATTACGCTCCTTCAATAAATCAATGAGCTCATCTATTTCAAACGACATTACAGCCCTCCGTCCATAAAGCTTTTTACTGATTATACCACATTTTTCCGAAATAATCAACAATTATCTTTACTAATCGCGGTTTTCTACAAGATTACTTATCCATACGCCCTTCTTCACCAGAATAAAGCCTACCACTATCTTAACTAAATCAAGCGCCTGTACCAGCGTATAAATCAGGAATACCGAGCAGTCCGTAAAATTACAGAGTACATAGGCAAGAGGTACGGTTATTGCCCAGGTATAAACGCTGTCGAACAGGAAGGTAACGAAGGTTTTTCCTCCCGAACGGAGCGTAAAGTAGAGAGCGTTAAGAAAGCCCTGTACAGGGAAGAATAATGCAGTAATTATAATAAACGCCCGACCGTTGTTTCTTACGGTTTCGGTAGTTTCGTAAAGAGTTGGGAATACTCCCGAAATGCCTACGAGTATCGCCGTTAATATAAGGCATATTCCTCCCGTAAACCACATAAGGCTGAAGGATTCCTTCTTCGCCTTTTCGTATTCGGAAGCGCCGAGAGTTTGTCCGATAAGAATTCCTACCGCCGAGCCGAGGGCTATGAATACTACGTTAAGAAGGTTACAGATAGCATTGGAAATATTAAGTCCCGCTACTATATCGAGACCCTTTACCGAGTAATTCTGTGTAAGAGCCGCCATACCGCCCGCCCATAAGAATTCATTCAGAAATATCGGAAGCGCCTTTTTTATTATCTTTAAGGCAAGCTCCTTCGGTATAAGAAGCTTCTTATATACTCCTGCGATGAATTCGTGCTTGTTTTTTCTTATGTGCGTCCATATAATTATTACAAAGAGCTCCGCAAGACGTGCGATAACTGTGGCAATAGCCGCACCCTTAACGCCGAGAGCGGGAGCGCCGAGCTTTCCGTAGATAAGTATATAGTTGAATACGACGTCCACTACTACAGAGCATATTCCCGCTACCATAGGCTTTACGCTGTCCCCTGTTTCACGAAGGGTTGTGGCATATATCTGCGTAATTGCAAAGGGCAGAAGCTGGAACAGCATTATAATCATATAATCTACTGCATAAGCAAGGGTTAGCCCCTTATCAATTTCGGCACTTTCTCCCTGCAGGTACATTCCTATCAGCGCCTCTCCTCCGAAAAGGAACACGGTAAGACCGCCGATGAAGCAGATTACTGCAATAATAAGCTTCATTCTGAAGGCGTTTCTTACGCCCTCGGTATTCTGCTGACCGTAGAACTGGGCACTATAGATTCCGGGACCCGATAAGCCTCCGAAGATAGCAAGATTGAATACGAAAATGAGTTGTCCGACTATAGAAACCGCCGTAACAGCCTCAGTTCCGAGACTTCCTACCATAAGATTATCTATAAGACCCACCATATTGGTGATACCGTTCTGTATCATCATAGGAACGGCAAGTCTTAATGCTTTTCTATATATATCTTTATTTTTCATTTAACCATTCCTTTCTTTTGTCCGCTGGGACATTATAGCATATCCATTATAAAAATGCAATACGGCAGTTACCTTATAAAGGTAATTTTTCAAAAAAAGGCTTGATTTTTTTATTGCAGTATGATATAATATTGCTTACAGTCTGATTTTGCGGATATGGTGGAATGGCAGACACGTCGGCTTCAGGTGCCGATGATAGCAATATCGTGCAGGTTCAAGTCCTGTTATCCGCACCATCTTATCTGCTTTTTCTTTGAATAACAATGTGAAGGCTCAGCTTTTTCCCCATTGTAAAACTTAATATCGAGATGTGGCTCAGCTTGGTAGCTTTTTTCTTGAAGCACCGCCTGTGGCGGATAAAGCGAGAGAAAAAAGGCGCAGCGGTCGTAATTTTGCGACAGACGGAGCAAAAAATTACGGGTACCGCAAGTGTAAGCTGCCAGCAGCGCTGAACACAATTTCACATACAGCTTTTTCCCCATTGTAAAACTTAATATCGAGATGTGGCTCAGTTTGGTAGAGCGCTGCGTTCGGGACGCAGAGGCCGTGGGTTCGAATCCCGTCATCTCGACCAAAAAGAAAGTGCTCGTCACGCATAGTAACGAGTACTTTGTTTTTCTTATCGGATTCGGGAGTCGAAGCCACAAGGGTTAGGCGAAAGCCGTCGAATCCCGCCATCTCGACCATAGACATACCGACCATATACCAATGTGGTCGGTGTTTTTTAGTCAGTCTTTTTCGGGGGATAATATGAACGGAAAAATACTTATCATCGAGGATAACAAGGAAATTTCCGCATTACTGTCGGATTTTCTTAATCAGAACGACTATGAAACGGTTACTGCCTTTGAAGGAAATACAGGGAAAAAGCTTCTCGAAAAACAGGATTTCGATATTGTACTTATGGATCTTATGCTTCCCTATATAAGCGGCGAACAGCTTATCCGGGAGTTCAGAAGCTATTCCGATAAGCCTGTAATTGTGCTTTCTGCAAAGTCAATGATGGAAACGAGGCTCGAAATGCTTAAAACGGGGGCAGACGATTTTATAATCAAGCCCTTCAACCTTAACGAGGTGCTTGTCCGTATACAGGTAATAATGAGAAGAGTTGGCGCTGTGACAAAGGCTGACAGCGTGCTTTCCTGCGGTAAGCTTACCTATAATATCTCCGAAAATACTGTGAACTGCGACGGTAAACCCATAACCCTCACCTCGAAGGAAATGCAGCTTTTAAAGCTTTTTCTGAGCTATCCGAAAAAAGTCTTTACTAAGGCCAATCTTTATGAGGCAGTATGGAATGACACCTACTATTACGAGGATAATACGATAAACGTTCACGTAAGTAACCTCAGAAGCAAGCTCAAAAAGGCCTCGGGCGAGGATTATATAGAAACAGTCTGGGGCGTCGGTTATCGTTTAAGGGAGGAATAAGGCGTGGTAATACTTATTATAGCCTGTGCAGTACTTTTACTTTTCTCCCTCTGGCTTATTTCTTACATAATCCGCATTAGAAAAAACCTTAAATGCATAAAGGAAGAGCTTGTACTTACACGTAAAGCGGAATATAACCGTCAGCTTACAATCGACCTCGTAGACAGAAGCCTTTCGGAAATGACCGCAGAAATGAACCGTAATCTCGATTATCAGAAAAAGCTCAAGGAGAAAAGCGAAGCGGCCGAGCAGAGCTTAAAACAGTCGGTTTCGGATATCGCCCACGATTTAAGGACGCCGATTACCGTTATAAGCGGCAATCTGCAGATGCTCGAAAACGACAGCTCCCTCTCCCCTTCCGCTTTGGAATATATAAGGACAAGTCAGAAAAAATGCGCCGCTATGAAAAATATGGCGGAGGATTTCTTCGAGCTGTCGGTACTGGAAAGTGATTATTCCTCGGCACAGCTTGTTCCCGTAAATTTCACGAATGAGCTTATGCAGTTCATCGCCGATAATGAGGCGGTTATAAGAGGAAGCGGTCTTATACCCGATATTGTTTTTCCCGAAAAGACGGTTTTCGCTATGGCTGACCCTGTGCTTCTTACGAGAATGCTGGGAAATCTTCTTAATAACATCATAAAATACGCCGAAAAAAGCTTCGGAATAACTCTTTCCGCCTGTAACGGAAAGGTCTCGATAAGCTTTTCGAATAAAATACCAAGCGGCCAGAATATAGATACCGACCGTCTTTTCCTCCGCACCTACAGAGCCGATAAGGCAAGAAGCGGAAGCGGCGCAGGTCTCGGTCTCTATATAGTAAAGCTTCTTGCCGAAAAACAGGAGGCTTCCGTTTTTGCTTCGAATGAAAACAATGTACTTAATATAGGCGTTGAATTTAAAGCAGCAGAATGACCCGTAAAATGCTTAAAAGCCACAGGATGCAGTTTATTTGATCCTGCGGCTTTTTCTTTTTACATACTGCAATATTTCGGAAAAATTTTAAAAAGTTTAAATTATTTAAGAAATTCTTTATAATTGGCTTTTATAATGGTGACAGAAAATGAAAATACGAAAGGATGGTTTACAGATGTCGGAAATACTTATTGATGTAAAAAACCTCGAAAAACAGTATATGAAGCAGAAGGCGGTAAAGGACGCTTCTTTTCAGATTAAAAAGGGTATGATATGCGGTCTTATCGGCCCTAACGGAGCAGGTAAAACCACAATTATGAAAATGCTCGGAGGACTCGCGCTTCCTACAGGCGGTTCCCTCTCTATTTTCGGTGAAACTACCGAAAACGGTCTTGCCAAAGCGAGAAGCCGTATGAGCTTTATAATCGAAACCCCTTATGCAAAAGCAAAAATGACTGCAAAGGAAAATCTCGAGATACAGCGTATTCAGAAGGGTATTCCCGATAAAAAGCGTATCGACGAGGTACTCGAAATCGTAAACCTTACCGACACGGGAAAAAAGCCTGTGAAAAACTTCTCTCTCGGTATGCGTCAGAGGCTGGGTATCGCTAACGCACTGCTCACCAAGCCTGAAATAATGGTACTTGACGAGCCGGTAAACGGTCTCGACCCCGAAGGTATTGTTGAAATACGTGAGCTTTTACTTCGACTTAACCGAGAGGAGCATATCACGATAATAATTTCCTCCCATATTTTAAGCGAATTATCTCTTTTATGTACAGATTATATTTTTATCAATAAGGGCGAAATTCTTCAGACTGTTTCGGCTCCCAAGCTTAAGAAAATATGCAGGGAATTCTACCGTATCGATACCGATAACAATTCCCTCGCCGCCGCAGTTCTTGAAAACAAGCTTGGACTTACCCAGTTCGATATCGACAAGGACGGCGCTATAAAGCTTTATGACGGCTTTGAAAATATGCGTGAAATCTCGAAGGCGCTCTTTGAAAACGGAGTTATTCCCGTAGGTTTATCCTTAAATGAAGCTAATCTCGAACAGTATTATATGAATATGGTAGGTGGAGAAAATGCAGAACATAATAAAGGCTCTGAGATATAAGACCGTAAGAGATAACGTTACATACTACTCCTTTATCGGAGCAGTCATTCTTCTTGCTCTCGAATACAGTGAAATAAACGGCTTGCTAAATCTTACTGCGTCGGAATTTTTCCTTAGTTCTCATATATATCCTTTGGCTATAAGCGTTATTATGGTAATTCTCGGTACGAGAATCTGCGGCTGGGACTATGAGGATAAGACTATGAACTATGAACTCCTTATCGGACACAGCCGTAAGGAGGTCTACTGGAGCAGAGTATGGGTAAGCTTTACCTGGTGTATGCCTGCGGCGCTTATAATTCTTATCGTCCCTCCCCTTTTTCTCGGTATTATGAACGGCTGGGGCATTTATATGGATATGGGGGGTATGATTTTCCGCTGTGTACTTTCTGTATTCACTATTTTCAGAATGTTCTGTGAATGCGTACTTTTAACCTTCCTTACGAAGAGCTGTTATATCGGACTTATCGTAAGCTTCCTGTTCATTGAAATCGGAAGTATGATACCTATGTTCTTTGAATTATTCGGCGGTATAAAAGTAGGAAATTTCATCGTTCTCCATTCTATGGCTAATTTCCGTGATCTTATAACCCTGACCAAGTACAGTTATCAATATGTAAACGGTAATGACGAGGTTTTATACGATACGGCTGTTGACCCTACCCTTGCGGTACTTACGATTACAGTATCGCTGGCTGTAGGTATCGGATGCCTTATCTTAGGTTATCTCTATTTCCGTAAGAGCGATATGAAGTAAGGGGGCTTAAAAATGATAAAAATAATGAAGGCTCAGTTCTTCAAGCTCAGAAGAGATAAAATCTCAATAATAACCTTTATCGGTATTCTTCTTGTTTCGCTGGCTATTGTAATGATGCTTGCCGACACCTCCGTCTCAAACGTAGAAAGAACAGGCGGAGAAGAGGCGCTTTCAACTCTTTCACTATTCTATCTTATAGGGCAGTTCTTTATGTTTATCGTAACCGCACAGATATGCGGAGCGGATTTTGTAGACAAGACCTGTAACTACGAAATAATGTCAGGGCATACGAGAGCGCAGGTTTTCTTAGGAAAAGCGGTTACTGCAATAATAGCGGGAACAATAGGAACAATGATTATTATAGCGGTACCGCCTGTAGTGGAAGCAATAATACTGGGCTGGGGAGATAAGGTAAGCTTCGGTGATTTTTTACTGAGATATTTTCTTATGGCTTTTCCTATAGCAAGAATTATATGCGAATATATCTTACTTACATTTTTAATTAAAAATCCCTACATAGTAATGGGCGTAAGCTATATTCTGAACATACTTCTCGGTATAGTTACTCCTGTTGGAAACACTAATAATTACGTGCTCGGATTGACAAATATGGGTATGCTTGCCAAAGTGGATATGTGGACCAGCTTCGGTCTCGGCGGCGACATTTACTATATCTATCTCACAGAGCTTCCCCCCGATCAGATTATCACCACTATAGTTGTTTCTCTTGCCGTTGGTGCAGCAGCATTATTCCTCGGCTATATGTTCTTCAAGAACGACGATATGAACTAAGGAGGACTGAAAAATGGAATATTTTGATTTACTGATGTCAATTCTCCTTATCGTTTTTTCAGCAGGATTATTCATACTTTCCTTTGTGGCGGAAAAACGAATCACACAGAAATGGCGTTTATGCTTTGTGGCGCCTTTGATTGTAACTTTTATTCTGACGGCAATGTCGGGTCTTGATACATATATGCTTCCCGTCTATATAGGAGCTGTAATTCTTCTCGCAGGCTTCCTGAAGGACAGCGGAAAGCTCCGCAGAATTGCCTGTACCGCTTCCGCAATTTTAGCGATAGCCGCAATCCCCCTTTGCTCTTTCTCGAAGGGCTACCGTGCCTATGATTATGCAAAGGACTTCAGGGACGGCTTCAAGGCTATTAAAGATCATTATATCCTTACCGAACATAAGGGCGTTGACCTTGACGCACTCTATAATGAATTTCTCCCCCGTTTCGAAGCGGTAAATATTTCTCAGGACGAGGATGAAAATACTATAGTCTGGACAGAATTCTGCGCACGCTTCAATGACGGTCACGTATACTTTGCTCCCGGCGAGGATTACGAAGCGATTATGGAAAGAATATACGATAAGGTTCTCGGTAACGACTACGGCCTTGCACTTATGACTCTTTCCGACGGAAGTACTGCCGCAGTAAACGTACAACCCGACAGCGAAGCCTATAAGGCGGGAATCCGAAACGGCACGATTGTAACAGGCTGGGACGGAGTTTCTCCCGAAAATATAGATGACAGCGTACTCAGATACTTTACCTTCGCCGACAAGGATAACAGAAGCTTCTACCGCACGCTTTTCAGCGCAGGTACAGGCGGCGACAGTGTAACCGTAGCCTTCCTTGACGAGAACGGAAGCGAGAAAACTGCGGTACTGCCCAAAATAGGAGCATATTACAGCGGCAGATTAAAGGAAGCCCAGAAAGCTATAGACGGCGGTATCGAAACAGGTCATCTTATGTGGGAGGAAATCGACGAAAACACCTCCGCCTTCCGTATAAAAATGATGATGTTCGACAGCGAATCTATGGAAAGCGGCGATTACACCTTCCTTAAATCCGACATAATCGATAAGCTTGAAGAAATGAAGGCGGCGGAAAAAAATCACGTTATTATCGATATGAGAAGTAATGCGGGCGGTTCGGGAGATATGGTAAAGGCAATCGCTTCGATTTTCGCTCCCGTCGGCGAGCATTATTACTGTACCGACGCATTATGGAGCGATTCCGCAGGCGGTTATGTTACCGACGAAAACGGACGCTTCGTAAAGGATAAGGATAATTATTTTACAGGCGAGGACTTATGGGACGGAAAGGTAACGATTCTCGTAAACCAGAACAGCGTAAGCGCCGCCGACCATCTTGCTCTTGTTATGCAGGGTATGCCCGACGTGACCGTTATGGGCTTTACCGAGCCTAACGGCTCCGCACAGGGCGTAGGCGGTATGTATTTCGACAACGGCTCTATGCTTTCCTTCTCGGGCTCTCTCCTTCTCGATGAAAACGGTGATGTAAGCGTAGATTCGGGAACAGATATGGAAAGCGGAAATGATATTGATATAAGAGTTCCCTTCGATAAGGAGGCTATTAAGGCAATTTTTGACGAGGGTAAGGATTATCTCATTATGAAGGCGCTTGAAGGCTGAGATAATAAAAATTATAAATGCAGGGCTGTAAAACAAACAGCTCTGCATTTTTATAATGTGTAAAAACTCAAGCCCGACGCTTTAATGCCTTACTTTACTTGACTTGAACTTATATTTGTGGTAAAATTAAACTATACATATACTTTTTTTGGAGGCGTGTATGGGACTTACAGATTTTATTGCGAAAAATATGGATCTCACCAATGTTGACACAGGGATTTCAGGTCTCAATAGCTTCGGCATTCTCGGTAATAAGATTCTTAACGACGCTAAGAAAATGCAGGAAGAAAACCATATCGAGCATTCGGGAAAATATTGCCTCAAGACTTGTCCTATAACGGAGGTATGTCCCGCTTGTCTTAAAGCGCAGGAGGAATTCGACAGGCTTATTCACGAGCTTGAAGTTATGGAAGCGGCAATGAAAAATCCTTCTGCCGCAAAAAAGAAGAAAATTGTAAAATGCTCTCTCTGCGGCGCGCCCTACGAAAAGGGCGAAAAAATGTGCTCGTACTGCGATACCCCCTACCCTTCCGACGGAATCGGCTTCGATATTCCCGAAACTGAGTATGAACAGCAGCAGCTTATTCTCGAGCTTGGCACAGCCGCCTATGAACAGCAGAAAATCTACCTCAGGCTACAGATGAACAATAAAAACGAAAGCTTAAAGAAGAGTATGCCCGGCTTCCTTCACGGTATTACCGGCGGAATTATTTCCTCGGCGGAAAAAATGATGGAGCTTACTCCCGAACAGCTTTTACAGGGCGCAAAGCAGAATAATATGTGCCTTTCCGCATATATAAGAGGACTAAACGACGGAAGCGTTAAAAATGTAAAGCTTGTTGCTCTCGAAGAAGAGCGTCAACGAATGAACGAACAGCATCAGCGTGATATGCAGATACAGATGCAGGCGGACGCAAAAAAGCGTCAGCTACAGAACGAAAATTATCAGCGTATGCTTAATATGACTACCTCCTCAACGCCGAAATATTCGGGCGGAGCCTCAAGATCCTGCTACGACTGTACCTACTATTCAGCGGCGGCAGGAGCCTGCGCACAAAGCGGCAGAAGCACAAGCGCAGGTGATTACTGTGCTCTATGGAAGCTTAAATAATCCTATAAGAAATATACTGGAGGAAAAAATATGGGCTTAATAAAGGCTATTACCGATTCTGCGTTTTCATATATAGGCGACCTCTGGGAGGATTATATATACTGTGATTCCCTGGATAGCGATACACTTGTAAAAAAGGGTAAGGCGAGACGTTCGGGAGGCGGCGGAAACAGGGCCGACGAAAACGTCATTACCGACGGAAGCCGTATTGCAGTAAACCCCGGTCAGACCCTTATCGTAGTAGAAGACGGAAGAATAATAGATTTTACCGCCGAAGAGGGCGGATATGAATATCAGAGCGGAACACAGCCCTCTATGTTCTGCGGAAGCTTCGGAGAGTCGCTTAAAATCTCATTCAAATCTATCCAGAAAAGATTTGCTTTCGGCGGGCTTCCCGGCTGTGACCAGCGTGTATATTTCATAAACACAAAGGAAATAATGAACAACCGCTTCGGCTTCGGAAATGTACCCTACCGTGACGGAGAATTCGACCTTACCGTCCTGCTTCAGGGCTTCGGAATATACAGCTTCAGAATTACCGACCCCATCCGCTTTTACACGAACGTATGCGGAAACGTATCGGATTCGTTCAGCAACAGCGCTATACAGTCCCAGCTTAAAACCGAGCTGCAGAATGCTATGCTTCCCGTACTGGGAAGGCTTGCGGAAAACGGCGTGCGCTATGACGAGGTTCCCCGCCGTACCGAGGAGATACTGTCGCTTCTGAGAGAACAGCTCAACAACCGCTGGTACAACGATCGCGGAATCGAAATACATACAATGGCATTCAGCAGTATACTGCCCGACGACGAAAGTATCGAAAAAATACGGGAGCTTCAGGAGTCCCGTGTATATTCGGGCAACAGGATGATGCTCGGAGCAAGAGTCGGTGCCGCTCAGGCCAACGCTATGGAATCCGCCGCAGAAAATCCCTCGGGAGCGGTAAACGGCTTTATGGGTATGGGTATGGCTCAGCAGTCGGGCGGCGTGAACGTTTCCGAGCTGATGAAGGAGCCGCCGAAACAGACTTCTCACGATACCGACGAGGATAACTGGACCTGTGCCTGCGGTATGCTTAATACTATGGCGTTCTGTCCGAAATGCGGTTCGAAGCGCCCCGAAGCTCTTAAGTGCAGCTCCTGCGGTTATACATTTCCCGAAAACGCTTCCGAATATGCGTTCTGCCCGAAATGCGGACAGAAATTAAACAAATAAAGGAGTAGTTTATGTCTGAAAGTATTACAATTTTTCCCCTTATTGCAGTTATAGCCCTTGGTGTAATTGCCGCAATTGTAACCGGTCTTGTTTTAATAAACAAGAAAAAGAGAACAAGCTCTCAGAATGCACAGTATACACCTGCAAAATCCGAGGTAACACGCCCTTCATTCTGCAGGGAATGCGGCACAAAAATAGTTGACGGCGATACCTTCTGCCCCGAATGCGGAGCAGCAATCAAATAAAAGGAGTTTTAAAATGGGATTTATAAACGTTTTACCTGAAAAAGCCTGCAATATGATAGAAGAAATATGGGATGATTTTATTACTGCGGAAGCCTTCGATTCTTCGGAAGCTCTCGTAACATTTTCAGAGTCCCCGAAAAACGGAACACGTCTCCTTGTAAAAGAAGGACAGACTGTTATTCTTCTCTCTGACGGTAAAATAGCCGACTGTATCGATAAGCCGGGCGGATATATATATCATCGGGCTGTAGAATCCTTATCGGAGAGTATTCTTACTCCCTTTATGCAGGAGCACGGCGAGCTTTTTACCGATAAGGAAGATGGCGACATTAAGCTTTGCCTTATGAACAGCGACGCTACCGTTGATGTTGACTTTAAGCTGGAGGATATTTTTTACTATGACTCCGAATACGATATCGATATAACCCTTCACGGCTCAGGCTCATTCTTACTTAAGCCTGTCAATCCCGTGTCATACTATCTGAACTGCATTAAAGGCGATGACGGATATGACAAGGAGACTCTGAGAAAGGATTTCGTCGAAAAATTCCCCGCCGCCGCAGGAAAAGCGAGCCGTTCGGGAGTCCCCTACAACCGTCTCCCCTATGTTACCGATATGATGCTTTCGGCGCTGAAAAATTCTCTCGGCGAAAAGTGGAAGGAAGGTTACGGACTTGAGCTCTGCGGAATTACATTCACAGGAATAACTCCCGACAACGAAAGCTTCGAAAAGATAATAAAGGCGAAGAAAAAGCTTGCCGAGGAAGAGGAGCTTAAGCGTAAGGAAGAGGAAGCGGAGAAGGAAGTCGAAGCGGCAAGAAGGAGCATTATGGAAGCCGATCCCGAGCTTCTGGCTGAGGCTGTACGAAGCGCTATAGCTTCCTCACAGTCCGCCGCACCTCAGGAAAGCTCAGTGAATGCATCCGCCGACAACACACAGGACGAAGACGGCTGGCACTGCCCGAAATGCGGAAATCTTCGTTTTGATAAATTCTGCTTAAGCTGCGGAACAACACGACCTGTAAAACAGAAGGTGTTATGTTCAAGCTGCGGTACTGATTTAACGGATCGCGGACAGGTAAAATTCTGCCCTAACTGCGGCGCCAGAACAGCAAGCATTTTTGATACCGTTCCCAAAAAGAACAGGAGGCTTCCCTCCGACCCTCTGGAGGCCTATATCGTGAAAAACTTAAGAGACAACAAGCCTGAAGCGGTAAGATACTATATGAAAAATATGAACACCGACCTTCCTAAGGCGAAATCGGTCATTGATAAGCTCTTTTCGGAATATTAAGGCGGTGAAGGAATGATTGTTAAGGAAATAAGCCTCGAGGGCTTTGTGGCAGTACTTACCGACGACCCGAAGGAGCCGAAAAAGGCGAATAATATATGCGGATACTCCCATAGCGGCGAGAAGCTATGGAGTATAGAGGATATTCTTTCACCTGTTCTCGGAGCCTGTAAGGATGAATGGTATCCCGATATGAATGAGGATAACGGAAACCTTTCCGTGCTTTCCTTCAGGGGTGTGCGGTATCTTATCGACGGGAAAACAGGCTGCCTTATAAAAAGCTTTATTGTAAAATAAGGAGCTGCTATGAAAAAATACCTTTTACCGATTATTTTGTGCAGTATCACGCTCTTATCGGGCTGTTCCCTCACAGAAAAGCCACAGAGCGGCAATAGCTCATCCACTGAGTATGCAGAAACCGCAGAGGATGCAAAGGAAAGCTACCTGCATTACGATATGATGGATGAAATAAATATCGAGGGCGAAAAAGTAACTATCGTACTTGAGGAAAACCAGGCGATACCCTACAGATGGAGCTTAAGCGCATCAGATAACAGGATAGCGGTACTGTCGGATTTTACCTCCGACGGCTTTACCCCTTCATCGCAGGTAGGCGTGTCTGACACCTACAGGGTTTTCGAGCTTGACTGCGGCAGTATTACGGAAGCCGAAATAAAGCTGCGTCTTTTACGCATAACAGGCGACAAGGAAGCTTCCGAGGAACGCAGTTACCTGATATACAAAAAAGACGGTAAGCTGCAGTATAAAAAGAAATAAGCTGAAAAGTCCGTGGCGAAAGCCTCGGGCTTTTTTGCGGAATAATCCTGCTTCAACTCCCGAATCCGCAAGCCAAAAAACAAAACACCGACCACATCGTGATCGGTGTTTCATTTTGTCTAATGTGAGTGAAAAAGATTTTTGCAGCAATTCATAAAATACATTATTTAGTGAATAATGAAAAAAGAATAATGAATATTGAATAATACAAATGCACCGTAATTTTATATTATTAAATATTCATTATTCACTATTCAATATTAAATTAGCCCCTGCGATTAGCAGGGGCGCATTTGGTGCGGAGGATGGGACTTGA
>JAZNMN010000027.1:0-17556 GCA_045579625.1 Ruminiclostridium sp.
ATGCTGGATAAGAATATAAACGTAGTAAAATACGATTTAAGAGAGCCTTCACTTCACGAGCTCTTTGTGGAAAAATGCGGAGGTGGTACAAATGAGAATTAAAGGCTGGAAACAGGTTTTCGGTTTCACTTTTTTACAGCAGATCAAAACCAAATCTTTTATCATAAGTACAATAGTTATCACGCTTATCGGCGCACTTATTGCGGCTTCCGCAAATCTTCTCCCCTTACTTTTCCTTGATGACGTTCTTAGCGGTACGGTATCGGAGGAAAATACCGAAAAGACCTCGGTAAACGAGCTTTACATCTATGATTCTACAGGTATGAGCTTCGATTTCGGCTCAGACCTTGAGGTTACACCTCAGTATATCGACGAAGCGAAGGCGAAGGAAATGCTTACTGCCCTCGAAACAGATTCGTCAAATAAGCTTCTCGCTACAATAGCCTTCAACGAAGGCGCATTCTCCGTTTCGGGCGTATACTCGGGCGGTGAAACAGCTTCTATCGAGAAGTCCGACTGTGAAATGCTCTGCGGCGCTATCGCTACGGGCGTAAGAGTAAGCTACCTCAAGAGCCTTGGCGTTGCCGAGGAAAATATCGCTACGGCTATGACAGGAGTTTCCTACGGCGCTTCTGTAGCAGGCAAGGATCAGACAAGCCCCATAGCTGACGCTATAGCTTCCATAGTTCCTATGATAAGCTCCCTTATCCTCTTTATCTTTATCTTCTCCTACAGCCAGATGGTTGCCCAGTCGGTAGCTACCGAAAAGACCTCGAGAGTTATGGAGTATCTCCTTACCTCCGTTAAGCCTCTCGCAATCATAGTAGGTAAGATTCTCGCTATGTGCTCGGTTTCTCTTTTACAGTTCCTTATTATCGGCATAGGCACAACAGCAGGCGTGTTCATATCAATGCCCTTCGGTATTCTTTCCAAGGCGGGCGAGCTGACAGCTATGGCGGCTACCTCCTCCGAGGCGGCAAGCGCAGGCTCTATAGTTACCGAATTATCCTCTGTACTTTCTACCTTTAATGCAGGCTCTATCGTATTTATGTTTATAGTATTTATCCTCGGCTTCCTCTTCTATTCCACTATTGCAGGACTCGCAGGCGCAAGCATAAGCAAGATGGAGGATCTTTCTGCGGCAATCCAGCCTATGTCTCTTATCGGCGTTTTAGGCTTCTACCTTGCTTATTTTCCTGCTATCGGTGCAGTAAGCGGTGAAACAAACATAATGATGATTCTTTCGAGATATATACCTATCTCCTCCCCCTTCGTTCTTCCCTCGGCGGTACTTCTTAACCAGATGAGCGTTCTCGAAGGCATTATAGCGGTAATTATTCTTCTGATTATCGACATTGTAATGATGATGATAGTAGCGAAGGTTTACGAGCATATCATTCTCCATACAGGAAACAGACTTAAGTTCTCTGAAATGCTGAATATGGCGAAGGTAAGTAAGTAAACAGATATAGCAAAGCTAACCCGGCAGTTCCTGAACTGCCGGGTTAAAGCTTTATATTTCATACTTACTGTTAAAATTCGATATTTTCGCCTGTATGAACCTCTCCCTCGATTTTCTCACAGGTAATTTTTCCTTCACAATAAAGCTTCTGACATTTTATCTCCTTACACTGAGAAATATCTCCGCAGCGTATATCACACTGAGAATTAACCGCTCCTGCAATATTACCGCAGTTTACATCTACGTCGGCAGTTACACTGCCTGCAACATTTCCGCAATTTATCGTACCGTCGGCAACAACCGCACCTGCAATATTTCCGCAGTTTACTCCGCCGTCTGCGACAACTCCGCCGCCGACGTTTCCGCAGTTAACACTTCCGTTTGCGTTCACGGCTCCTCCGACATTTCCTTTAATATAGGCGCTTCCCCATATCTCGGCAGAAAGCTGGTTGTTGTTTTCGCCGAGATCGAGATAAATACGCTTATTACATTCCCACTCATCTCTGCCGAGAATTTTTCCGTCCCGAGCCTGAACAATGTACAGCTTCCCGTCGCAAGGAATACCACTTATATCTGTTTTTATAATTTCCTCAGCATTACCGAAAAACAAGCTGTCCAGTGTAACCCCGAAAAATTCCGCTATTTCGGGAACAATTCCGATATCGGGTAAGGATTGCTGTGTTTCCCATTTTGAAACCGCCTGAACAGTTACCCCTACCGCTTCCGCAAGCTGTTCCTGACTTATATCCTTTGATTTTCTTAGCTGTCTTATATTCGTGCCTATTAAAATTTTCATTGTATCACTCCTTTTCCTGCTATGCTTAAATTGTAGCATAGCGGAGCTGGTTTTACAAGCGATTATCAGTTTATTTTATCAACCGTCGGTTGAAAAGTAGAGCTCATAATAACAGCTAACCCCACGATAAGACAAAACGTCCTGTCGTGGGGATTTTTTATTATTCATCCGTCCCGAATAAGTCGCCCTGAAAAATATCAAGCTCCTTCATTCTTTTATCGATACTGCCAAGAACGGAAATTTTATCGGTACTCCATAAGGGCGCTACCAGCTTCGTTTTGTCACCGTCGCCCGTAATACGCTCTATTACGGTTTCGGGAGGCAGGAATCTAAGCTGACGTACCACCGTTTCGATATACTCCTCCTTCTCCATAGGCGTATATTTACCGCCTTCGTACATTTCACAAAGGCGCGTGCCCTTAATTACGTGAAGAAGGTGAATTTTAACGCCGTCGGGTCTTAGCCTTCCGAGAAGCTTAGCTGTCGAAAGCATCATATCCGCCGTTTCCTCGGGCAGTCCGTTTATAATATGAACACAGACTCTTATACCGAAGCCTTTCAGCATATTGTAGCCACTCAGAAAATCCTCGTAGCTGTGACACCTGTTTATTATTTCGGCAGTACGGTCGTGAACGGACTGCAAGCCTAATTCTACGGTAACAGGTACGCTGATACTGCCGAGGAAGGAAGCCTTTTCCTCATCGAGACAATCCGCCCTCGTGGCAATCGAAATACCGTCAGCTCCCCATTCTACCGCTTCGCTCACAAGTGCCTTAAGCCTTTCGGTACTACCGTAGGTATTGGAATGAGCCTGAAAATATGCAGTAATTCCTGCGTCGGGATATTTCGAAAGAATACGCTCCCTTTCCAGGTCGAGCTGTTCCCTTACGGAAAGGGTATTTTCATTTGTGAAATAACCGCTTCCCCCGTCACAGAAAATACAGCCTCCCCTTCCCTTTGTACCGTCTATATTCGGGCAGGTAAAGCCTGCGTCAATGACCGCCTTGAACATTTTCCTGCCGTAGACTTTACGGTTATGAAAGCTTAGGGTATGATACCGCTTGTTATCGTCGGAGTATGTAAAATTCTTCATCAGACTGCTACTGCCTTTCCGTCGCCTTGAACCTTAGCTACCGTAAGGAAATAATCCCTGTCAAGCTCTATTCCCGACGCTCTTAAGGCTGAAACCATATTTCCGAAGGCTATTTCGGGAGTATTATTCTCGGGGCTTAAATGACCGAGCATCAGCGAAGTTGCTCCTGCCTTAATAAGCTCACGGGCAAAGGAAGCGCTGTCGCCGTTGGAAAGATGACCTATATCGGAACGGATACGCTGTTTAACCACCTCGGGATAAACCAGATTCCTCGTTATCATTCCGAGGTCGTAATTCGATTCGAGAAGGACGAATTTAGAGCCTGTAAGAGCCTCTCTTACCTCCTGCGTCACGTGACCGAGGTCGGTACAAATACCGATTTTCGTATCGCCGTATGTAAAGGTATAGCCGTTGCTCTCGGCGCTGTCGTGGGGCGTACGGAAGGCGCTCGCACCGAAATTAACCGGAGCGCTTCCTATATCGGAAATAAGCCTTAAATCCGCCTTCGGAGAAATTTTCCCCTTGCTTTCTATTGCAGTAAGCGTCCCCTCGGAGCCGTATACGGGAATATCAAGCCTTTTCGAAAGAGTAAGAAGCCCGTTTATGTGGTCGATATGCTCGTGGGTTATAAAGACAGCCTTTATACTGCTCACGTCACGTCCCGCCGCAGTAAGTCCTTCACAAAGCGCCTTATAGCTGCAGCCGATATCCACAAGCACCGCTTCGCCCTTATGCTCGATATAGGTACAGTTAGCCTTGCTTGAACTGCAAAGTGATAAAACCCGCATATTTTTTCCTTTCCTTTCAGCTTAAACGGCGGCAAGAGGTAAACCCCTGCCGCCGTAGCTGTTAAAGTGCTTTTCTTATTTCTTCCTTATCGGGGAAGGTACGTTTTACAATGTCACCGCCGAGACCTCTTACCTTCTTATCCATATCCTCGTAGCCACGTTCGATATGGTAAATATCTTCAATCTCAGTCTGTCCGTTGGCACATAAGCCTGCGATAATGAGAGCCGCACCCGCTCTAAGGTCGGAAGCCTTTACAGGCGCACCTGTAAGTCGGTCAACACCCTCGATAACCGCAACATTTCCGTCTACCGAAATGTCGGCGCCCATACGCCTGAGCTCGTCCACATAGCGGAAACGGTTATCGAATATACCCTCGTTTATAATGCTTGTGCCGTTAGCGAGAGTTAAAAGCGCAGCAAGCTGAGGCTGCATATCTGTAGGATAACCGGGATGGGGCATCGTTTTAACGGTAATACGTTCGTAATGCTCCTGGCCGATTACTCTTATACTGTCGTCATATTCCATAACCACAACGCCTACCTTACGAAGCTTTGAGGTAATGGGCTCGAGATGCTTCGGAATAACATTCTTAATAAGAACGTCGCCCTTGGTTGCGGCCGCCGCAATCATAAAGGTTCCTGCCTCAATCTGGTCGGGAATAATAGCATATTCCGTACCGTGAAGGCGGCTTACGCCCTTTATTTTAATAACGTCTGTACCTGCGCCCATAATATCCGCACCCATAGAGTTAAGGAAGTTTGCGAGGTCAACGATATGAGGCTCCTTAGCCGCATTTTCAAGGATAGTAAGACCTTCTGCCTTAACTGCCGCAAGCATAGCGTTTATAGTAGCGCCTACGGAAACCTTATCGAAATAAATCTGTGTTCCGAAGAGGAAATCCGCCTTTATATCAACAACACCGTGTTCGATAGCACATCTTGCACCGAGAGCACGGAAGCACTTAAGATGCTGATCCATAGGCCTGTCGCCCAGGTCACAGCCTCCGGGCATAGGAACCTGTGCGTGTCTGAAGCGGCTTAAAAGTGTAGCGAGAAAATAGTAGGAAGCCCTCATCGAACGAGCAAGCTCATAAGGAACAGGCATATCCTTAACATTTCTCGGGTCAATTTCAATTGTAGATTTATTTATAATCTTAACCTCAGCACCCAGCTCCTTAAGGATACGAAGGTCGATAGAAACATCGTTTATGGAAGGAACGTTCTCGAGAACGCAAGGCTCATCAGCAAGTATAACCGCAGGTATAATTGCGACAGCGGCATTCTTCGCACCGCTTATCTCTACTTCGCCGTGAAGCTTTTTTCCGCCGTTTATAATAAATTTATCCAAAATACTACCTCTTTACTTACCCGAAGGTATTAGTAATGCTTTTTATAAAGCAGGTGCCGACTCCTGTCAGCCATTGAATAAAATAAAGTCTTTTCAGAAAATATTTCATTACTGATAAAATGCGCAGTAAACGCACTAACATTGATATTATACCACAAGAGTAAGAAAAAATAAAGTGTTTTACGCTAAAATCTACATTTTCACTATATATTTTTGTCAATTTAATAACATATATTCGGAAATATCACTCAAAATAAACGCAAAAATCTCCCTAAACCGCATAACCATAGGGTTTAAGGAGATTTTTCAGCAAAATTTTCATCAAATTTGACCTGCACTTTTTAGGTAAAAATGCACAAAGGAATTAACCGAAGTTATGTTTCGATAGATACGAGAGTACCGAGAGTTGTTGTAGTTGTCTCAGTAGGCGTAGTTTCAGGAACTGTAGTTACAGGAACAGTTTCAGCCACAATCTCTTCGGTTTTCTCGGTCTTGCTGTTCTTTCCATTCTTTTTCGTGGTAGTTTCGGCAACAGCAGGCGCAATCTTAACTATATCAACAGTTTCGATAATGATTGAGCTTATAGGCTTAGAGGGAGTTCCTAACTCGTCGTCCATAGCGTTTCCCGTAACAACCTCAACAGAGGTAATTTTATCAAGCACATCAAAGCCGTCGATTACCTGCCCGAAAACATTCGACTTTTTATCGAGCTGATATAAGCCGCCCACAGAAGCATATTTTTCCCTTGCAACCTCGGGGATAGCGTTAAGCTCCTTAAGATAATTCTGGTAATATTCCTTATCCTCGGGAAGAAGTCTCGATGAAAACTCCTCATCGGAAAGCTGTCCCGAAATAGTTTCGATTATCTTATTTATATCCTGGGGTGTATTATTGTCAACAATATAGAACTGTGCGTAGCTTCCCTTTGAATTTGCGGCAAGACATAAAGCACCGTAGAAATTGTATGCGGATTCAGAGGTTTCGAGAGGTACATACTGTGCGTCGGGGATACTTCCGTCTGTACCGTCGCCGTTAAGAGAGCCGCCCTGAATAGCATAATCATTTATAACTCTATGGATTATCTTATTATCGTAATAACCGCGATCGGCAAATTCGGTAAAACGTGCTACCGACTTGGGGGCTACCTCGGGAAACAGCTTTGCGGTTATTTCACCGTAGTCCTTAACCTTGATGATTGCATATACATCACCCTCGAGAAGCTCTACGTCGCCGATATTGCCCACAGGCTTAGGTTCCCCCGAACAGGAAGCCGAAAACAGCATTCCTGCACAAAGTAAAGCGGCAACAGTTTTTCTCAGAATACCCTTCATAGTTCCACTCCTTCCTCAGCTTCAGTCAGCCGAATACTCGGAAACAGTAATTTTTTCAATGTAAATCTTTTCAACAGGCTCGGAATTTTTATCGACCTCTGCATTACATACCGCTTCAAGTACGTCGTAGCCCTCGATAACCTGTCCGAAAACAGTATAACAGCCTGCCATTCCGGCAATACAGCCCTTCTCGACGAATGCGTCGATAAGCTCGTCGGGGAGAAGCTTTTCTCCGTCGGAATCCTTAAAGCTTCTTAACTCGTCAACCTCTTCAACCGTAAGAGGATATCCGTTTACAACGAAAAATCTGCTGTCGCTATAGCCGGGAGTACCGCTGTAAGCGCATACAGCCCCCTTAAAGGTCCACAGGTCAACGTCGCATTCGTTGGCTATAAGCTCTCCGTCCTCGGTAACGCCCTGTGTACGCTCCTCGTTATAGGCGCCCGTAAGGAAAAAGGCCTTTTCCATAACTCCGTAGATATCCTTACCGTCGTAAAAGCCTTCCTTCGCGCGATTAACGAAGTTATTAACCGTGTTAGGGGCATACTCGGGATAAAGTACGATTGTAATATCTCCGAGAGTCGTTTCTATAGTGGCAGTCTGCTGTCCTTCCTCAGGCTCCTGAAGCTGTACAAGCTCCATTTCATCGAAATTATAGGAGCCGATAGCGCTGGGCGTAGTGTTGGTCATTGACGCAAGACAGCCCGAACAGGACAGAATACTGCCGCAAATCAGCAATAAAGAAATTATCTTTTTCAAAATCTTTTCCTTTCAATATTCTTACATATTACCTTAATTATATAATATTCAAAGGTTTAAGTCAAGCCTTTTTAACGGTAGTTCCCTGTCTCGTTTCCTCAACGATATAGCCGAGCTCGGTTATCTTATTTCTTATTTCGTCAGCAAGCGCAAAATCTTTAGCCTTTCTTGCCTCAGCACGCTTAGCCACAAGCTCCATAACCTCGGCGGGAACATCCTCGCCGTCATTCTTCTGCTCTGTAAGCTTTTCAGCCTCTTCGATAAGACCTATGGATAATACCTTATCGAATTCCGAAAGAAGCTTAAGCTTTGTTGCGGCATTAGCGTCGGATTTAAGTACATCGTATACTGCGGTAACTGCAAGAGAGGTATTAAGGTCGTTATCGAGAGCGGTCTTAAAGCCCTCCATAAGAGCGTCATACTTATCCTGCTGGATTTCGCCGTTCTTATCCTTAAGTAAAGCCGCTATCTTAGTCACAAGCTTATTGTATGCGGCAGCAGCATTATCCAGGTTTTCATAGGAGAAAACAAGGGATTTTCTGTAGTGGGACTGGAGACAGAAGAAACGGTAAACAAGGGGATTATAGCCCTTACTTTCGAGAAGCGAGACAGTAAGGAACTCACCCGAGGACTTACTCATTTTTCCGCTGTTTGTGTTTAAGTGATGAACGTGGAACCAGTAATTGCACCATTCGTGACCGAGATAGGACTCACTCTGTGCTATTTCGTTTGTATGGTGAGGGAATGCGTTATCTATACCGCCGCAGTGGAGGTCGAGATATTCGCCTAAATGCTTCATACTTATGCAGGAGCATTCAATATGCCAGCCGGGATAGCCGATACCCCAGGGACTGTCCCATTTAAGCTCCTGGTCGTCAAATTTGGACTTAGTAAACCAGAGAACGAAGTCAGCCTTATTCTTCTTGTTTTCGTCCGCCTCAACGCCTTCTCTTACGCCTACTTCAAGGTCTTCCTCGTTGAAGTCGTTGAAAATGTAATACTTTTCGAGCTTCGAGGTGTCGAAGTAGATATTGCCGCCTGCCTCGTAGGCATAGCCCTTTTCGATAAGAGCGGTAATAACCTTTATGAATTCGTCGATACACTGTGTAGCGGGCTCAACTACGTCGGGACGCTTGATATTGAGCTTCTTACAGTCCTCGAAGAAAGCGTCGGTATAGAACTTCGCAATCTCCATAACTGTCTTATGCTCTCTCTTTGCGCCCTTAAGCATCTTATCGTCGCCTGTATCACCGTCGCTTGTAAGGTGACCGACGTCGGTAATGTTCATAACTCTCGTAACATCGAGACCGTCGAAACGAAGGTACTTTTCGAGAACGTCCTCCATAATATAGCTTCTGAGGTTACCGATATGAGCGTAATGATAAACGGTAGGACCGCAGGTATACATACTTGCCTTTCCCTCGAAGCGGGGTTTGAATTCTTCCTTTTTTCTTGTTGCAGTATTATAAAGATACATAGCTTTATTTCCTTTCTTATTTATTGTTTTCCTCGATAAGCTTATCGAGCTTATTCTGCATTTCTTCAATCATACCCAGCATTGAACACATCTGCTGTGATACAGGGTCGGGAATATGAATCTGGTCAAGCTCCTTAGAGGGCGGCTCAACCTTTACTCCGTCGCGGCGAACTATTCTTGCAGGAACGCCTACTGCCGTAGAATTCGGAGGAACCTCGCTTAAAACTACCGCATTAGCCGCAATCTTCGCATTATCTCCTACCTTAAAGGGGCCTAATACTCTCGCCCCCGAGCCTACCATAACGTTATTTCCGAGGGTAGGATGACGTTTTCCCGTATCCTTTCCCGTACCGCCGAGGGTAACGTTCTGATAAATTGTACAGTTATCACCTATTTCGGCTGTTTCGCCTATAACAACGCCGCTTCCGTGGTCGATAAAAAGACCCTTTCCTATCGTAGCGCCTGGGTGAATTTCGATACCTGTACGCTTAAGAGCATTCTGTGAAATCCAGCGGGCAAGAAAATAATGCTTTTTAAGATAAAGCTTATGAGCTCTCCTGTAAGCTCTTACCGCCTTAAAGCTCGGATATAAAAAGAAAACCTCAAGATCGCTCTTAACGGCAGGGTCACGCTCACGGATTGAGCGAATATCCTCTTTTATTCTATCAAACATAGAAGCCTCCCAAATAAAAAAGCCTCCGTAAAGGCTCTCGCCTGTACGAAGGTGCAGTCAGCACGGTTCCACTCCGATTCCCGTAAAATACGGCTCATTCTTCCTTTAACGTAAGGGAAACGGACAGGAATACTCTTTTCCTCCTGTCGGCTCGGCAAGCGCACTTCACGCTGTATCCCCTGCCGTATCTCAGCATAAACGGCTCTCTGTAAGAGGAGTGACAGGCTACTCTGAATGCCTCAGACGCCTTTATTCTCTTTTATTGAATTATATTCTAACATAAGCTTTTTTGATTGTCAAGGGGAAGTTATTTTACAAAATAATAGCATATCACTATAAGAACAAGAGATATACCGCAGATAACCCAGTTCCTCGTTATATTCCGCTTAAGCCTCTTATCCATTTCTTCCGAACTTATTTTCTTTTTTCTCATAAAACCTCTTTATATATGATTTCTTCTGTAGGCAAGATAATTTTCGAGGATAACCGCCGCCGCTACAGCGTCGATAACTGCCTTTCTTTTCTTACCTCTCTTGTTTATCTCGTTCATCATATTGTGAGCCGTTACGGTAGTAGAGCGTTCGTCCCACATTTCAACGGGAACGGTAACCCTCTCTCTGAGCAGGTCAGCGAAAAGGTGACATTTCTCGCTTCTCGGGCCGTAGGTTCCGTTCATATTTATAGGATTTCCCACGACAACAAGCTCCGCACGGTTTTCCTTTATCTTTTCCGCTACCTTATCGGCGCAGGTTTCAAAATCCTTTTCATCGATTATGCAAAGAGGCGAAGCAAGCATTTCCATAACGTCGCAGGAAGCAAGCCCTGTATGGCTGTCGCCGTAATCTACCGCAATTATCTTCATATCTACTGTAATTCCTTTAAAATGTCGTTATAATGGCGCTGTGCCGCAGGCTTACAAAGCTCATCGGAAGCGTAAAGCTCCGAAAGCTCCCGTGCGTTTACAAGAATTGCGCCTACAGTTTCATTTTCCTGTAAAACTATATCATCAAGAGTAATATCCGCCTCAACGTGATAAAAATGATATATAGCGTGATTTCCGAGATGAGTACTTCTTAAGGAAAAGCGTTCCTTCGGAAGAGCTATACCCGTTTCCTCGGAAAGCTCTCGCTGTACCGCAGTAAGACTGTCCTCCCCCGCTACCGCAGAGCCGCCCGTAATCTCCCAGCTATCGCCCCAGGGCTTATCGGGATGACGTCTCATAAGAAGGAGTCTTTTATCGGGAGTAGTAACAAAAACCTCTACTACAAGATGATAATCTCCGTCAGCCACAGGCTTACCACGCTCGTGTGTATATCCCTTAGGCTTTCCGTTTTCATCAAGAATATCCCAGAGCTCCATTATTTTGTTGCCTCTTTAAGAGCCTTAGCTAACTGGTCGGGACAGGAGGTAGGCTTAAAGCCGCACTTTATACCCTCGAGACGTCCGATAACCTCATCCACAGGCATACCCTTCACGAGAGCGCTAATGCCCTGTAAATTACCGTGACAGCCGCCCATAATCTGAACGTCGGAAACCCTTCCGTCCTCTATTTCGATAACCATTTTTCGGGAGCATACTCCCTTGGGTGTATATTCGTATGTCATCAGGAATTCTCCTTTTCCCAGCATTCGGCTACTGCCCTTGCAACGCTGTCGGCTACTGCCTTATTAAGAGGGCTCGCTATAATATTTTCGGGAGTAATTTCCTCGTCGGGAATTACTGACGCTATAGCGTAAGCCGCCGCCATCTTCATTTCCTCGGTGATAGCTCTCGCTCTTACGGAAAGAGCGCCCTTGAAAAGTCCGGGGAATACGAGAACGTTATTTATCTGATTCGGGAAATCGCTTCTTCCCGTTCCTACGATGTATGCGCCGGCGGCCTTAGCCTTATCGGGCATAATCTCGGGCGTAGGATTAGCCATAGCCAAAATTATGGATTTATCCGCCATACTCTTCACCATTTCATCGGTAACGAGATTCGGCTTAGAAACTCCGACAAATACATCAGCGCCCTTAAGAGCGTCGGAAAGACCGCCCTTTATGTTGTTCTTATTGGAGACTGTCTTTATTTTTTCGTGGGCAGGATTCTCATAGCTGTCATCCCTGTTTATAATACCGCAAAGGTCAACCATTATTAGATTACCTATTCCGAGGTTTAAGAGGAAGGTTCCTATCGCTATTCCCGCAGCACCTGCGCCGTTAATTACAACAGTAAGCTCGGAAAGCTTTTTTCCTGCACACTTAGCGGCATTTATAAGAGCCGCGCCAACTACTACGGCTGTACCGTGCTGGTCATCGTGGAATACGGGGATATCAAGCTTTTCCTTTAAACGCTTCTCTATCTCAAAGCAACGGGGTGCGGAAATATCCTCGAGGTTTATTCCGCCAAAGCTGTCGGAAATAAGCTCGATTGTATGTACGATTTCGTCTACGTCCTTACTCTTTACGCAGATAGGGAATGCGTCAACTCCCGCAAACTCCTTGAAAAGACAGCATTTACCCTCCATAACGGGCATACCTGCAAGACCGCCGATATCACCGAGGCCGAGAACGGCTGTTCCGTCGGTAATAACCGCTACAAGATTCTTTCTTCTCGTAAGCTCATAGGACAAATCGGGATTATCCTTTATTTCGAGACAGGCCTGAGCTACGCCGGGGATATAGGCCAGGGATAAATCCTCTCTTGTATTTATAGGGGCACGGGAAACAACTTCGATTTTACCCTGCCATTCATAATGCTTTTTAAGCGCTTCTTCTTTTATATCCATTATCCTTCGTTCCTTACACTTTATTTTATTTAAGAGCCTCGCCCTTTAAAATGATATTTCTTACCGACTGCTCGGGTGTAAACTTGTAACCGAGAGAAATCGCATAGTGGTTATAGAAGCCGTGGAAATCCGAGCCGCCTGTAGGAATAAGATTGTACTTTTCACAGGTCTTGAGTAACACTTCTTCCTCAGCCTCATTGGCGCTTTCGTGGTAAACCTCGATACCGTCGATTTTTCCTGCGGAAGCGAGCTCCTCGATTAAATCGTAGCTGTCGTAAACCTTGGGATGAGCGATAACAGCCGTACCGCCTGCCGAATGGATAAGCTCAAGAGCAAAACGCACGTCGGGGTTATGCTCGGTTTCGGTTTTTACCTCTTCGGCGCAAAGTCCTGTATTGGCATTGAATAAGGACTCGTAAACGTCGCCGTAAAGCTCCGTTGTATAGCCGTAGTCCATAAGCGCGTGCATTATGTGGCACTTGTAGATACCCTTACTTCCCGAAGCATAGTGGAGAATATTCTCGAGAGCTATAGGATACTGTTCCATAACCTTAAGCGCCATTTTCTTGCCTCTCTGCTTTCTTGCTTCACAGGTACGCAGACATAATCCCTCAAGTCTGTCGGGCTTGTGGGGCATATAACAAAGAATATGTACTTTTCTTCCGCGCTGACCGTCTACTGCCGAAATTTCAACGGCAGGAAGCACTCGGATACCATATCTCTGACCGAGAACGACAGCTCTCGAAACCGACGCTAAATTATCGTGGTCAGTTATGGCAAGTACGTCAATCTGATTTCTCTTTGCCTGTGCGATAACCTCTTCAATACCGAGGGAACCGTCGGAAAGTGTCGTGTGACAATGTAAATCTGCTCTCATAATACACCTCTTTCTGAAATATTGCTTTACTGCAGTTTATTTGATTACCTTACCCTTGGATTTAACCTGAACCCTTTCGGCGGAAGGCTTTTTCTTCTTGCTGCCTGTGGAAAGCTCTACGGGAGCCTCGGAACCGCCCTTATCCTCGAATACTACGTTTTCATCGTCCTCAGCAGTTTCATATCTCGCATATTCGGGATTTCTTTCGCCCCTCGCTTCATAGTAAGGGTCGATTATGTACTTCTGAATTACGGGATAAGCGCAGAAGGTAGCTATAAAGCACATCCAGGCGAAAGGAAGAAGCGGAAGCGCTATCATAGTATAAGGGAAGCCCATAACCATTAAGAATACGATTAAAATGCAGGCGAAAAGCCCTGCAAGATTTCTGAAAAGTCCGCCTATCATAAGGCGAAGGGAGTTATTTATAATCTGAGCCATATTGAGCTTTAAGGCTACAATCTGGGGATAGATGTAGAAATGCATCATAAACACATAGAAGCCGATTACGATACAAGCGCCGAATATCAGCATATTTTCCGTACCCATTCCGCCGAAAATTCCCGATAAGCTTCCGTCCGTCATAAAGGGTGAAAGATAGAAGTTTACTGCAAAGAAAAAGCCGGCGATAAGAGCTAAATCCACGATTCCTATTACAAAGGATTTCTTGAAATTAGCCTTAAAGGCAGTAAGAAACTCGTCCCACACAAATATAGGCTCTCCGATAACGAATTTTCTCATAATCTGAGTCATTGCCGCAGTAGCTGGGCCGAAGGTAACTATCGGGAGACAGAAAAGAACGTATATAAGGTTTACCTGAAAGAATTTCCAGAATTTATTCCCGAAAATCTCCCAGAATAAGAAAAAGGATTTCTTTTTGGGTGCGCCCTTCTTTACGCCGCTTCCCGCCTTACCGTAATTAAAAAAATCAAGTCCCATATTTAAATATTCCTTTCTTTTCACGAAAAGACATTCTATCTTTCTTAGTCTTTTACATTTAACAAAACACTATACCGATTTTATTATACTACTTTTTTTCGTGTTTTGCAAGTGTTTTTTGTGCAAAAATGACATTATTTCCGATTAAATAAAGCTTTCGTAAAATTTTTGTTGACAGTTGACAAGGTTTGTGATATTATCTAAGGTGTATGTTTATGCTTATAAGTGTATATTTCGGTAGGTAAGCTATGTTTGAACGACTTGAATATCTGAGAGAAAAATCGAATAAGCTTCCTCTCTGCCCCGGGGTTTATCAGATGAAAGATAAATCGGGGAAGATAATTTATATCGGTAAGGCTAAGCTCCTTAAAAACAGGGTTACCTCCTATTTTCATAATGTGGAAGCTCATAATCCGAAAACCTATAAGCTGGTTTCCCTTATCCGGGATTTCGATTTTATCGTAACGGATACCGAGCTTGACGCTCTGGTGCTTGAGGCGAGCCTTATAAAGCTCCACAGCCCGAAGTATAACATACTGCTCAAGGACGACAAGGGCTTCAGCTATATCAGAATCACAGGCGGAGATTACCCGAGAATCGAGCATTCCTTCAAGAACGACGACCCCTTTTCTACGTATATAGGCCCCTATACAAGCGGCTACACGGTAAAGCAGACTATCGAGGAATGCAACAGCATTTTTATGCTGCCTACCTGTCATAAGGAGTTTCCGAGGGATTTCGGAAAGGAACGTCCCTGTCTCAACTACCATATTAAAAAATGTATGGGAATATGCCGAGGCAGGATTTCCGAGCAGGAGTATAAGACTACAATAAACGAGGCTCTCGGCTTTATTAAAAGCGGAAGCCGTGAAAGCATTGAAAGACTTCGCGAGGAGATGAATACTGCCGCAGAAAATCTCGAATTCGAGAAGGCGGCTAAGCTCCGAGACAGGATAAACGCTATCGAACGCTCGGTAAAGACACAGTCTATTCAGGCGGGACGGGATATAAGCTGTGACGTTTTCGCAGTTTCGGAAAATTCGGGACTCACAAGTATTGCGGTTGTAAAATACCGTAAGGGAAAGCTTATCGATAAGGAAAACTACTTTATCGGAGACGATTTCGACAGCAGTATTATGAGAAGCGAATTCCTCCTCAGATACTACGAAAACGGAAGAGAGCTCCCGAAGCTTATTCTTCTTGACGGAGAGCCCGAGGACAGCAGTATCCTCGAGGAATACTTCCGTAACCTTTCGGGACATAAGGTTGAAATTACCGTTCCGAAAAGAGGGGAAAATCTCGTGCTTACGACGCTTGCGAAAAGTAACGCAGACGAGTACCTTTCCTTAAAGGTAGGAAGGACAAGCCGTGAAATTACCGCTCTCCAGGATTTAGCGAAGCTTCTCGGACTAAAAAAGATACCCGAGCTTATAGAAAGCTATGATATATCGAATATGGGGGAACAAACCCGTGTAGCGGGAATGATAACCTATAAGAACGGCCGCCCCTATAAAGCGGGCTACCGTAAGTTCAATATAAAGGATGTAGTCGGTATCGACGATTACGCTTGTATGCAGGAGGTTTTACGCCGCCGCTTTACACGCTATCTCGAAGGCGACGAGGGCTTTTCGGAGCTTCCCGACCTTATACTTCTTGACGGCGGAAAGGGCCACGTAAATGCAGTAGCAGAGGTTTTAAAGGAGCTTCAGATAAACGTAAGCCTTTTCGGACTTGTAAAGGACGAAAAGCACAGAACAAGAGCTGTTTCCGACGGCGGTCAGGAAATTCAGGTAAACGCCAATAAAAGCCTGTTCAGGCTTTTAACGGAAATACAGGACGAGGTTCACCGCTTCTCCATTTCCTATCAGCGTAAAAAGCATAAGCAGAGCCAGTATGAGCTTGAGCTTACTAAGATAAAGGGAATCGGCGAGAAAAAGGCACTTGCCCTTCTCAAAAAGTACAAAACAAAACAGGCAATCAAAAAAGCTTCCATAGAGGAGCTTATGGCGGAAGCGAAGATAAACCGTGAAACCGCAGAAAGCCTTTATATCTATATACAGGAGATTTTCTAAATGAGAGTAATTACGGGAACTGCCCGAGGCAGAAAGCTTAAGACCCTTGAAGGAACCGACATAGTCAGACCTACCTCTGAGGTTGTGAAGGAAGCTATGTTCAGTATCATACAGTTCGACCTTGAGGACGCTGTTGTACTGGATTTATTCGCAGGGTCGGGTCAGCTCGGAATAGAAGCGCTCAGCCGAGGCGCAGGAAAGGTATACTTTGTAGACAGCAGTCCCCAGTCAATAGCTGTTATACGGGATAATCTGAAGTCCACTAAACTGGAAGATAATGCAGTAGTTATAAATATGCCGAATTCGGCGTTTTTACGTACTGCAAGAGAAAAAATCGACATAGCTCTCCTTGACCCTCCCTATGAAAAGAAGCTTATTAACCGTTCCCTTCCCGGACTTACGGAGATTATGAAGGACGACGGAATAATAATCTGTGAGCACGAAAAGAACGCAAGACTTCCCGAGGAGGAAAACGGCTTTAAAATCCACAAGACCTATACCTACGGAAAAATCTGTCTCACGGTTTACAGAAAGCCCGAAGAGGAGGCAGAGGAAAATGACTAAGGCGATTTATCCCGGAAGCTTCGACCCTGTAACAAACGGCCACCTCGAAATTATAAGACGTGCGGCGGAAATGTTCGATAAGCTCGTGGTTCTCGTTTCGGTAAACCCGAATAAGAAGTCAAGTTTCTCCGATACGGAGCGTATGAACTTTCTCCGTAAGGTATGCTACGATATTCCGAATGTTGAGATAGACTCCTTCGACGGACTTATCGTGGATTACTTCAGGCAGAACGACTGCACGGTTATAGTAAAGGGACTGAGGGCGATGTCCGATTTCGAATATGAGTTCCAGATGGCTCACGTAAACAAGCACCTTTGTCCGAGAGCGGAAACGGTATTCCTTTGTGCAGACAGCCAGAGCACCTACCTCTCATCAAGTATGGTAAAACAGATTGCTACCTTCGGAGGCGATATAAACGCTTTTGTACCGAAGGCAATCGTTGAAGATATAATTGAAAGACTCGATACAACCAAACAGAAAGGATAACAGAAAATGAGTATTGATGAAATCTTAGAAATGATGGACGATATGCTTGATAAGGCAGTAAACGTCCCCCTCACAAATAAGAAATCCCTCATTGACGTTGAAAAGATGAGAGAGCTTGTCGAGGAA
>JAZNMN010000028.1:0-3975 GCA_045579625.1 Ruminiclostridium sp.
AGGGAGAAAATCTGCCATAAGCAGAGTACGGGAAGGAAAAAGCCCGATTCAAAGAGAAAAATCATGGAGAGGGCACATACCGCACCGTAAAGAAGCGTGGTTGTTACACACATTCTTATTACACGAGGGGTAAATACAAGCTTTTTCTTTGCCTTTTTTCTTCTTGCGAAGGCAGTACCGATAAGGAGAATTCCTGCACAGATAAGAAGGTCGTTCATAGCGATAACAAGCACTGTTTCATCGGGAGTATACTCTCCGTTGGGGCCTAAGGCGTACATTTTTGTACCTATGCAGAATATCAGAGGATATACCGCCGCAATAACTGCCGTAAAATGTCTCAGAGCCACGCTTCCGAAGTTTATTTTTATCCAGTGAAGCTGTTCCCTTGCGCTGTAGGAATTAAGCTGGAACATATGCATATAATGGATAAAATTCAGAACGAAGCTGAAGAGAAGGACTGCAAAAAAAACTATATAGCCTGTAATAATCATATTAAACCTCTATGCTAAGAAATGATGAAATAATGCGGTGGAAGGTGAAGGCCTGTTCAAGAAAAGCGTAATGTCCCGAGTTGGGCAGGACTGCAAGCCCCGCATTCGGCATTTCCTTTTCCATTCTCTTTCCGTCGGAAAGGGGAGTAGCGTCGTCGTTCTCTCCCCATATAAGAAGCACTTCCTGCTTAACGAGGGGCAGGAGAGGGGCTAAATCCTCGTTTACTACCTTAACGAGAACCTGTCTCATCATAGGGGAAGCGGCATTGTAATCCGCAGAGCCGTGTTTCTTACGGTAATTCTCGATAGCGTTCGGAAAGAGAGCCTTCATAGGCTTCGAAGAAAGGAAGGCCTTTCCCCTCTGATAAGCTGCGGCTTTTTTCTTTGCCTTTTCCGATTGGACGGGTTTTATTCCTGCGCTTCCCGTAAGAATAACCTTTTCGACCTTTATGGGACAGTTCTCTCTCGAAAGAAGCTTTATTATGATTCTTCCGCCGAAGCTATGGCCGAGAAGTATAGCTTGGGATATTCCGAGACTGCGGCAGAATTCAGCTACAAAATCGGCGTAATCGTCCACGCACCAGGGCTCCTTCGGTTCGTCGGACTGTCCGAAGCCGGGAAGGTCGGGAGCTATGACCCTGTATTTTACGGAACAGCAGTTCCTTATCCCTTCGAAAAGCGTTATATTTGTACCCCAGCCGTGAAGAAGGAGAATAACCTCGCCCTCTCCCTCGTCGGAGTAATTTATATTCAAGCCGTTTATTTCTATGTTCAAGGGGGTTAACCTCCAAAAAAATACTATTTAATATTATACTCCTATTATATGGTTTTGTCAACTTGAAATGAAGGCTTAAGGAATGAATATTGCAGAAAAATGACAGCTCCGAATTCAGTTGAAATCCGAAGCTGTCTCCTTAAAGAAGAATATAAAGAAGAGCGAAGAGGAGCGGCTTATCTGCCCCCTCGGCGTAAAGGACAATAAGAAGCATTACAATAAGCATTGCGTCCTCGTCCCCCAGGAATTTTCCTATGATTCCTTCAAGTACGTCCGTCAATGGTTTTTCCGCATTTCGGGCAGGTTTTATGTACTTCGGCGGCTTCCTGTTCTTCCGTCATTTTCTTCATAGCGTTTTTCTGCTGTTTTATTTCGTCTATGATTTTCTCCGCATTTTTAAAGCCCTCGCCGCTTAGTATTTCTTCTGCGGTATATACGCCGTAGTCGCCTTCGGTATCTTCCTCCTCAGAAATTTCCTTTTCATCCTCCTCGGTAACAGCTTCAGCGGTTTCTTTCGCTTCTTCCTCATACCCGATGATTTCTTCCGCCGCTTCTTCGGCTTCGGTAGTTTCTTCAGAGGAGTCTGCAACAGCCTCCTGTTCCTCGCATTTTTCCTCCTTATCGGAAACTATTGCTTCGGGAGCCGAATATGTAGCCTCGGAGCATTCTTCCTTTGCTTCGGATATATCCTCGGCGGCGGGCTTTTCCTCTGCTACGGCACAGGATTCGTTTTTCATATTTTCCGCCCGCTTCATCATTCTTATCGCCGCGTCGATATATTCCTTCTGTCTCCTGTCAAGCTCTTCCGAATTGGTGTTTTCCTTTTTCCACTCCATAATCCTGTTCCTTTCGTTAAATAATATTGTCGCCCATACCCAGCTCCTTAAGAAGCGGCAACAGGGAAATAATTTTAAGAAGCGAAGCCGCCCGCTGTAGCTTAGCCTGATTTTCCGTACGGAGATGAGGCTTAAGCGCCATAAGAAGCTCGGTATTCTTGTCTGTGGAGTTAAGCTTCGAAAAAATATCCATAAGCCTTATAAGGGTTTCTGCGTCTATATTTCCGAAAATTCCTCCGTCCTCGTTATTTTCTCCCGAGCCTCCTCCGTTTTCGGTACGGCTTTCGCTCGTGGCGGAAAATAACTGGCCGAGAAGTCCTGTCAAATCGTCTTTTTCCGCCATAGCTACAACTCCTTATCCGTTATTTTTACCGTTCATAAACTGACGGCGGATTTTTTCCGCAAGCTCAGGGTTATTCATCACAGTGTTTATCTTCTCACGGTCGCTTTTACTCATCCGTGACGTTATGTCGCTTATGTTTCCCGAATTAAGGGAATCCTTAAGCTGCTGAGGCGAAACTCCGAGCTTGCTGCTGGCTGCATTTATAAGCGCTTCCACATTGATATTTCCCATAATAGCCTCCTTCGGATTTATTACGGCAGGCTTTCATACTTTACCTTTTCAAGATTATGCGGTTCTGCCGTAAAATATGATTTATGTAATTATACTGAAACCTATTGATGAAAGTTAGCTAAATTTCGCTTGTTAATTTTAGACAATTTTTATTTGACATAGCTCTTTGTTTTATGCTATAATTGATTTGACTTAATGTTAATACTGTGTACAGGAGCGTTAGTATGAAAATTATTGCAGTAGCTGATACCCATAAGGATTACCAGAAGCTTAAGGCTATCGTGGAAAAGAATCCCGATGCTGATATTTTTATTCATTTAGGCGACGGCGAACACGAGGTTGCCGATGTTTCTGCGGAATATCCCGATAAGAAGTTCGTATTTGTTCAGGGTGACTGTGATTTCGGTCATCATAAGACAATGGAGGTTGTTGAAGCGGACGGATATAAGATTCTCTGCGTTCACGGCCACGAGCACAATGTTCAGGGCGGACTCGACCCCCTCGTAAACGAAGCGAAGGCGAGAGGCTGTCGTATAGCGCTCTTCGGTCATACCCATATGTACAGAACTGAGGTTATGGACGAGGTTTATGTTATGAATCCCGGCGCTATCGATTCTCCGAGAGGTAAGAATAAGCCTTCCTACGGCGTTATCCTTATCGATAATACAGGAAAGCTTACTATGAATATTGTTGCGCTCAAGTAATATATTATATGATACTGCCCCCGCATTTGATAATGCGGGGTATTTATATATGTGCGAAAAAGGCGTCTGTATGTGTAATATTTTTATGCATACTGCACAAAAATTCAAACATTGACAAAAAATGCTTGATTTTTATACTGTAAGTGATTATAATATGATTATTGGTTAGCACTCAAAAGTCGAGAGTGCTAAAAATAGATTCAGGAGGTAACTGAAAATGAAAATCAGACCATTAGCCGACAGAGTTGTTATTAAATTCTTAGAAGCTGAAGAAACTACCAAGGGCGGAATTATTCTTACAAGCTCCGCACAGGAAAAGCCCCAGGTAGCTGAAATACTTGCAGTCGGACCCGGCGGAGTAGTTGACGGCAAGGAAGTAAAAATGGAAGTTAAGAAGGGCGATAAGGTCCTTACAAGTAAATATTCCGGCACAGAAGTTAAGGTTGACGGCGAAAAGTACACTATCGTACGTCAGAGCGATATTCTTGCTATTGTAGACTGATTAAAGGAGAATTTTTATTATGGCAAAGCAGATTATTTATGGTGAAGAAGCCCGTAAGTCCTTACAGGCAGGTATCGACAAGCTTGCCGATAC
>JAZNMN010000029.1:0-10222 GCA_045579625.1 Ruminiclostridium sp.
CTGCTGAGGGCGGACGACCACCTTGTCGCCGGAGAGGATGCCGGCGTTGATCATGGAGTCGCCCCGAACCCGCAGGGCAAAGCACCCCGGCTCGCCGTCCCAGGCCATAGTCCCCTCCTGGTTCTCCACCGCCAGGATGGGCACACCGGCGGTGACCACGCCCACCACGGGGATCTGTCCCGCCCGGGCGTTGGTGGCGATGGCGCGCTTGCGTCCCTTGCTCTCGCCGCCCTGCAGAAGTCCCTTCTCCTGCAGCGCCCGGAGGTGATAGCTCACCGACGCGGTGGAGCGCAGACCCACACCCGCGCCGATCTCCCGGACGGAGGGCGCATAGCCGTTTTCCTGTATGAAATTGCTGACAAACTCCAGAATCAGGTCGGATTTATCGGATGTACGTGGCATAGCCATCCCCTCCAAAACTTTGTTCGCATATAGTATAGCATACCTTTTCACAAATTGCAAACATTTGTTTCGAGCAATTGTTCGGTTGCGGGGGTGGGATTTTTGTGGTATCCTATGGGTAGTGTGATAGACTTGAATTTGTGGAGGTATCAATATGTTGTTGTACTCTATTATTATGTTTATAGTTGCAGTGTTTTTTATAGGAATGGGCATTGCAATATACAGAGGTAAAACTGAATTAATTCACGATTACCACCAAACAAAAGTTACGGATAAATCAGCCTACGGAAAAGCCTTTGGAAAAGCGATGTTTATTATCGCAATAGCATTACTGCTCAGCGGTATAATAGGTTTACTGGATAATTTAGCTGTTCTTGCTGTTGTGGTTCTGATTATAGGACTATGTGTTGGAGTAGGTTGCATTGTTGCTGTGCAAAAGAAGTACAATAAAGGAGTTTTCTAAATTCCAATTTATCAATTAAATAAACAAAATCCGGAGAAGAAACTGAATCTTCCCCGGATTAACTTTTTATAGCTATTAAAGCGTAAATGTTCCGCCTGTCTGAGCCTTACGCCATTCAACGTAATCCTCATAAGTGCCGAGCTTATCCCAACAGCCCTTATCCTTGATTTCGATAATTCTGTTGGCTACGGTCTGAACGATTTCGTGGTCGTGGGAAGCGAAAAGAACTACGCCCTTGAAGTCTCTTAAACCGTTATTTACGGCAGTAATACTTTCAAGGTCAAGGTGGTTTGTAGGACGGTCAAGAATGAGCGCATTAGACTGGAAGAGCATCATTCTCGAGAACATACATCTCACCTTTTCACCGCCCGAAAGGACGTTTACTGCCTTAAAGATATCGTCGCCCGAGAAGAGCATTCTTCCTAAGAAGCCTCTTAAATAGGTCTCTGTAACGTCGTTGCTGTACTGTCTTATCCAGTCGAGAATGGACATTGTACAGCCCTCGAAGAAGTGGTCGGAGTCTATCGGGAAATAGCTTGTCGTAATGGTACTGCCCCACTTATAACTACCCTCGTCAGGCTCCATTTCGCCCATAATAATCTTGAAAAGCGTCGTAATCGCAATTTCACTTTCGCCGAGAAAGGCTACCTTATCCTCTCTGCCGATTGTGAAGGAAACGTCGTCGAGAACCTTTACGCCGTCAACGGTTTTTGTAAGCCCCGAAACCTGGAGAATATCCTTACCGGGCTCTCTTTCCATATCGAAGCCGATAAAGGGATATCTTCTGCTTGACGCAGGCATTTCTTCAACAGTAAGCTTATCGAGAAGCTTACGTCTCGAGGTAGCCTGCTTGGACTTGGACTTGTTTGCGGAGAAACGCTGGATAAAGGTCTGTAATTCCTTGATTTTTTCCTCGTTCTTCTTGTTCTGCTGTTTAATCATACGCTGGATAAGCTGTGAGGATTCGTACCAGAATTCATAGTTACCCACGTACATCTTTATCTTTCCGTAGTCGATATCTACTGTATGTGTACAAACGTTATTGAGGAAGTGACGGTCGTGGGATACTACGATAACGGTACCGAAATATTCCGCAAGGAAGTCCTCGAGCCAGGCTACCGCGTCGATATCGAGATGGTTTGTAGGCTCGTCCATAAGGATAATGTCGGGGTTTCCGAAAAGCGCCTGAGCTAAAAGCACCTTAACCTTTTCGTTACCCGAAAGGCTTGACATCTGGCTGTACATAATGCTTTCGTCAAGACCGAGACCCTGTACAAGCTTAGAGGCGTCGCTCTCGGCTTCCCAGCCGTTAAGCTCGGCGAACTCCGCTTCAAGCTCGGAAGCACGGTTCCCGTCCTCCTCGGAGAAATCCTCCTTAGCGTAAAGCTCGTCCTTCTCCTTCATAATATCGTAAAGGCGCTTATTACCCATAATAACCGTATCCTGTACGGTAAATTCGTCGTAAGCGAAGTGATCCTGCTTTAAAACGGACATACGGAGATCCTTCGGGATAGTAACGTTACCTGTTGTAGGCTCAAGCTCTCCGTTAAGAATTTTTAAGAATGTGGATTTTCCTGCGCCGTTTGCGCCGATAACGCCGTAACAGTTTCCGGGGGTAAATAAAAGGTCAACGTCCTTGAAAAGCGTTGAACCGCCGAACTGAAGGCTTACATTTGATACTGTAATCATATTCGTTTCCTCTTTCTTTAAGCATTACAAACTATCTTAAAGTATAACATATATAAAAGAATATTGCAAACAATTTATTTCACAAAACGTCGCCTTTTTCCGCCGTCCCCCTTGTGCAGTATTTTCGACGCTTTTTCATTTATTATTCCCCTAAAAGTAAATATCTTTTACTTTTAAGTGCAGTATTAGCTCCCTCGGCTATTGACAATATAAGGAAACAGGTGTATAATATAGTGTATATTAAAAGTAAATGCTGTTTACTTAGCGAAAGGAATGATAAGAATGGTTGAAATTAAAGGCCTCTATAAAAGCTATAAGGGCTTTAAGGTTCTCGACGGGCTGGATATGACCATAAATAAGGGAGACGTTTACGGCTTCCTGGGAAAGAACGGCTGCGGTAAAACCACAACTATGAATATAATCTGTAATATTATCCCTAAGGACGAGGGTGAAATAAAGCTCGGCTCCTCCGAGGACGAGACTGTAAAAATAGGATATCTTCCCGAAACCCCCGCCCTTTTCGAATATATGAACGGCTATGAGTATCTTCAGTATATAGCCGCCTGCGCAAAATATCAGGGAGATATAAATAAGCGTATAGCGGAATGTCTCGATATTACAGGAATGACCGAGGGCGGAAGGCGCCGTATAAAGGGTTATTCAAGAGGTATGACCCAGAGACTGGGTATTGCCGCTACTATCTTCAACAATCCCGAGCTTGTTATCCTCGACGAGCCTACCTCTGCCCTCGACCCCGAGGGAAGAGCCGAGGTTATGAGAATTATAAATAACCTTACCGCTACGGGCTGTACAATTATTCTCTGCACCCATATTCTTACCGACGTGGAACGAGTAGCCAACAGGGTGGGAATAATGAGAAACGGTAAGCTTGCTGCCGAAGGAAGTATCGAAAGTATTCTCGATAAACACATAACCAATTCCATAGAGCTTGTTCCTATGAGCGACGACGTAGCTTCCCTTAATCTTATTCAGAATATACCCTTCGCGAAAAGCGTGAACTATTACGAACGTTCGGGTAAGTTCATAATCGATACAGAGGATATGGAAAAGGGTATGCGTGAGCTTATAAAATATCTCGCCGATAATAATATTGCCGTAAAGAGTCTTAACGCCTCTCGCCCTACCCTCGAGCAGGTTTATATCGATCTCGTATCGGGCTTTTAAAGGAGGATAAAAATGCTTAAAACAGGTTTACGAAAAGAATTTATGTACCTGAGCCGTACAGGAAAGCTCGTAGGCGTAATTATAGCTATGCTTGTTTTCGCTTTCTGCGACGGACTTATGCTTAAGGCTACAACAATGATGATGGATGCCATGGCTACCACCGTGGAACAGCAGTCACAGAATATCAACGACGGCTCTGAAACTGCCGCCGAATTCAACGAGATTGCTTCAAGTATGAACACTCTCACCAAGGTTTATAAGGATATGGACGCTCCCTATGTTACGGCGTCATCAATTACGGATATTTCGGGTCTCGGTATACTTATTACGCTTCTCGTTATTAAGTCTGCCTGCGGCGGCGAACAGAAAATGCGTTCGGTAGTTATCCCCCGTTGTGCGGGACTTACTCCTAAGATGTATATAATGCCGAAATTTATCCTTTATCCCGCTATAATATTCATTCTCGCCTTTGGGGCAGTATTTATCTCAGGCGGAATGGCCGTTCTCCTCTTTGAAGGAAGCGTTCCCTTTATGAATCTCCTTGTTTCGGGAGCTTGTCTCGGAGTTTATCTCGCTTTCGTAATGATTCTTATGCTTACTCTCGGAATCTGTACCGCAAAGCCCGGCGTATCCGTTATTCTTGTTCTCGTTATGGTAAATATACTCCCCTCGCTCCTCGCTTCCTACAGGGTTGACCGCTTCAACCCCTTCGCTCTCCCCACTATTATATCAAATGCCGTTATGACAGGAGAAGATTTATCCGCTTCTCTCGACGTGCTTAATTTAAGCGTAAGCCTCGGCGTTACGGTAATCCTTTCGGCTATACTTTATTTCGTTACCCTTTTCGCTATTTCCGCTAAGGAAGTAAGAAACGAAGGAAACGAGCCTGTACTCTAAAAATATAAAGAGGAAATTATTATGATTTGTAAGAAATGCGGCAGCAGTAACGTAAATATACAGGCTGTCACCGAAACAAAAACGAAGCACAGAGGCTGCTTCGGCTGGGCCTGCTGGATTTTGCTGGCAATATGCACCTGCGGCCTCATACTTATTATCCCCGCCATAACCAACACGAAAACCAAATCAAAAACCCATAGCGAGGCAGTTTGTCAGAACTGCGGACACCGTTTCAGGGTATAAAATGATACGCTACACGAACATCCGAAAATTTTGTTCGTGTAGTTTTCATTTTAGGCTTGTAATTTCTGTGTTTTTATGCTATAATCTATAAGGATTTGTATTATTTCCGAAAATTACGTTTCTGTCCTGAAAAAAGTACAGGAATTCTGATATTATTGAATTACAACGGAAAGAAAGGAAGTAATGAATATGGCAAAAGCACAGACATCGAAAAAGGTTCTTGAAAGACCTGTTACTGCCGACGAAAAGAGAAAGGCTCTTGACGCCGCAATAGCACAGATTGAAAAACAGTTCGGTACAGGCTCGGTTATGAGAATGGGCGAAAAGACTACCCTTAACGTAGAGTCTATTCCTACAGGCTCTATCGGTCTTGATATGGCTCTGGGCATAGGCGGACTTCCTAAGGGAAGAATTGTCGAGATATTCGGACCCGAATCCGGCGGTAAAACTACCGTTACCCTCCACGCTATCGCAGAGGCTCAGAAAAAGGGCGGTATCGCCGCCTTCGTTGACGTTGAACACGCTCTCGACCCTGTTTATGCGAAGGCTCTCGGCGTAGATATCGACCAGCTTATCGTTTCTCAGCCCGATACAGGCGAACAGGCTCTCGATATTATGGAAGCCCTCGTTCGTTCCGGCGCTATCGATATAATCGTTCTCGACTCTGTTGCCGCTATGGTAACTAAGGCGGAAATCGACGGCGATATGGGGGATATGCACGTAGGCGTACAGGCGAGACTTATGTCCGCCGCTATGAAGAAGCTTACTGCAGTAATCTCAAAATCCAATACAGTAGCTATTTTTATCAACCAGATAAGAGAAAAAATCGGTATAATGTTCGGTAACCCCGAAACTACCCCCGGCGGACGCGCTCTTAAGTTCTATTCTTCGGTAAGAATCGAGGTAAGGAAGGGCGAAGCAATAAAGGAAGGCGCCGATACGGTAGGTAACCGAACAAAATGTAAGGTTATAAAGAATAAGGTCGCTCCTCCCTTTAAGAGCTGTGAGTTCGATATGATTTTCGGTCACGGTATTTCCCGTACAGGCGAAATCCTCGACTACGCTATTGAGCTTGGCTACGTTAAAAAGTCGGGCGCCTGGTTCAGCTATAACGATATGAGAATCGGTCAGGGCCGTGAAAACGCCAAGAAATTTATCGAGGATAACGAGGACATAAGACTCGAGCTCGAGGAAAAGATTATGGCTAACGCACAGCAGCTTGATTATGCGGAAGCCGAGGAGGCGGAAGCGGAAACAGCAGCCGAAGCTCCCGAGACAGCCGCTACCGTAACGGAAGAGACTACTGCTCCCAAGAAGTCCAAGGCTAAAAAGAGCAGTATTGTCGTAGCGGCGGACGACGACTTCGAGGAATTCTCTATCGACGAGATTTCCGAATAATCCGTATAAATGGAAGAGCTGGAAATCGCAAAGCGCCGTGCAATGCACCTTCTCGGGGCAAGAGATTACGGCGAAAGGGAGCTTCTCGATAAGCTGAGAAAAAATTACAGCGAGAAAACCTGTCTTACGGTCGTTAAGCTTATGTCGGAATACGGCTATATCGACGACGAACGGTATGCGAAAAAGCTGGCTAAGCTTTATATCGAAGCAAGAAAATACGGAAAGAGCCGCGCCTCTCTTATGATGAGGCAGAAGGGTCTCGACCCCGAAACAATCAAAGAGGCTCTCTCCTTTTACGACAGCGATACCCTCGTTTCGGAAATTGCGGAGCTTATCCGTAAAAAGTACATAGACAGGCTTTTTATCGAAGGCCCCGAAGGACGAAAGGAAATGCAGAAGGTTGTAGCCGCACTGGCAAGGCGCGGCTACAGCTATAACGATATTAAATCAGCCTTATATATCATCGAGGATGAAATCGAGGAATAAGGCCCGAAAGGTGTGTAGTTATGTCAGAAATAAAGGTAGGCGTAGTCTCATTAGGCTGCCCTAAAAACCAGTGTGACGCCGAGCTTATGCTTGCGAAAATTCACGACGCAGGCTATAAGCTTGTTCCTGAGGCAGGACTTGCCGACGTGGTAGTAATAAATACCTGCGGCTTTATCCAGAGTGCAAAGGAAGAAGCCATTGAAGAAATAATGGAGGCTATAAGCCGTAAAAATGACGGTATAAATAAGAGAATTATCGTTACAGGCTGTCTCGCTCAGCGTTATCAGGAGCAGATGGACGAGGAATTCCCCGAAATTGACGGAGTTTTAGGTCTCGGCCGTAACGACGCTATTATCGAAACGATTGAACGTGTTATGAAGGGCGAAAGAGTTATCGATTTCGGCAGTATCGAAAACCATAATATGGACGGAAGCCGTTTACAGTCTACTCTCCCCCATTACGCTTATCTCCGTATTGCCGACGGCTGTGACAACTGCTGTACCTACTGCGCTATACCTCAGATAAGAGGCCGTTTCAGAAGCCGTACAATGGAAAACATCTTCGCCGAGGCGGAGGGGCTCGTAAAGAACGGCGTTAAGGAGCTTATCCTCGTTGCGCAGGATACTACACGCTACGGCGAAGACCTTTACGGAAAGCTTATGCTTCCCGAGCTTCTTAAAAAGCTCTGTACCCTTGACGTAAAATGGATAAGGCTTTTATACTGCTACCCCGAAAGAATGACTGACGAGCTTATTAAGACTATCGCCGATGAGGAAAAGATAGTTAAGTATATCGATCTTCCCCTCCAGCACTGCGACGGCGAAATCTTAAGAAGTATGAACCGAAGCGGCGACAGGGAGAGCCTTACTGCACTTATAGAAAAGCTCAGAAGGGAAATCCCCGGAATTACCCTTCGTACAACCTTTATCACAGGCTTCCCCGGCGAAACCGAGGCACAGTTCACGGAGCTTGCGGAATTCGCCAACGATATAAAGTTCGAGAGACTGGGCTGTTTCGCCTATTCTCAGGAGGACGGTACTCCTGCCGCCGAATTCCCCAATCAGGTTGACGACCGCGAAAAGGAACATCGTGCCGAAATCATAACCGAACAGCAGGAAATCCGAATTTCCGATTACTATACCTCGAAGGAGGGCGAAATTACCGAGGTGGTTACCGAGGGCTACGACCGTCTTTTCGAAATGTACTTCGGAAGAGACGCTTCCTTCGCTCCCGAAATTGACGGTATGCTTTATTTTAAGAGCAGTAAAAAGCTCCATATCGGCGATTTTGTAAAGGTAAAAATTACCGATAACCTCGATAATAATCTCATCGGAGAAATGATATAAGAAAAGGAAACTTTAATATGAATTTAGCAAACAAGCTTACGCTTTTCCGTGTTGTCCTCGTACCGTTTTTCATTGCGGCGCTTATGATAGAGGCGCTTCCCTGTAATCTTCTTATCGCACTTGTAATTTTTGCGCTTGCGAGCCTTACGGATATGCTTGACGGAAAAATTGCGAGAAAGTACAATATGATAACCGATTTCGGAAAATTCCTCGACCCTCTTGCGGATAAGGTCCTGGTTGCCGCCGCCTTAATCTGTATGGCGGAGCTTCATTGGGCTCCTTCCTGGGCAGTATGGCTTATAATCGCCCGTGAGTTTATGGTTTCGGGGGTAAGGCTTGTTGCTTCGGGCAGTAAGGATAAGGTAGTAATTGCGGCAAATATATGGGGAAAGCTTAAAACCGCCGCTACAATGGTAGCTATCTGTGTAATACTTATTCTCCGTATGCTGAATTCCGATTTCGGAATTCTTACCGACCTTCCCACAGCCCTTATAGGCGACATTCTTATATATATCTGTACCGCCCTTACAGTAATTTCGGGCGCTACCTATATGTGGGATTACAGAGGATATTTAAAGGCGAAATAATTGTATCAGCCGTAAGGAATTGCTCCTTACGGCTGAATTTTATATTATAATCCCTATGCACTTGATAAATTTCCTGCTACAGTATATAATAATTCAAGAAGTCTTCGAAAGGACGTATACTATGGAAACAAGAATATATCTCGATAATTCCGCTACCACGAAGGTAAGCGACGAGGTGCTTGAGGCGGTACTGCCCTGGCTTCGTGAGGGCTACGGAAACGCCTCCTCAATATATACCCTCGGAAGAAAAAGCGCTATGGCTTTAAGTAATGCCCGAAGGGAATGCAGTACCCTTCTCGGCGCCGACCCTTCCGAAATTATCTTCACAAGCGGCGGAACCGAGGGAAATAATTTTGCATTAAAGCAGTCGGCTCAGCTTATGAGAGAAAAGGGAAAGAATCATATCATCTCTACCCGAATTGAACATCCCTCCGTGCTGGAATGCCTTAAAAGGCTCGAAAGAGACGGCTTTAAAATAACGCTCCTTCCTGTGGACGAAAACGGAAAGGTTAGTACCGAAAGGCTCAGGGCGGCTATTACTCCCGATACGGGACTTGTATCGGTAATGTACGTAAATAACGAGCTCGGTACAATAGAGCCTGTTTCGGAGATAGGGGAAATATGCCGAAATAATGGAATTATTTTCCATACCGACGCAGTTCAGGCTGTAGGAAATGTTCCTGTTGACGTAAGGGCATTAAACGTCGATATTCTTACCCTTTCGGGGCATAAAATACACGGCCTTAAGGGTACAGGCCTTATCTATATAAATAAAAAGCTCCCTCTCCCCGCACTTATGGAGGGCGGAAAACAGGAGCTCGGAAAACGTGCGGGAACGGAAAATATTCCCGGCATAGTGGGGCTGTCCCTTGCGCTGAGAAATGCTACTGAAAAGCTTTCCGAGAAATCAGAAAAGCTTTCGGCTCTTCGTAATGCAATAAGAAAGAGGATTTCGGAAATTCCCGAGGCTTATATAAACGGCGGAGAGGACTGCGTGAATAATATACTGAACGTCTCCTTCGGGGATATAGAAAGCGAAGCCCTTATTCTTCAGCTCGACCTGAAGGGTATCGCTGTGTCGGGGGGATCGGCCTGTGCCTCGGGAGCGATAGAGCCCTCGCACGTTCTTACTGCAATAGGTCTCGACGGAAAGAGAGCGAAGGGCTCAATAAGAATTTCTATGTCGGAATATACAACGCACGAGGAAATAGAAGAATTCCTGAAAATTCTTCCCGAAACGGTAGAAAAACTGAGAAAGCTCAGAGGATAAATACAGATTAAAATGGTTTTTCAGTCATACAATATGAAAATCTTAAAACAAACACTCCTATGATATTGAGTCATAGGAGTGCCAGCTTGTCGAAAAAGTGTTTTCGACAAGCTGGCAGGCTTCGATAGGCACACGCAGACGAGGAAAAAGCCGCTGTAGGCGTACGATTGTACGGTAAGCGGCTTTTGACGAAGTAAGCAAAATGCTTTCTCAGAGTCGTTTGTGCGGCTCTGAGAAACTTCTGTTTAGCTGTTGT
>JAZNMN010000030.1:0-7969 GCA_045579625.1 Ruminiclostridium sp.
TTGTTGAGGACGCCGCCCTGAATAGCCGCACCCATAGATACGCATTCATCGGGGTTAATGCCCTTGAAGGGTTCCTTACCGAGATAGCCCTTTACTGCGTCCTGTACTGCAGGAATACGGGTAGAACCGCCTACTAAGAGAATCTTGTCGATTTCGTTGAGAGAAAGGCCGCTGTCCTTTATCGCCTGCTTTAAGGGACCCATTGTAGCTTCTACGAGGTCAGCGGTAAGCTCGTTGAACTTAGCTCTTGTAAGTGTAACGTTGAGGTGCTTGGGGCCTGTAGCGTCAGCTGTGATATAAGGGATATTTACGTTTACGGAAGTAGAGTTGGAAAGAGCAATCTTTGTCTTTTCAGCCTCATCCTTTAATCTCTGCATAGCGAACTTGTCGTTTGTAAGGTCTACGCCGTCGGACTTCTTGAATTCTGCCACAAGGTAATCCATAATTCTCTGGTCGAAGTCATCACCGCCCAGGTTGTTGTTACCTGCAGTAGCTAAAACCTCCTGAACGCCGTCGCCGATTTCGATAACGGATACGTCGAAGGTACCGCCGCCGAGGTCGTAAACTACGATCTTCTGCTCATTTTCCTTGTCGATACCGTAAGCGAGAGCTGCGGCAGTAGGCTCGTTGATAATTCTGTGAACCTTTAAGCCCGCAATCTGACCTGCGTCCTTGGTGGCCTGACGCTGTGAGTCTGTGAAGTAAGCGGGAACTGTGATAACTGCGTCGGAAACGCTTTCGCCGAGGTAGTTTTCAGCCTCTGTCTTAAGCTTCTGAAGAATCATAGCGGAAATTTCCTGGGGAGTATACTTCTTTCCGTCGATATCTACCTTATAATCGCTGCCCATATGGCGCTTGATGGAGATGATTGTCTTATCGGGGTTTGTAACGGCCTGATTCTTTGCAAGCTGACCGACGAGACGCTCTCCGTCCTTTGTGAAAGCGACTACGGAAGGAGTAGTTCTGCTACCTTCGCTGTTTGTGATAACTGTTGCTTCGCCGCCTTCGATAACGGATACGCAAGAGTTTGTTGTACCTAAGTCAATACCAATAATCTTTCCCATAATAATTGTCCTCCTGAAATTATATTTATTTACATAATAAAGTTATGTTCTTACTGATAAACGGTTACCATAGCGAAACGGAGCACCTTTGTTCCGATTCTGTAGCCGTTCTGGAAAACCTGTGCGATCTTACCGCTTTCGTTTCCCTCGCCGGGCTCTACCATCTGTACCGCCTGATGGATAGTCGGGTCGAATTCTTCGGCAGGAACCTTCTCCACACCGAGCTTATCGAGAGTTTCCATAAAGGAATCGTATATCATTTTTACGCCCGTCTTATAGTTTTCGTCTCCGCATTCTGCGGCGAGAGCTCTTTCGAAATTATCGATAACGGGTAAGAATTCCGTTACTACCCTTGCTGTAATATCGGGCATAAGGTCGGCCTTTTCCTTGGCTGTTCTCTTACGGTAATTATCGTATTCCGCCATATTTCTTAAAAGCTGTTCCTTAAGCTGTGCTATTTCCGTATCCTTAGGGTCGGTAACCTCAGCCTCTTCGGAAAGCTCCTGTTCCTCGGGAGTCTCTTCCTTTACTTCTTCTTCAATTTCCTCTTCAAGAATTTCTTCCTTCTTTTTACTCTTGCTCAAAATTCTTTGCCTCCTTTTCTATTTCTAAAAGCTCCTCGTCCTCTTCGCTTTCGGAAAGAAGCCTCGTAAGCTTATTTGTAAAATACTCTATATAGGGTATTATCTTTTTATATTCGAGCCTTAAGGGGCCGATTATTCCGAGATTTCCGGCCTTTTCTCCATCCTTGCTGAAGCTTCCGGAGATTATGCTTGAGTTGGAGATTACGAAGGTATCGTCCTCCTTACCGAACATAACGTTTATACCCGAAAATGTATTGTCGAAAAATCTCGTAAATTCGTCCTTCTGCCTTAATACGGTAGCTATCTCCGTTCCTTTAAGCTCGGGGCATTCGATAAGATTTTCCTCGCCCTCTATCCTTACCTTATCGCTCATAAGATCCGCCGACAGGTCTGCAAGACCTTTAAGAAGCGGCGAAAGGGATATAACGTAGCTTCCGAGAGCGGCCGAAAGGTTCTTCATATATTCCTCCGAAACATCCTCGGGATTTACACCCTTAAGATTTTCGTTGGCGAACCGCTGGAAGAAGGACATCTGCTCCTCCGTAAGATCGAAGGATAAACGGCAGATCCTGTTCTTTATACTTCCTCCCGAGGTTATCATAAGAAGTACGTACATTCTTCTTCCTGTAGGAATAACCTCAACCTTCGAGATAACCGAGAATTTGCTTGCCTCATTAGTTGAAACTATAGCGCATTTCGTGAGATCCGCGAGAGCTCTTGTGGCATTTTCGATTATAACATCATCGGACAGGTTGTCGCTGTTCTCGAACATATCGTCTATGATACGCTTATCCTCGTCACCTATCTGTCCCGAAGCTATCTTTTCTATATAAAGCCTCAGTCCCTTATAAGTAGGAACTCTTCCTGCCGAGGTATGGGGATGCTCGAGATAGCCCTGATGCTCGAGGGACGCCATCTCATTTCGGATTGTAGCGGAGGAAACCTGGATATCGAGAAGCTCCTGAATAGCCTTGGAGCCTATAGGCTCGCCCGTTCTTATATACTCGTCAACTATCGTTTCAAGTATCTTTAACGCTCTTCCTTCCACTTTTTCCGCTCCCTTCGCTTATATTCCTCTGCATATTTAGCAGTCGGCTTGTTGGAGTGTTAGCACTCTTTTGGTTTGAGTGCTAAACATAATGTATCACTTTTTGAATGAATTGTCAATACCTTTTCGAAAAAATATTGCTGTATTTCCAATAAATCCCTTTATCTATGCAGTTTCTTTCTCGGTTTAGCAATACTGCACAAAATAAAGATACCATTTCTCGCTATTTTAACAATTGACTATCCCGTAATAAATATGATAGAATTGTGTTGTGAGTTATGTAAACGTTTTTACGGAGTCGGAAACCCTTCCGACCGGTAAGTATAGTATTCACGGAAATAACGGTTAATAAACCTTATTAAGAAAGGATTGGTGCATTAAGATGAAGAAAAGAAGAATTGCCGCAGCACTTCTGTCAGCGGCTATGCTCCTCGGCGTTGCAGGCTGCGGCGGAAGCGGCAGAGGCAACGATACAGCGACAGGCGAAGATACAACAACTCCTGCCGAAACAACACAGAACGCAGCCGACGTTATTATGGAAGAGGCTGAAGTGGTTGAAATCGACGAAAATCAGGAAACAGGTACTATAAAGGTACTTCTTTATTACGACTTAGCGGCAGAGGATGCAGACCTTACCGCCCTCTTCGAATCCCGCTACGGCGGTAAAATCGAGCAGGACGGCAACTGTGCCAGCGGTCCCGAATATTTCGAAGCTCTCGGTAAGCTTGTAGCTGCCGATTCTTCTCCCGACATCGTACGTTACGAATGGATGTCTTTCCCTCACGGTATGTCGAGAAATATGTATACCCCTCTCGACAGCTATATCGACTTAGACAGCGATCTCTGGTCGGGTATGAAGGAAATTGCTGACCAGTTCGTTTATAACGGAAAGCATTACTATATCCCCTATAAGCTCACCTCTAACTTCGCTCTTAACTATAATAAGCTTCTTCTTCAGGAATACGGACTTTCCGATCCTATGGAGCTTTATCACAACAACGAATGGACCTGGAGCGCCTTCGAGGATTTAATCACACAATGGTGTAATGCAGATCCCAACCACGTAGGCTATACCGGCGTTACTGCAATGAGCTTTGTATCTACTACAGGCGAAAAGCTTATCGATGTAAAGAACGGCGATATCATAAACAACTTAAAGAACGAAAATATTCAGAGAGCTATGGAATTCGTTGAAAAATTATGCAAGCAGGGTCTTACAGGCGACGGCTACGTTGATCCCGCACAGGCATTTGTAGACGGAAACCTCCTTTTCCTCGGAATGGAGCCTACCTGGACATACGGCTCCGCAAGCCAGGCGCTCTTCAAGCAGTCTATAGACTATGAAATGGCATTCGTTCCCTTCCCGAGAGACGATAAGGCTGATAAGTACTATCACGCATTCGACTCCTTCGGATATATGATTCCCTCCGGCGCTAAGAATATCAAGGGCGCTATCGACTGGATCACCCTCAACAGAACAGAGGTAACAGACCCCGAAAATATTGCCAACGCAAAGGCAGACGCAACCGACAGCTCTACCCGTTATTATCCTAAATGCAGTAACAAGGACGCAGACGGAAAGACCTGTGGATATAACTTCGTTGAAAACGAGAATGAAGATCTTACTGCCTGCCCCGAATGCGGCGGCGCAAGAAGAGAGAAGTTCTTCGCTTACTATACCGAAGAGCAGTACGATGTACTTATGGATCTTACAACTCCCGAAAACGGAAAGTTCTCCTTCCTCTTTGATAACTGCAAGGGCTTCAACAAGGACCTCTCCACAACCTTCGAAGGCTTAGGAGAAGAATCTCTTCTTGACGGACCTATCTTCCACGATGTTACTTATACACAGCTCAGAGACACAAATTACAATGCGATAGAATCCATTCTCCAGGAATACAGAGAAAAGATGGCTGAAACCCAGTAATAAAGCCGTAACCCCTTAAATGAAAAACGAATTTGCCGCTGTTGCAGTAAGCGCTGTAACAGCGGCATTTTGTATAACAAGCCGAAATACGGGCATAATAGCTAAAAGACAGCATATAATTATATAGATATTCAACAAAATAGTTAAGAAAAAGGGGTTGACAAAACAAATTGATTGTGATATAATAATTAAGCATTAACGAAATAACTAAATATCGCGGAGTGGAGCAGGTGGTAGCTCGTCGGGCTCATAACCCGAAGGTCGTAAGGTCGAGTCTTGCCTCCGCAACCAATAAAACAGCTCTTTGCACACCGATTTGTGCGAAGGGCTGTTTTTTTGCTTTGTTGCGTTCAGGAATCGGACTTACAGAGTTCAGAGTCTTGCCTCCGCAACCAATAAAACAGAAACGATATAACTAAAAAGTGCGAGGGATTTGAACCCTCCCTCCTTTCCTGTCGTGGCAACCCACGATTTTTTCGGTCAGGCTACATACTTCACACCAAATTTACATAGCGTATGTAACTCCTTCGCTTCTTATGTGTCGTGAATCGTTGGCAAGCTCTATCATGGGTGCAGTAATTGCACCCTTTTCGTCAGAAAGACTGAGTATGGTTATTGATGTAAAGTCGGGACAAAGTACTCTGCACAGGTAGAAAAACGGCAGATTAAGCATGTGAGAAAACAACGCCGATGATGAACCGCCGTGGCTGAAAACAGCTATGGTTCGGTTGGTATCATCGCCTGTAACACGGTAATTTGTACCCTCTCTCTTGTAGCCTATGCTCTCCAGCCATTCGTCCGACTGACGGGCTACACGATTTATTTCGGAAAACACAACATTATCACAGAACGGCGGCTTTTTCGTCCAGCTTTCGTCCATAAGCGAATGTCCCAGCGACAGGGCGTAAAGCGAAGTGTCCCAGGGGTGTCCCTCGCCATACACCTCTCCGCCCTCCGTAGGCCCCCACTTTATCTCGTGCATAAAATCCAGCATTGTAACTTCTTGCGACAGAAGCTTTGCCAGATGCTGTGCAGTCTCAAAAGCCCTGCCGAAGGGAGAAGAATATATTTCGGAAATACCCTCATCCTTAAGCCTTAGTGCCGCCTTTGCTGCCTGCTCACGTCCCAGCTCTGTAAGGCAGTCGTTGACATAATCGGGATGTCCGTGTCGTACAAAAATAATTTTCATATCGCACCTCTGTAAGCTTCTGTTATTCTGAGATAATTATATCATCTGCATGCTGTACAGTCAATGTAATAAACTGCCCTGTTTTTTTCAAACTCTGTCCCCGTTTATAGAGATACTCCGCCGCAAGCTGAATCTTCGTGGCGTTAAAGCCCTCGCCCTTCGGGAACAAAAAGTATGTATTATCAAGAGTCGAAAGGGTTATACATTGCCCCATGTTACGGTAATCATACTCCGTATGAACGGAAAGCGTGGAAAGAGGCGGAAAGGAAAGCGTTTTTTCCTCGGTATCGCCGTAGTCCCTGAAGGTAAGGAAAAAGCCCTTTTCGTTATGCAGCAGCCTTCCCTCGCCGCAGTCTATAAAGTTTACCGCATTGGGAAGAGACTCCACATGAACGCTTACATCAAGACTGTATCTTCCCTCCTCTATTTCCCTGTGAATACATTCCCTCTGCCATTCATACCAATCGGGAATATGAGAGTATTTGAAAAGCCTGCCGTTTTTCAGGAGCTGACCGTATTCATTCATGGAATACCTGGCCCCGCATTTTTCACAGTATATCTCCGCACCCTTACTGTTCATGGAAAAATCGGAATTACATTCGACACAGCGATAAAGAGCCTTATGAAGCCCCTCGGCACGTTCGGGAAAATCAATCTTCATTTTCTTTTCAAGCTGCCATTTATATTCGTCGTAGGTAAGAAAATCGGAAATTTTCCTGTTTATCTCGTCGGTACTGCTTTTTTCAAGCTCTTCCCTTGAAAAAAGCCTTACAAGCTCAGCCTCAAGACGGGCACCCTTTCTCTTTTTAAGGTTCCATATCGGAGACTGAAGATAATTCCCGTGCATATTTATTCCTACTACGGGAACGCCGAATTTTTTCGCCATTTTCCCTACCGATTCAGGAATATCGGTATTTGTGCCCACGTTTGCGTAGCGAGCCTCGGGATAGACCACAAGTATCCCTTTTCGGTCAAGAACCTTTTTTATATTCTTAACGAGAGCAATATCGTTCACAAACTTCCGTGTACCGAGACAGCCTATATGCCTGAATATGGTTTCGCCGAAATATTCGAAGCCCTCAAGCTCAGAAACAAAGTTCACCCTGTAGGGAAAAAGCGCGAGAGGCGTTACATAGAAATCCATAAAGGCGTGATGTGAGCCGAGAACCAGGAACGGCGGCTTTAAGCCCTCCATTCCCGTCTTTTTTGTTTTAAGCCTGCCGCTTCGTGTACTTAGCCAGCAGTAAAGCCAGAACAAAGGCGTTAAGATTAAATTCTGCTTCGGCGGAACACGGAATCTGTCGAAGGGCGTTGTGTCTATTTTCTTACGCTTTCTGACAGTAAGCTTACTTACACCATTATTATCCTTCATCAGATCGTAATTTCCTCCCTGTCCTTTATAAGATATCTTCTGATTGGCGGAATAAAGCTGAGAAGAAGATAAAGCAGTGCCGTACCTAAGAAGGAGAAGCCTGTAGGCGTAAGATAGAATAAGGTCATATTGTAAATTTCGCCCGTGACAGGGTTATAGACAGCCAGCGACATTGCAACGCCTGCCGCAACACAGAGTAAGCCTACGATGTTAAAGCCCTTGGTATAGTTATAGGCAGTAAACCCCTTGAAATCAAAGGCGGAGCGAAGCGAAAGCTTCTGTCTTCTTACAAAGAAAAAGTCGGTAAAAAGAAGAGCGGCAAGAGGTGCGTAAATACATGCACTTATAGTAAGGAAGGAGCCGAAATATTCGATTATCTTTCCCCATACGCAAAGGAGTGCCACATATATTCCGAGAATAAGAATAAGCACCTTGTAATTCGCTTTTTTAAAGGAGGATTTAAGCATTACTCCGTAAATGTAGGAGCCTACAGCCTGAGTTCCGATATTGGCGAAGGCAACCAGCATGAGAGAGCTGAGAGCGAGAGCAGGAACAGAAAGCGTCGCCATCATCATCGTAGGGTCGTCAACCATTTCGCCTGTGACATACTGCATAGCGATAGCCATAACCGCACCAACTACTACGAAGAAGGAGCCTGCTAAGCCCTGACCGAGAACCCCTGCCCAGAAGCCGGAATTTTCATTTTTTGTCAAGCGAGGAACCTCTGCCATTCCGCCTACAAGTGTAATAACAAAAGCAAAATTAGCTTCGATTGAAATTATGTA
>JAZNMN010000031.1:0-46790 GCA_045579625.1 Ruminiclostridium sp.
TCGAAAACGCTTCTGTCAAGAAGATTTATCTTCGCCATTTATCCTCCGATTATTCAAGCATCCGCTTGAATTCCTCAAGCTGTGCGTAGGCCTCACGGGGCGTAATATTATCCATATCAAGATTCTTTATGGACTGGATAACATTCTTACGGGCAATAGCGGAAAAGTCATACTCTTCCTCCTGCTCCTCCTCGTTAAGCCGTTTTTCAAGGTCAATCTTCGACCCCTTTTCTATTTCGGAAAGAGCGGTTTTCGCCGCCTCTATTACCTTATTTGGCAATCCTGCAAGCTTAGCTACCTCGATACCGTAGCTGTTATCGGTTCCGCCCTCGGTAATTTTATGCAGGAATTTTATATCGTCGCCCTTTTTCATTACCGCTACGCTGTAATTCCTTATACCCTTATTATCCTTTTCGAGAGCTATAAGCTCGTGGTAATGGGTAGCGAAAAGAGTTTTACAGCCTATCTTGTTATTTATGTATTCTGCCGCCGCCTTAGCTATTGACATACCGTCGAAGGTAGAGGTTCCTCTTCCTATCTCGTCCAGTATGACAAGGCTCTTGCTTGTTGCGTTTTTCAGTATTTCCGCCACCTCGTTCATCTCTACCATAAAGGTGGATTGTCCTGCGGTAAGGTCGTCGCTGGCGCCTACTCTTGTGAAAATCTTATCCACAATTCCTATTCTCGCCGATTTCGCAGGAACGAAACAGCCTATCTGAGCCATAAGGGTAATTATAGCCACCTGTCTCATAAAGGTAGACTTACCCGCCATATTGGGGCCCGTTATAATAAGAAGCCTGTTATCCTTTACGTCGAGAAGCGTATCATTGGGAGTAAAGGGAACGTCCCTTCTCATTTTTTCAATTACAGGATGTCTTCCGTCCTTTATCTCGATAACGCTTTCGAGAGAAATATCGGGGCGAACGAAGTTGTTCTCCCTTGAAGCCGCCGCATAGCTCTGCAAAACGTCGGTACAGGCTACCGCCTCTGCGGTACGCTGTACTATCTCAAGCTTCGAGGCTATAAACTCTCTTACCTCGGAGAAAATTTCTGCCTCTAAGGCGAGAATCTTATCGTTAGCGCCGAGAATTTCCGCTTCTATCGCCTTAAGCTCCTCGGTAATATATCTTTCCCCCGTTGAGAGGGTCTGTTTTCTTATATAGCTTTCGGGAACGAGGGAAAGGTTACCCTTCGAAACCTCAATATAATAGCCGAAAACCCTGTTATAGCCTACCTTAAGATTCTTTATTCCCGTAGCCTCACGCTCACGCTCCTCGATTTCCTTTAAAACGGATTTTCCTCCGCCGGAAATACCTCTGAGCCTGTCCAGCTCCTCGTTGAAGCCGTCACGGATATAGCCTCCGTCCTTTGTTAATGCAGGAGGATTTTCCGCTATGGCATTTTCCACGAGGGCGGCTATTTCGCTTAAATTATCTATTTCGCCGTTAAGTCTTTCGAGAAGTCTTGTGTTCGCCTTCGAAAGCTCCTCCTTTAGCTTCGGAATACGCTTGCAGGTATTGCCCAAAGCCATAACGTCCCTCGGACTTGCCGCCTTATATACTACCCTCGTTATAAGACGCTCAAGGTCGTATATACCGCTAAGCGCTTCCCTTATATCCTCAAGAAGAACATAGTCGGAGAAAAGCCTGTCCACAGAATCGAGACGCTCGAGAACTGCTGAGGGGTTAAGGAGCGGCTGTTCAATAAACTGTCTTAGCTTTCTTCTTCCCATAGAGGTTTTCGTTTTATCTATTACCCATATAAGAGAGCCCCTGCGCTCCTTATTCCTCATAGTTTCGGTAAGCTCGAGATTTCTTCTTGTATTTATACCGAGATCCATATAGTCATTGTCAAAATGAGGGATAAGATTAACGGAACGCTTTATTTCAGCCTTCTGAGTTTCGTTTATGTAACGGAAAAGAGCGTAGAGAGCCTTTTCCGCTAAGGGCATACTTTCTCCTATACCGCTTTTTCCGTCCTTACCGAAATACTGGCGGGAAAGAGACTCAACATCCGAGGTATCGAACATATCCCCTTCAAGCATATCTCCCGTAGACCCGTCAAGACGAACTCTTACAAATTCGCTTACCTCCTTGAAGCTCACGAAATTATCGTTAAAAAGAAGCTCCGAGGGAGTGTATCTTGAAAGCTCGCCGACAATATCCTGCTGGAGGGTATTTCCGCTTTTCTGACAAACGTGGAATTCACCTGTGGAAATATCGGCGAACACCATTCCGCAGGCCTTATCCTCCGCATAAAAACAGGAAATATAGTTATTTCTTCCCTCGTCAAGCATACTGTCCTCGTAGAGAGTGCCGGGGGTGACAAGTCTTACAACGTCGCGCTCAACAAGTCCCTTTGTTGCGGCAGGATCCTGAAGCTGTTCACAGATTGCCACCTTATAGCCCTTATCTATAAGTCTCTTTAAGTATATCTCGACGGAATGATAGGGTACGCCGCACATAGGCACCCCCGCACGGGAAGTAAGAGTAAGCTCAAGTTCCTTTGAAATATTTTCTGCGTCATCATAAAACATTTCATAAAAATCACCGAGCCTGTAAAAAAGCACATATCCCTTATATTCCTCACGAACCTTGAGATACTGCAGGAGCATAGGTGAAAGCTTCTCATTCTTTTCCGCCATCTTTATCATTCCTTCCGATTTATTTTACGGTGCGGCGGCAGACAGTAAGCCCGCCGCCGCTTCCGCTTTTCTTAGAACGTGTTCACATATCAGGTTTTAATGTGAGGTCGCTTTAATGACAGCCGCCGCAGGTGGAACAGCTTCCGCTGCATCCGCCGTGCATATGGGGATCGCAGGTATCGGGGTCTTCACCCTCACAGCACATAGCTATAATCATATTTACCTCGTTGAGTAACTGGTCTACTGCATTCTTAACGATAGTAAAGTTAGCCATATTAACGTTCTTCATAACGTCGTTGTAGCATTCCTGCATTTCCTTATTATACTTCTGGAGCTTTTCCTGATCCTGTTCAGCGGCAGGCTTCTGCATCTCCATCTGAAGGTTCTGTCTCTTAAGGTTGAATTCGCCGATAAGCTTCTGTAATTCCTCATCCTTATCGTTAGCCTCCTTAGCCGCTACATATTCCTTGTAACGGGGGTCAGCCTGAATTGCCTTTCCTAATTCTCTTGCTGCTTTGATTGCGTCCATAATAAAATTTCCTTTCTGTTAAGGAGGCGTACCTCCCTTTATTTAAGCCTTTAAGACTCAATAATCTCTCCGACAAGCGCCCAGTTAAGCGCCCTCGTTATCTTAACGTCCACGAATTTTCCTATAAGCTCTTCGCTTCCGTTAAAGTCAACAATAATATTCTGTCTCGACTTACCCGTAAAATACTTTTCGTCGGTTCTTCCCTTTCCTTCACAGAGTACGCGAAGGGTTTCGCCCACATATTTTTTATATGCGTCGTCGCCTACGCTACCCTGAACCTCGAGAAGCTCCCTGAACCATTTTCCTTTTTCTTCCTCGGATACGGGGTCGTCCATTTCCGCCGCCTTTGTGCCCTGTCTCTTGCTGTAGATAAAGGTAAAGGCGCTGTCATATCTGATTTCCTTTATAAGATTCAGCGTTTCCGTAAAATCCTCGTAGGTCTCTCCCGGGAAGCCGACAATTATGTCGGTAGTAAGCTGTAGCCCCGGAATTCTTTCCTTTGCGTAGGAAACGAGCTCCTTATAATGTGCAGTATCATAATGCCTGTTCATTAGCTTAAGTATCCTGTCGCTTCCGCTCTGAACAGGAAGATGAAGGTGATAGGAAATATGTCTGCTGTCCGCTATAGTATCTATAAGCTCCCTTGTGCAGTCCTTCGGATGAGAGGTCATAAAGCTTATCCTGAACTCGCCCTCGATGCTGTCGAGCCTTCTTAAAAGCTCCGAGAAGCTTACACCCTTGTCCTTTCCGTAGGAATTGACGTTCTGTCCCAAAAGGAGAATATCCTTATATCCTTCGGAAACAAGTCCCTTAACCTCGGTAATAATATCCTCGGGCTCACGGGAACGCTCTCTTCCCCTTACGAAAGGAACTATACAATAGGTGCAGAAATTGTTACAGCCGTACATAATCGGAACGGAAGCCTTAAAGCCGCTTTCTCTTTTTACGGGAAGTCCTTCTGCGATTACGCCGTCACAGTTGTGGATATTAAGAACTCTCTTGTTGGTTTCGAACACCTTATAAAGAAATTCGGGAAACCTATGGAGTACGTGAGTCCCGAAAATAAGGTCTACGAAGGGGAACTTCCGCTTCATCTCGAGAGCTACCTGCTCCTGCTGTACCATACAGCCGCAGACCGCTATCACAAGGTCGGGATTTTTCCGCTTCAGATTTTTCAATGCGCCTACATTTCCGAAAACACGGTTCTCGGCATTTTCTCTTACTGCACAGGTATTATACAGGATAAAATCGGCCTTCTCAATATCGTCGGTAAGGCTATAGCCCATTTCGGTAAGCATACCGTTTATTTTTTCCCCGTCGGAAACATTCTGCTGACAGCCGTAGCTATGAGTATAGGCGAGGGGCTGATGATCGAACATATGGGTAACAGCCCTTACTCTGAGGCTGAAAAAATGCTGTTCCTTAAGCTCTTCCTCGGTAATTTTTTCTAACAAAACGGATAAATCCTTTCTTGATATAAAATACTGAAAACTTCAGCTAACAATACAGATTAAATTATATCATAAAACAGCCTTTTTTTCAAGTCCGACAGAGTTTTTTTAAAACTATCTTTTATTTAAGGTTAAAATACTGAAATTTAAAATAAATTTTTGTGAAATACGTCAAAATTTATTTTTTTATTATAAAACTATTGTGCATTTTTTCTTTATATGGTATAATATGCTCATAAAAGATACGAGGGCTTCCCGAAGTATCTAAAAAAGGAGGACGACCTTATGACAATGCAGATTACAGCTAAGAAGATGCAGATCAGCCAGAGCTTTACTGATTATGCAAACGAACGCCTTTCAGGTAAGCTTGATAAGTTCTTTACCGACGAAGCTAAGGCTAAGATTACCTTAAGTCCCGTTAAGGATAAGATAAATCTTGAACTTACCGTAACCTATAACGGAATGATTTTCCGAGCAGAGCAGTCTGCGGACGAAAAGAATGAAGCTCTCGACGCCTGCATAGATAAGATCATCCGCCAGATAAGAAAGAATAAGACCCGTCTCGCTAAACAGCTCAGAGACGAGACCTTTACCGCTAAATTTGACGATATCGCCGACGAACAGGTTGATTACACCGTAATAAGACGCAAGAGCTTTGAGCTCCGTCCTATGACGGTTGAGGAAGCTATTTTACAGATGAATATGCTCGGACACACCTTCTTTATGTTCAAGAATGCGGAAACGGGTGCTGTAAACGTAGTTTATAAGAGAGCCGACGAAAATTATGCAGTACTCGAGCCCAGCAACTAAGGTATAAATATCAAAGAGCCTGAGAGATTACCTCTCAGGCTCTTGTTATCTATAAACCTACATATCAACCCATTTGATATAAAATAACTATCCGACGTACGCTACCCCGTCAACCTGAAATTCGCCGTTTTCATTGGCAAATTCAGTCTGGAATGATTTTCTTGCGGGATATTTTCCGTGAAAACGCTCCTTAATGACCCTTTCCATAACAGGGATATTCCATATATTTCTGAACAGACAGTCCATCTTCACAACGTTTTCAAGAGTAAGCCCTACCATAGAAAGCCTTTTCTCCATCTCATCAAAAGCGGCATTTATCTGCTCCTCAACTGTCCCGTCGATATTACCGGCACAATAATTTATAAAGTAATAATCTCCTGCCCTTACAATTCCCGAATGAGCCCAATCCTCATTTATATCATATCGTTCAATCATATTTTCTCCTTAATTATACCTCTCCCCCGAGAAATTCCGACTTCGGAACAAAGGGAACATTAACCTGATACCCCCTGTTTCCCATATCCTCGGCCTTTATAAGAGCAGTCTGATAATGTACCCCGAGACATCTCGCTATATTCTCGATAGTATACCCTTCCTCCGCCAGCTCCAGCATATCCTTGTCGGAAATAAGCAGATTAGCCGCAAAAACATTGGCCTCCTTTTCAGGCTTGCTTTTCATATCGAAAAAGCCTGTTTCCTTTAAGCCGCCGCTTTCGGCAAGACTTCTGTGGAGACAGTCGTGGCCTATTTCGTGAGCCGCCACAAGCTTCGCCAGAGGCTCGTCAAGATTTTCATTTATAACTATATACCGTCCGTTATCATAGACGATATAGAAGCCCTTAAGCCCGCCGAGATCGGCAAAATCCAGGTCAATCCCCAGACTTCTCGCAAGCTCAAAGGGATTTTTCGTACGATATTTTCTGACAGTCTCCTGTACAAGCTCGTTTATATCGCTCCTGCTCAAAGCTCTTACCTCACTTCTTATTCTTTTCCTTCGCCTTCCAGTATATCTTCTGAAGCGCAAGCATAACCTTATCCTTATCATCCTCGGAAAGCTCGCCGCCTGCAAATAGAGAGCCTGCACAGCTTAAAAGCTGTTCCGCCGCTTCGACTCCCTTCTTTCCGTCCTCGGCCTCCACAATTCCGAGGAAATCGCCGCTTCCCACGAGATATTCTACCTTCGTTCCGAGAACCGAACAAAGCCTTCCGAGAATATCCCTCTTCGGGTATCTTGCGTTAAGCTCGTAGTTCTGTATGCTTCGGGTAGACACGTCCACAGCCTCGGCAAGCTGAGCCTGGGTCATATTTTTTCTTTTACGTGCAGCCTGTAATTTTTCGCCAAAAGTCATAAAAACCGCCCTTCCTGTCCTAAAAATGAAACAAAATCGCAAAAAGCACTTGACAATGTTTCAGTTTTGAGATATAATTCATTTACACTCATTTCGTTCGTGTTAATTATAGCATATTGTTCGTGTCTTGTCAATAGGGGGTGGGCTTTTGGAACGAACTATTTTACATTGCGACCTTAATTCATTTTTCGCCTCGGTGGAAATATTCCTGAATCCCGAATTAAAAGGAAAGCCTGTGGCAGTCTGCGGAAGCGTCGAAGACCGACACGGAATAGTACTCGCCAAATCCGACGAAGCCAAGGCCTACGGCGTAGCTACTGCCGAAGCAATATGGCAGGCAAGGAACAAATGCCCCGACCTTATTACCGTAAGCCCCCATTTCGACAGGTATATGGAATTTTCACGAAAGGCGAAGGCTGTGTACAGCAGATATACAGACCTTATCGAGCCCTTCGGTATGGATGAATGCTGGCTTGACGTAACGGGAAGCCGCCGTCTTTTCGGCGACGGAAGGACTATAGCCGAGGATATCCGAAGAAGAATGAAGGCTGAGGTAGGGATAAGCGTTTCCGTCGGAGTAAGCTTCAATAAAACCTTTGCGAAGCTTGGCTCGGATATGAAAAAGCCCGACGCCGTTACCGTGATACCTCGTAACAGCTTCAGGGAAATGCTGAAAAATATTCCCGCCTCGGATATGCTGGGAGTGGGACGGCGCACAGGAGCCGTGCTGTCGGACTACTGCATAAACACAATCGGGGAGCTGGCGGAAAGCGACCCGGATTTTATAGAAAGAAGGCTCGGAAAATGCGGAAGACATATATGGCTCTGTGCAAACGGAATAGACAATTCCCCCGTTTCCGCCCTTGACTACTCCGCCCCCATTAAAAGTATCGGTCACGGGACTACCTGCTCCGCCGACCTTATAAGCAACGAGGAGGTAAAGGCGGTTTTTATACGGCTGTCCCAAGATATAGGTAAAAAGCTCCGCCGTCACGGTCTTTCGGCAGGAGGCATACAAATCTCAGTCCGCGATAAAAATCTTACCGTGCGCCAGTTTCAGGCCTCTCTCGGCTTCCTTACGCAAAATTTTACCGATATATACGAAAACGCCTACAAGCTTTTTCTGAAAAGCTACGACTGGCACGACAGCATACGCTCTCTTACCGTAAGAGCCATAAATCTTACGGATAATAGCTGTCCCGAGCAGCTCGATTTACTATCGGATTTCTCAAGACGTGAAAAGGTAGCTTCGGCGGAAATCGCTATGGAAAATATACGAAGAAAATTCGGCAGCAGTTCTGTTGACCTGGCCGTTCTTCTTGAAAATACAAAAACTGCGGAAGAGCTTATGCCCTGTGTTCTTCCCGGAGTAATAAACAGCTAAAAAAATAACGCATCATTCCGATGCGTTACTTTATTTATAAAAATTTACGCTCTAACATCAAGAAGAACGCCTTTTCCGTCCGCAGACGGCATCGCTTCCGAAAGGCTTTCTATGAGTTGATTGCTTGCCGCCTGCTGAGAATCCATTGTATTCTTAAGCATAGATATCGAAGTCTGCGACTGGACATTATACTGAGCCATATTCATAGAAAGCTGAGCAATATATGCGGTTAATCCACCCATAAAAACACCTCCTTTTTTATCTATGGTATTATTATAACTCAATTTTTATGAAAATTCAATGGAAATACTGCACTAATTTAAGGTTACAGTTTTTCCGATACAAGCGTAATTTCATCGTTACTTATACCGATGATTGGCTTAACTAAGGGAATGTAATCGTTATCCTACTTCTTCTGTACGGAAGCTCTCTTAGCCGCAGGCTTTTTCTTTTCTCCTCTTATAAGAGAGGGCTTCTCCTCGCCGTTTACACATTTTTCAGTAACGATAATCTTTACTATGCTATCGTCGCTGGGTGCTTCGAACATTGTATCGTTAAGTATACTTTCGAGGATTGTTCTTAAGCCTCTTGCGCCTGTTTTACGCTCGATAGACTTCTTAGCGATAGCTCTTAAAGCCTCGGTTTCTATTTCAAGCTCAACACCGTCAAGACTGAAAAGATAGCTGAACTGCTTTACAATAGCATTTTTAGGCTCAACAAGAATCTTTATAAGCGCGTCCTCGTCAAGCTCGTCAAGTACCGCTATAACAGGAAGTCGTCCCACAAGCTCGGGAATAATTCCGTATTTTACAAGGTCGTCGGGCTCAACAGCGTGGAACGCCTTAGTAAGAGTCATATCCTTCTTATCCGCAATCTCGGCGCCGAAGCCGAGGGAGGAAGAATTGATACGAGCGGAAATAGTCTTATCTATTCCGTCGAATGCGCCGCCGCAGATAAAGAGTATATTCTTTGTATTTATCTGAATGAATTCCTGATTTGGGTGCTTACGTCCGCCCTGAGGAGGAACATTCGAAATCGTACCCTCGACAATCTTGAGAAGCGCCTGCTGAACGCCCTCGCCGCTTACGTCACGGGTAATCGAGGTATTCTCGGAGCGACGTGAAATCTTATCGATTTCGTCGATATAGATAATTCCGTGTTCAGCCGCTTCAATATCGTAGTCGGCCGCCTGAATAAGACGCAAAAGAACATTTTCTACGTCCTCACCCACATAGCCCGCCTGAGTAAGGGTTGTTGCGTCGGCTATAGCGAAGGGAACGTGAAGTACTCCCGCGAGAGTCTGCGCAAGCATAGTCTTACCTACGCCTGTAGGGCCGAGAAGAAGAACGTTGCTCTTCTGAAGCTCGATATTGTTATTCTTATCGTCGTTGGCAAGAGTTCTCTTATAGTGGTTATAAACGGAAACACAGAGGGTTTTCTTCGCTTCCTCCTGACCGATAATATACTGGTCGAGAACCGCCTTTATATCTGCGGGCTTGACAACTCCGCCTGCCTCAATGTGATTTTCTTCCTGCTTTGGTGCAGGACGTTTTTTCTGAGGCTGGGGCATTTCCACCTCGCCCTCCTCGAGAAGCATACGATAGGAAGCCAGCACACATTCGTTGCAGATTGCGCCGTTATTGGAATAAAGCATTCTTGCAACCTTATCATCCGGCTTACCGCAGAAACTGCATCTTAACATATAGGAAAATCCTTTCTGTTTATCTTCTTTCGATTACCTTATCGATAAGGCCGTATTCGAGAGCCTGCTGAGGCGTCATAAAGTTATCTCTGTCGGTATCCTTCTCGATAACCTCAATAGGCTGGCCTGTCATTTCGGAAAGAAGCGTATTCATCTTTTTCTTGATACGGATAATATGGTTAGCGTGGATTTCGATATCGGAAGCCTGTGCACGGCCTGTTCCGCCTAAGGGCTGATGAATCATAATCTCGCTGTTGGGAAGAGCGAGTCTCTTACCCTTAGCTCCTGCAGCAAGAAGGAAGGAGCCCATAGAAGCCGCCATACCCATACAAATTGTGGATACGTCACACTTTATATAATTCATTGTATCGTAGATAGCCATACCGTCAGAAATAGAGCCGCCGGGGCTGTTAATATAGAGACAGATATCCTTCTCGGGATCCTGACCCTCGAGGAAAAGAAGCTGTGCAACAACAAGTCCTGCTGTAACAGAATTAACCTCGTCGTTAAGCATAACTATTCTGTCGTTAAGCAGGCGGGAATAAATATCATAGGCACGTTCGCCTCTGCCTGTCTGCTCAATTACGGTAGGTACAAGACTCATAAAATCCATACGTCGCCATTCCTTTCTCTGTTCGACAAAATTCTTATTTCTTCTGTATATAAATATTCAGAGCCCCTGAGGAAGAAGCTCTGAAATATTTTAACTATACCAATTATTCAGCCTTAGCTTCTACTTCGGTAACGTCAGCGTTATCACGTACTAAATCGAATGCCTTTTCAACCTTAAGGTCTACTGTAAGGCTGTCTGCGGGGATAACTTCCTTAACCTTTTCAATATCCATCTTATACTGTTCAGCGTACTTTTCGTACTGTGCAGTAAGATCAGCTTCGGATACTTCGATAGCTTCAAGCTCAGCAATCTTTTCGAGAGCAAGTCTGAGCTTAACCTGGATTTCAGCAGGCTTTCTGAACTGGCCCTTGAACTGGTCCATTGTAAGACCTGTGTACTTGAGGTAATCCTTGATTGTTACGCCTGCATAACGGTTTCTGTATTCCCATTCACGAAGCATATCAGCAATTCTGTTTTCGTTCATAGCTTCGGGGATTTCGCCCTCGAGAATTTCAGCAAGCTTTTCGGAAATTGTATTGTCAAGCTCAGCAGAAGCGTTCTTGTCAGCTGTTTCTGTAAGCTTAGCCTTGATATCAGCCTTATATTCAGCGATTGTATCGAATTCGCTTACGTCCTTAGCAAATTCATCGTCAAGCTCAGCAAGCTCCTTGCCCTTGATTTCGTGAATCTTACACTTGAATACTGCGGGCTTGCCTGCTAATTCTTCAGCCTGATAGTTTTCGGGGAAGGTTACGTTTACGTCGAAGTCCTCGCCGATGTTCTTACCTACGATCTGTTCCTCGAAGCCGGGGATAAATCTGCCGCTTCCGAGCTCTAAGCTGAACTTTTCAGCCTTACCGCCTTCGAAAGCCTTATCGTCACAGAAGCCTTCGAAATCGAAGATAACTGTGTCGCCGTTAGCTGCTGCACGATCAGTAACGTCGATAATTCTTGCGTTGGAGTTTCTTACTCTTTCGATTTCCTTATCTACGTCCTCGTCAGTTACAGTCTTGACAGTCTTTTCAACCTTTAATCCCTTATAGCCTTCGATTTTTACTTCAGGCTTTACTGTAAATTCAACCTTAAAGGATACGCCATCTTCCTTAGTTACGGAAGTAACCTCAGTCTTGGGAATATCAACTACATCAAGCTTAAGCTCGTCGATAGCATCAGCAACAGTCTGCTGATAGATGCTGTTTACTGCTTCTTCATAGAATACGTTTTCGCCGTACTGAGCTTCGATCATCTTTCTTGTAGCCTTACCTTTTCTGAAGCCGTCAATCTGAATGCTCTTTCTTCTCTTTAAATAAGTAGCCTGTACAGCAGCCTCAAAATCAGCGGCGCTTACCTTGATTTCTGCTTCGACGGTATTAACGCCGGTTTTGTTGTTAGAAATAATTTCCATTTTTACTTTCCTCCAGTTTTATTGCTTATATTATAACACAGTATAATAATAATTTCCAGTACTTTTAACGTGTTTTGGAAAAATTTTCACGATTTTATCATAATAGGCATAAATCCGAGATAATCCGCCGATACCATTCTGTATTCCGTACCGTTATCCTCGCCCGTAAAGGCATAGCGATGACCGACGCCGTGAATATGACCGTAGTAACAGCGTTTTATTCCGTATTCACGGATAACCCTTAAGATATGCTCATTACGTTCGCCGTTATATATGGGCGGATAATGTATGAATGCAGTAAGCTCTCCGCCGAGCTTCAGTCCTTCCTTTACGGACATCGTGAAGCGGCCCTCTTCTCTGTTCAGAACCTTAAGATCGCATTCCGATTCTCCGTCGTTTATCCAGCCTCTTGTACCTACGACAGCCAGCCCTTCCGCAAGAAAGGCGTTATTGAAAAGAATTTTTATCCTGTCGAAGCCCTTTTCGCTAAGAAAAGCGTTCATTTTCGAAGCTGTAGACCACCAGTAATCGTGATTTCCTTTAAGGAGTATCTTATTACCGTTAAGCTTATCATTTATAAAGGCGAAGTCTTCACAGGTATCCTCGAGCTTCATAGCCCAGGATATATCTCCGGGAACTACTACCGTATCCGTGTCCTTAACGACCCTGTTCCAATTTTCGAGAAGCCTGTCCACATAGCCGTCCCAGCCCTTGAATATATCCATAGGCTTATCACAGCCCAGGGAAAGGTGTAGGTCTCCGATTGTGAATACGCTCATTACTTAGTAAGGAAGTTAAGAACTACGTCGCTCATATCGAGCTTTTCTACGGAACCGCAGAAACGAACCTTCTTATTCTTTGTTGCCGCTAAGGGTTCGGGAATCTTTGTTCCTGTATGAGCCTCGAGCTTTTCGATTATAGTAAATTCATCGAGTCCTTCAGTCTCGCCGCCTAAAGCGTCATATACTGCCTTACCGAACTTATAGGGGTTAGCGGTAGAAGCCACGATAGTCTTTGTTTCGTCGCCTGTTGCAGCCTTATAGTCCTTGTAAACCTTGTATGCTACTGCAGTATGAGTATCCATAAGGTAAGAATATTCTTCGAATACTTCCTTTATAGCCGCCTTTGTTTCTGCGTCGTTACAGCAGCCTGCATAGAAATCAGCCTTTATCTTATCGAGTACATCGGGAGTAACGCTGTACTTTCCGTCCTTAGCGAGCTTTCCGAACCAGTCGGAGATAGTCTTGTCGTTACCGTCGGTAAGATGATAGAGAAGACGCTCGAGGTTGCTGGAAATAAGGATATCCATAGAGGGAGAAACAGTAGTAAAGAACTCTCTGTTTCTGTCGTATACGCCTGTGTTGATGAAATCGGTAAGTACATTGTTTGCGTTGGACGCACAGATAAGCTTATTGATCGGAATACCCATCTGCTTCGCATAGTAAGCAGCAAGAATATTACCGAAGTTACCTGTAGGAACAACTACGTTTATCTTATCGCCGTATTCGATTTCGCCGTCCTTGATAAGGGAAGCGTATGCGGAAATATAGTAAACTATCTGGGGAGAAAGTCTGCCCCAGTTTATGGAGTTAGCGCTGGAGAAGGTGATATTCATTTCGCTGAGCGCCTCTCTGAGGTCAGCGTTGGTAAAAATAGCCTTTACGCCGTTCTGACAGTCGTCGAAATTACCCTTTACTGCACAGACATTAACGTTTGAGCCTTCCTGTGTAGTCATCTGACGCTTCTGCATATCGCTTACGCCGTCTTCGGGATAGAATACTGTAATATTTGTACCTTCAACATCCTTGAAGCCTTCAAGAGCAGCCTTACCGGTATCACCGGAGGTAGCTACGAGAATAGCAATCTTCTTACCGTCGATAACCTTCTTGGCGGAACAGGTAAGGAGATAAGGAAGAATCTGTAATGCCATATCCTTGAACGCACAGGTAGGACCGTGCCAGAGCTCAAGAACATAGGTTCCTGTGAGAAGATGGGAAATCTCAGATACGTTTTCTGTATCAAAATTACTGCCGTAAGCGCCGTTTACGCAATGTCTTATTTCTTCGTCAGTAAAATCGGAGAGAAAAAGCTTGAAAATATCGAAAGCTCTTTCGGGATAAGACTTGTCACAGAGTGCGAGAACATCCTCCTTGGTAAGCTGGGGGATATTTTCGGGGACGAAAAGACCGCCCTCGGTAGAAAGTCCCTGTGCGATAGCCTGTGCGCTTGTAACGCTTACATCATTATTACGTGTACTTCTGTAATTCATGATTTATGCCTTCCTTCTGTTAATATATACCTGCATCCGATGCGTCGAATGCGTCTTTGTAATAATCGAGTCCGAGAACCCTCGGAGGAGTCTCGGTAGTTACCGTAACCTCGGCAACATCAAACCTTATCGGTATATTTTCTATATTATTTCTGTAGAGATATTCTGTTGTTGCTTTTATTATGCAGCTCTTCTTTTTCGGCGTAATCGCTTCAAGTCCCGATACAAGTCCGCCGAACTTACGGGTCTTTACCTCGACTACTGCGAGAAGGCCGTCCTTTTCCGCAATTATATCAAGCTCTCCGCCTTTTACACGGAAATTTCTTTCCCTTACGGTATAGCCCTCGCTTATAAGCTTATCGGCTACATACGCTTCACCGACGCAGCCTCTTTCACTCTTTACGCTCATACCTTATGCTTTTTAAAGAAGCTCTGTCTGTGTTCGGGACAAAGTCCGTACTTCGCTACCATTTCATAATGGAGCTTCGTACCGTAGCCCTTATGCTTAGCGAAAAGATACTGAGGATATCTTTCGTCCAGCTCCTTCATATATCTGTCTCTTGCTACCTTCGCCAGTACGGAAGCCGCCGCAATACTCGCAGACTTACTGTCGCCCTTGACAACGGTTTCTGCGGGACAGTCAAGCTCGGGAGAACGGTTTCCGTCCACGAGAGCATATTCCGCCTTTACCGAAAGCCCGTCGCAGGCTCTTTTCATAGCGAGAAAGGTTGCGTTCAGTATATTAAGCTCGTCAATCTCCTTAGCGGAGGCTGTTGCTATACAATAAGCCGTACATTTCGAAACTATCTCATCAAAAAGTGCTTCCCTTTTCTTTTCGGAAAGCTTCTTGCTATCGTCGAGGCCTTCGATTATAACTCCCTCGGGAAGTATAACTGCGGCGGCGTAAACGTCTCCTGCAAGAGGGCCGCGACCTGCCTCGTCGATACCGCATATTACTCCGTGCTGTAATCTTTTTTCGCTGTCGAAAGCGAAACGCTCTTTAAGCAGGAGGCTTTTCGAGAGTAATTCTTCCAATTTTTCCGCTCCTGTATTCGTCTAAAAGGGTTATAGCGGCACGTTCCGTATCGGGAACTCCGCCCGACATCATCATACCGCGCTTTTTCGCAATAAGCTCTATAATATTTCCCTCGAAGCTGTCGAGCTTATAACGCTCGGCGAGCCTTTCGGGGTAGTTTTCCTTTAAATATGTGCCGAGCTCGAAGGCGAGTCCCTCGATATCGGTAACATCATCCTTTATAGCTCCCGTAAAAGCCAGCTTAAGAGCTACCTTCTGGTCGTCGAATTTAGGCCAGAGTATTCCGGGCATATCGAGAAGCTCAACTTCCTTATCAATGGTTACCCACTGTTTTCCTCTTGTTACTCCGGGTCTGTCCTCGACCTTGACCTTTCTTGCGTTGGCCATTCTGTTTATGAAGGAGGATTTTCCCACGTTCGGAATACCTACCACCATAATTCTCAGGGCTTTTCCTATCATACCCTTGGCTCTTCGTCTTTCAAGAAGGTCGGAAAGCTTATTTTTAAGAAGAGGCAGGAACTTATTTATCCCCTTACCGCTTCTGCAGTCGCATACCAGCACGCTCATACCCTGTTTTTCGTAGTATTCGCGCCACTTAGCCGTTACCTTCTCGTCAGAATAATCACACTTATTAAGCATAATTATTCTCGGCTTCGACGAAACAAGCTCGTTTATTACGGGATTTCTGCTTGCTTCGGGAATACGGCTGTCCACGATTTCGACTACTGCGTCAACAAGCTTAAGATTCGCCTCTATCATACGACGGGTTTTCGTCATATGACCGGGGAACCACTGGATATCGCTTTCGTAAGCCATTTAAATCACTCCTCCGAACTTATCGAAAGGAGTAACTCTGAGGTATACCTTTCCTGCAATAAGCCTTTCGTCAACAAGACCTATAGCCGCGTCACGGCTGTCTCTCGAATTGTTACGGTTATCGCCGAGGACAAAAACATATCCTTCGGGAACGGTAACCTCTTCCCCGAACATCTCGGGATAATCGAGAGGGCGTCTTGTATAATCAAGTATAGTATGACCGTCCTCGTAAAGAAGACCGTCCTCAACTTCAATTTCAAGGGCTTCACCGTTTCTGTAAACGGTTCCGCTTTCAAAGTCAATCCTTATCTTATCTCCGCCTATACCGACAACTCTCTTTACAACAGGCTTACCGAAGCCCGTACCGCTGTCGTTCAGAAGATTTTCCGCCCAGAGTACAACAATATCGTTATGGGCGGGGGTATAACACATATCGGTAATAAAAAGTCTTTCCTGGTCCTCGAGGGTAGGATTCATAGACCCGCCGTCAACAGAGGAAAGCCTCGTAAAAAACGTAAATATAACAATAACAGCAATAACCGAACCGAGAATCGTATCAAGCCAGTCATAGGCTTCGGCAGCTATACTGCCCTTCTTCTTCCCGTCGCTTCCGTTTTCCGGAGTATCGGCCTGCTGTAATTCAAGTTCATCCATATTTTTTCCTTTCGGATAAAATAGCCAAATGAGGTAATAACGGAAAATCCGTTATTACCCAATCGCCTATTTTCTTCGGTTCGGCTGAATCAATACTTAGCCTTAACCTTAGCTGCCTTACCAACTCTGTCTCTGAGGTAGTAGAGCTTAGCTCTGCGGACAATACCTTCTCTTACAATCTCAACCTTTTCAACTACGGGAGAATGTACAGGGAATACTCTTTCGATTCCACAGCCGTGTGCTACACGTCTTACTGTAAAGGTTTCGCTGATGCCGCCGTGCTTCTTAGCGATAACTGTACCTTCGAATGTCTGAATTCTGGACTTGTTTCCTTCAGTAATTCTTACGTGTACCTTTACAACGTCGCCGACGTTGAACTTGGGGGCTTCAGCCTTCATGCTGTCCTGTGCGATGAGTTTAAGTGCATCCATTTTAAAATCCTCCTGATGCGATATTCTTGCGCCACACTATCGACCGTAGCTCTTTCGTCTCACGGCAAGCCTTCTCAATAAGACTTTGACGCAGCGGAATACCCGTTTAATGTTTGGGCGGTATGCCCTTGCATTAACCCTCGTCGGGAAAAAACACTTTCCCTACGGTTACAAATGCTTTTATATTATATCACCTTTTTTTATGAATTGCAATACTTTTTTTCGCAAAAATCAGATTTTTAAGCGAAAATTTCGCCGTTTTTGCAGTAAATTGCGACCCTTTTTATAGTCATTCCGACGATTTCACGGGAATACTGCTTTTCGAAGGCGTCGAAAACGAGATTAGCGTTGATATTGAACTCCGTTCCCGAGGGAAGCTTCATACGTATAAAGCCCTCTCTTATCTCCATAAGCTCGATATACGGCTTAAGGTCTATCTCGCTTACGCCTCTCTTGGTTTTCTTCTCGGTAAGAATCCTTTCCTGAGCGAAAAATTCCTGCAGTAAGCCAAAATCACAGTCAATATTTATCTCATATTCGGACTTTTCGATTTCGGTAGGCTTATTGACCTGCTCCGCTACCCTGAGAACACGGATATCTCTCGGCAGTGCGGAATTGAGCCTGTCCTTTATTTCCTCGAAGGAAAGCTCCTCGGTAAGCTTTGTATCGAGGCTTTCGCATACCCCCTCAACCCCGAGGGCAAGAGGAAGAGCGAAGGTAATATAAACGTGGGGATTGAAGCCCTGAGTCTCCCACACGGGAAGCTTACAGCGCTTTACGGCTCTCTGGAATACCCTGTAAAGGTCAAGATGCGATATATATACGGCACGTCCCTTTTTTTCAAAGAAAACTCTTACATTATTCAAAGCAGACACCTCCCACGCACTTGCTTACGCCGCAGCCCGTACACTTTTCACGGCAGTTCGGCGTTACAGTCTCCTCGTGAGCCTTTTTATTTTCTCTTACGAAAAATTCCTTCGAAACGAGAATATCCATATGATCCCAGGGGAGAATTTCCTCATAGCTTCTCTCTCTGTTAGCGTAGAAGGCTGGGTCGATTCCGCATTCACGGAATGCCTCAAGCCACTTATCGAACTTATAGTATTCGTTCCAGCCGTCAAGCTTACAGCCCTTTTTCCAGGCAGTATAAATAACGTCGGAAAGCCTTCTGTCGCCTCGCGCAAGTACTGCCTCAAGAAGAGTTATATTATATCTCGACCAGCTTATATTTACCTTACGTGAATTTATAATTTCAAGGATATATTTCTGCCGCCTGTCAATTTCGGCTTCGTCGGGCTGGGGCTCGAACTGGAAGGGAGTAAAGGGCTTCGGGATGAAGGTGGAAAGGGATACGGAAATCTGAACGCCCTTACCCTTGGGTCTGTTGGGAACAGTATAGTAAAGGTCGATTATCTTGTCGCATAAATCCTTTATTCCGTCCATATCCTCCATAGTTTCTGTAGGAAGGCCGAGCATAAAATAAAGCTTTACCGAGGTGTATCCTCCCTCGAAGGCAATACGACAGCTTTCAAGAACATTTTCCTCTGTTATATTCTTGTTTATTACGTCACGAAGCCTCTGGGTACCTGCCTCGGGAGCGAAGGTAAGACCGCTCTTTCTTACGCTCTTTATTTTATTGAGCAGTTCATCGCTGAAACGATCTATTCTCATAGACGGAAGCGCAAGGTTCACTCTTGCCTTATCGGTATAGTCGGTAAGACGGTTAAGAAGCTCTTCTATTTCGCCGTAATCGCTGGTACTGAGAGAGGAAAGGGAAACCTCGTCATAGCCTGTGGTCTCACAGAGAGAAACAGTATCCCTTTCAATGGTATCAATGGATTTTTCACGGAAGGGACGGTAAAGATAGCCCGCCTGACAGAAGCGACAGCCTCTTATACAGCCTCTCAGCACCTCAACCACAGCCCTGTCGTGAACTATTTCGGAAAAAGGAACAACAAAGCTCTCGGGATAATAAACCTTATCGAAATCTTTTATTATTCTTTTTCTTACCTTTTCGGGGGCATTTTCACGGGGAGTTATGCTTTTTATGGTTTTATCCTCGTTATAAGCGATATCATAAAGCGAGGGAACGTATATTCCCTCAATCTGTGCGGCACGGATAAGGAATTCCTGTTTTGTACAGCCCTCGCTCTTGCACTTCTCGAGAAGCTCCATAAGCTCAAGATTTACCTCCTCGCCCTCGCCTAAAATGCAAAGGTCAAGGAAGTCGGCGATAGGCTCCGCATTGCATACGCAGGGGCCGCCTGCACAGACAATGGGAGTAAGGGCTGTTCTGTCCTTCGAATATACGGGCAGTCCTGCAAGATCCAGCATAGAGAGCACGTTTGTGAAGGAGAGCTCATACTGAAGAGTAAAGCCGATAAAATCCATATCCTTTATGGGACTGAGGCTTTCGAGACCGTAGAGAAGTATATCGTTCTCCCTCATTTTTTCTTCCATATCGGGAAGAGGCATAAACACTCGTTCACACCAGTAGCGGGGAACGCTGTTTATAAGGGAATAAAGTATCTTCATTCCGAGATGGGACATTCCTATATCGTAAGTATCCGGGAAACAGAAAGCAAATCTCATAGAGACCTCTTCGGGCTTTTTCTCCACGGAATTAAGCTCTCCGCCTATGTAACGGGAGGGCTTCTGAACCTTTAAAAGTATTTTATCCAGCTTTTCTTTATACATCCTGAGCCAGCCTTTCATTAAAAAGTAATCAAGGACATTATACTACATTTTATCGAAAATATCAACCGCAAGAAGATAAAAGAAGAAAATTATTGCCGAAAAGCTCATATATCCCGAAAATACCAGCAGTACCACCGCAGGCAGAGTAAAAATAACCGTAATTTTCTCGGTTATATCTACTGCTTTTAAGGCACGGGCGGGCGGAAGAAAAGCGATAAAGGCCTTTTCGAGAATGAGACGGCCGTCAAGCTCCTTTAAGGGCAGTAGGTTTACCGCCGCAAGAATAAGGTTTATAACTCCGAAAAGCCTGAATTTCTCCCGAAAGGGAAAGACGAAATAGAACAGCAGAAAGAGCAGTATATTCATAACACAGCCGCCCGACGCAGAGGGAAGGCTTTTACTGCCGCCCTTAATATGAATACCTCCGCCATAGAGAATTATCTCCGACGGAGGCTTTCTTTCAGCAAGCATAACAATAAGATGTCCCGTTTCGTGAAGGAAACAGGCAAAAAGACAAAGAAGAGCCGTTCCCTCCCTGTCGGTACACAGCATAAAGGCAAGAACGGCAAGAAACGAAAATTTCAGCCTCAGCTTCAACCCAGCATACCTGTGAGCCCGCCGATAAAGGCCCTCATTTCCTCTCCGCCCGTAAGCGAAAGTATCCATAATACCCCGAAGCATAAGGCTGAGAGAATAAGCTGTACGATTACAACGGCTCCGAAGCCGAGCCTATGAGGGGATACCCGCGACGGCGCAGTAAACAGCGGCACCTTCTCCGATTCACGCGCTTCGGGTATCTTGTCCGTTAAAGGAGGCTTTTTATCTACCGATAAAGCCGAGTCTACCGTCTTATTCTCCGAAGGCTTATCTACTGCCCCCGTAACCTCTCCGCCCGATATGATTTTTACCGTCACGCCCATATTTACCTCCTGTCAGATACTGCCCAGAAAAGGGACAGCCCACACCAATACAGCTCCCGGGATTCCGAGTACTGCCGAAAGAGCCGCATTCATAAAGTTTATCTCGACAGCGCCGCCGCTCAGCCCCGAAATTACGAGAAGAGCCGCTCCGCCAAGGATCGAGCCCGAAAAAGCGTAAAGCTTCGGTCGCTTTGTTTTAAGATACAGCCCCGACATTATCATTGCCGCTATAATAATAGCCCCGATAAGAACAATCATTGTAAAATCCATTATTCCTCACCCTTCATAATCCTTATAAGCCTCGAATACCGTATCATAAGCGCTCTTTCCTCATAGATAAGTGCCTCTATAACCGCCTCGTCCTCCGCCATATCGAAAAGCTGGCGGTTTTTTTCGAGCTTGTCTTTAAGAAGCGAAAGCTCCGATAAAACTTCTTTTCTGTCCGTCAAAACAATCACCTGTAAATAATATGCCTGAAAAACAATTTTATTCCCCCGAAAACATAATCTTCTCCGCCGCTGCAATACAAATCCTTCAACAAACGCATTTTTTCGGATTTAACTTGCAAAACTCAGATAATAATGATATAATGGATAATTGATGTATTGTAATCAGAACGCAGAAGCCCGGAAATTACACTGTACTGTTATATAAGGAGACAATAATGAAAAAGATAATTATAACCGTAGTAGTAGTTATAGTAGCGATTCTTGCAGGAATCTTCCTCATAAACGTATCCGAAAAAAATACGGATGTTACGGAAAAGGCCACGAAGGTAGGCGTTATACTTAACGGAAGCAAGGATGATAAAAGCTGGAGCCAGTCTCATTACGAGGGACTTATGACAACAGCCGAAAGCTTAAACCTTGACATAATGTGCAGGGAAAGCGTCAGCACCGAGTCAGCGGTAGCCGTAATACGGGAATTTGCCGACAACGGCTGTGAAATAATAATTGCAAATTCGGTTATGTATAACGAATGTATGATGACTGCCGCAGAGCAGTATCCCGAAATCTCCTTCTTCCACGCTACAGGCGTTGAACACCGCAAAAACCTTTCTACATATTTCGGAAGAATGTACCAGATGAGATATCTTACAGGTATAGCGGCAGGACTGCAGACCGAAACCAACGAAATCGGCTATGCGGCGGCCTTCCCTATTCCCGAAGTAAATCGCGGGCTTAACGCCTTTACTCTCGGCGTAAAAAGCGTAAACCCAGAAGCTAAGGTATATGTAAGATGGATTAACTCCTGGACCGACGACGCCGAAACCGCCAAGGTAACCGAAAGCCTCATAAGCGATCATAATATCGACGTGCTGGCTATGCATACCGACTCACTTGAGCCCTTAAGAGTTGCCGATGAACACGGTATTATGACAATAGGATACAATATGGACAACAGCGAGCTTTATCCCGAGACCTGTCTTACTGCGGCAGTATGGAACTGGGAAAACTTCTATACACCCCATATTCTTAAATGTCTCCAGGGTAAATTCGAGGGCGGAAATTACTGGGAAAGCGCCGACACAGGTATGATAGGAATAGCTCCCCTTTCAGCCAAGGCAAAGGAAGGTATTTCCACCGCTATCGAGGATGAGCACGCAAAGCTCCGAAGCGGAACCTTCGACGTTTTCTACGGGCCTGTATATGATAACGAAGGAACGCTTCGTATAGCGGAGGGCGAAAGTATGACCGATAACGCTATGCTGAATGAATTCAACTGGTATGTTGAGGGGGTAGTAATTGATGGATAAGCATAAGCTTAAACAGGGTATCCTTCTCGCTTCGGCGGCTGTGGTGCTTATTGCGGTTATCGTAATGATAGCGATATCGGGCGCAGACTCCTCCGCCGCACTTAAGGTAGGGCTGATAATTACGGGAGAAGCTGATGACGACGGCTGGAACGGAGTGCATTACAACGGCGTGGTTTCCGCCTGCGAAAGGCTGGGAACGAAGCTCCTGCTTAAAGAAAATACAGACGAAGGAAACGGAGAATGTGCCGAGGCTATACATCAGCTTGTAAAGGAAGGCGCAAAAATGATTATCCTTTCAAGCTATGCATACCCCGCCGAGGTAAAGGAGGTTGTTTCCGAATACCCCGAGGTTGCCTTCTACGCTATTTCCTCCGAATATTCGGCAGAAAATCTTACCTCCTACTTCGGAAGAATGTACCAAGCGAGATATCTTACAGGCGTTATCGCAGGAATGAAAACCAAAAGCAACGCTGTGGGATATGTTGCCGCTATGCCGAACAGCGAGGTAAACCGAGGTATAAACGCATTCACTCTCGGAGTTAAAAGCGTTAATCCCGAGGCAAGGGTTTACGTATCCTGGACAGATTCCTGGGACTACGGAGAACGTGAAATCGAAGCGGCAGACAGACTTATAAAGGAACTGAATACCGACGTTATAACCTATCATCAGAATCAGCATTATACTGCAGAAACAGCGGATAAGGCAGGAGTATACTCCATAGGCTACAACGAAATTGCCGAGGGGCTTTCGGATAAGTATCTGACAGCGGCGGTATGGAGCTGGGATTCCCTTTACTACGAAATAATAAGAGAATTTGTTCAGGGTGAGCCCAATTCGGTGGAACGCCATTGGTTCGCTATCAACAGCGGCGTTGTGGGTCTCGCCGATTTATCCCCCGAGGTTGACGACGAAACGGTTAAGGCTGTTGAAAATGCAAGAAACAGACTTAACGGAATGAATGACGTTTTTTCGGGCGTAATTTATGATAACGAAGGTGCATTGCGCTGTAACGAGGGAGAATCCCTGAGCGATGAAACCTTACTTACAGGTATGGATTGGTTTGTTGACGGAGTGGTGATATACGATGAAAATAATTAAGAATAAGCGACTGCTTTATACGGCATTACTTATAGTTGCCGGCTTTATTGTGGTGGGCGTCGTATGCCTCTTTATGTGGCACAGGCTTCTCGGCATTACGCAGACGCAGGTCGAAAGCCACGTTTCGGGCTATAGCCGTATGGCGGCTCAGGTTGTGGAAAGCTCCTTCAGGAATGAGCTTGAAATACTGAACGACGCTACTGCCTACGTAGACCCCGAGACGGGAAATCTCAACGACATATTCAATAAGCAGGAGGGCGTATCCTACGGAGTAATGCGTATAGACGGCTCCTCCGCCTACGGAACAGCTCTGAGCTTTTCCGATTATGACGGCTTCTTTCAGGCTGTACGAGGAAACGCTTCGGTAAGCGTGACTACCGAAAATGTACTTTTCGCAGTTCCCGTATACAGCGGCTCAAATGTAAAATATGTGCTGTATAAGCTTTACGATAACGACGTACTCGAAAAGAAGATTAACCTTATCTGCTACAACGGCTACGGAGAATGCTTCCTTATAGATATCGACGGAAATGTTATTCTCCGCTCCGCCGATTCAGTTTCCGAAATGAGCCGTCTTACGGAAGAGGGTAACTCCGAGGCTATAGAAAAAATCCGTTCGGATATGAATGTAAGCGTTGCGGCGGCGGCCTTCGGCGCCAACGACAATGTTATCTTTGCGGCGGAAACCTCATATACAGGCTTATACATAATGGGCTTCGTTCCTTCAAGCGCTCCCGCAGGAGAAATCTCGATGATAATTCCTCTTGTACTATGGACCTTCGGCTTATTATGGCTTCTCGTAGTTATCATCATAATATACCTTATGGGAGCCGAAAGAAAGGCACAGCAGAGCGAGGAGCTCCGCCACGCAAAAATTCTTGCGGAGGAAGCGAATCGTGCGAAGAGCGACTTCCTTGCCAATATGTCCCACGAGATAAGAACTCCTATAAATGCAGTTATCGGAATGAACGAAATGATTATCCGTGAAAGCGGCGAGGAGCATATACGGGAGTATGCCGAAAATATAGGGAACGCAAGCCATAACCTTCTTTCCATTATCAACGATATTCTCGATTTCTCGAAAATCGAGGCGGGAAAAATGGAAATATGCGACCACGAATACAGGCTTAACGAGGTTCTCCACGATGTTACGAATATGATAAAGCTGAGGGCGGACGAAAAGGGGCTTAAATATATTATCGATGTCCAGGAGGATATCCCCGACGTCCTGTTCGGCGACGACGTAAGAATCAGACAGGTTATTCTTAACCTTATGACTAATGCAGTAAAATACACACACGAAGGAAATGTAAAGCTTAGCGTACGGGGAACCAAGGACAGCACCAATGAAAACGTACAGCTTAAGATTATGGTTATCGATACGGGCATAGGTATAAAGAAGGAAGACCTTGCCGATATGTTCAAGAATTTCAGCCGTTTCGACCTTTCCGCCAACCGTAATATCGAGGGTACAGGCCTCGGTCTTGCGATTACTCAGAGGCTTATCTCTCTTATGGGCGGAAGCATAAAGGTAGACAGCGAATACGGCAAGGGCTCCACCTTTACAGTACAGCTTACCCAGAAAATTCTCGGAACAGAAGAGGTCGGTAAAATACTTGACAATGAGCACGGTCATTCCGCAGGAGCAAGGAGCTATACCGCAATGTTTACTGCACCCGAAGCGGGCATACTGGTTGTTGACGATAACCGTATGAATCTTATGGTAGTAAAGAATCTTCTTAAGAATACCGAAGCGAAAATTACAACCTGTATGAGCGGCGAAGAGGCTCTTGAGCTTATGAGCGCCAACAGGTACGACGTAGTTCTTTTAGACCATATGATGCCGAATATGGACGGTATCGAGACCCTTAAGCATATAAGAAGCCTGCCCGTAAATATGAGCGAGGGAGCCGTCATAATCGCCCTTACCGCAAACGCTGTTTCGGGCGTAAAGGAAATGTATATGAAGGAAGGCTTCGACGATTATATGAGTAAGCCTATCGACGGCAGGAAGCTTGAAGAAATGCTGGCTAAGTACCTGCCCGAGGAAAAGGTTATTTACGCTAAGAAGGAAGAAGAAAAGAACGCCGAAGATAAAGCGGCAGTAAGCACTCCTGCACCCGAAAAAAACGAGGAAGAGGAGCTCCCCTTATTTGATACGAAGCTGGGAATGCTTTATTGCGGCAACTTCGAAGATGTATACGTTGAGATGCTTGAGCTTTTCCGCGATATGCACGAGGAGACCCGAAGCAAGCTTGATACAGAGCTGGCGGAAGAGAACTGGAGCAGCTACACGATTGATATTCACGCTCTAAAGTCTAACGGCCTTAATATCGGAAGCAAGCGGCTTCAGAGCATCTGTCTCCAGCTTGAAATGGCAGGAAAGAGCATAAAGGCCGAGAAAAACGTAGAGGAAAGTATAAGCTTCATAAAGGAAAACCACGAAAAGGCAATGAAAATTTACGAGGAAGTAGTGGCTGAGGCGGTAAAATATCTTGAGGAAAAGAAATAATAAAACAACATAAAATTTAGGCGGGCAGAAGATAAACTTCTGTCCGCCTTCGCCTATATTGAAACAATCCACAGATATCTGAAATATAGTGCAGAAAAAATATCGGTAAAATTATCTACTGTTTTACTTCCGCAGTCCCCTGTTCTTATCAATATACTCCTGTTCCCAGGGGCTGGGCTTGAAGGCAGGATGACGGGCATAGAAGCCGCCCGACTGTTTGTACTTATATGCCTTGTAGCTGTCTGAAATGTTTTCCGATACGCCGATTGCAAGTGCGAGTAAAAGCCAGAATAAAAACATAATGTTTACCTCCGTTTTGTATTTGAATTGATTTGTTTTCCTTGATTACTATTATACTCAGTTTCTGTCCTATAAAAAGGACTGAAACGCAGGAATCCGAACAAAAAGTGAATTAAACCAAAAAGAGCCGAAAGTTTCATAACCTCGGCTCACCAAATGCAAAAATTTCAAAATAAGAACCTCTGCTGTTACCGAAATCAAAGATTTCGAACAGCAACGAGAACCTTGTTGCTTCGCAATAAAGAACAAACAAAGAACAAGCGTGATTTTCGGGCAAAATAAAAAGCTCACAATCGGCTTTATTAAGCCAAATGTGAGCAAATGTTGATGGTGACCCGTACGGGAATCGAACCCATGATTCCGCCGTGAAAGGGCGATGTCTTAACCTCTTGACCAACGGGCCTTATGGTAGCGGCAGTCGGATTTGAACCAACGACACCCTGGGTATGAACCAAGTGCTCTAGCCAACTGAGCTATACCGCCATATGGCTGCAAGCGTTTCCGCCTAACAACAGATATGATTATATCACATATAATTCTGCTTGTCAATACTTTTTTTGATTTTTTTCAAATTTATTTTTCATTTTTCATTGTTCGGCGAATTGTAAATAAATGTCCTTGTATGTCCTTCTGAATGATGTTATGTTTTAATATGGCTTATGCCGAAAAAATTATTCTTTCAGGAGGTAAAAATGAAAGTCAACCATCTTAATCTTACTGCAGGAGCAGTCGAAACAGCGGAGTTCAGCGTAAAGAGCTCCGCTTTTCTTGTGAAAAATTTTACAGACAACGACATAAAAGTATGCCTTGGCGGTGAAATGACGGAGGATTACGTAATAATTCCTTCGAAGGCCTTCGAGGTCATCGAAAACAAATCCGCACCCAGCGCCTCTGAAATTTTCATCGATAAGGTAACTGTCGAAGCTATGGGCGCAGGAATCGTGGAGGTGAGACAGGTATGATGAAATACGGTGTTGCAGGAAGTCTTGAATCCGACAAAAATGAGCTTACAGTGGAAAACGCCGTTTTACTCAGCGAGGATCAGGCGGCATACATCCTGCATAAATACGAGGAGGTAAGCTATATAAGCGGACAGCGTGCCGTATGGTCAAAAATAGGCAGCAGCGTTATCTGTCAGAAGGTTGCCGTCAGCGATTCATCCGCCCTCGCCTTTCAGTCCTCTATGCCTTCTCTTGACGAAGCGTTTCCCGACGGTCAGCCTCACTATTACACAAGCGGAAAGATAGTTACCGTCTCCTCTGCAGGAGCTGAGCCTGTGGAAACCCTGTGGGAGATGTATCTCGAAAGCTATTCCGATAACCGATATTACTACCGTATCAGGTATTCGAACGATGGTGGGGAAAACTGGTATGTGTATAACAGCAGGTATATATCATACCTTGTTCCCTCGCCGGGACTCTATTTTGAATTCAATTCCTTAGAGCCTCTTGCCGACGCAGCCCACCCCTACGGCTATGTTCAGATTTCCGCCTATATTCCTCTTCAGGACAACACCGACCCTGACGGCGCCCATAGCTGGAAAACAAGCTACGCAAATTTTCTTCCCGGTATGTATATGCCCTTTGAAAGCGAGACAGAAAAAAATGCGGCGATAGCCCTTACCTATGAGCCCTCGGTTCTTAAGGCAGTCACCGAAACAACCGAAGCCACAGGATAATAACGGAGCAAATATGAGCTATAAAGGTAAATATCTTAAGAGGAAAGCTCGGAAAAGGCTGAAAACCTGTGACCTCATACTTATTATTTTAGGCGCATTCCTGCTCGTTTTTACGGCGGGAATGACGCTTATTTTTATTATGACAGGAGCCGTACCCGATACCCTTATCACCTGCGTTTTTGCCGCTTCGGGGGGAGAATTCGGGGTTATGGGCTGGATAAAAACATCAAAGGAGCGTAAGCTCGAAAGAAGATATGAGCTTCTTGACAGAAAATACTGCAATAAGGAGAAATAAAATGATAATGGATGTTGATATTGCTGTACTTATGACGGTTATAGGAGGTCTCACCCTCTGCACAAACGTCATAACAGAGGTAGTCAAGCAGGCTACGAGAAACTTTCCTGCACAGCTTACCGCCTTTATCGTGGCAATGGTGCTGACTGTTTCGGCATTTTTTGCCTACGTGGGAATTATGGGCGTGGCGGTAGAATGGTATATGATAGTCGGCGCCGTTGTGGCAGGCTTTTTCGTAAGCTATGCCGCACAGTTCGGCTTCGACAAGCTTAAGGAAATAATCGAAAAATACAAGGGGGAAAGTGCAGATGTACACGAATGAGGGACTTGTAAAGCACGCCGAAAAGGCACTTAAGGACAATACCCGATATATGTGGGGCGGAATTTACCGTCCCATTACGGAAAACTACATACAGCAGTTATACAAAATCTACGGAAAAAAGCAGTACTCCGAAGCCCGAATAAATGAGCTCCGAAAGTATATCGGTAAGGGCTATTACGGTGTTGACTGCGTGGGGCTTGTAAAGTCCTACTATTGGAGCGGAAGCCCCGACGGAGGACGCGGCTCCAGGAACTACGGAAAGCCCGGATATCCAGATGTGAATGCAGGCGGAATGTTCAAGGCGGCAACGGAAAAGGGTACAATCGACACGCTCCCCGAAATCCCCGGACTTATTCTTTACAGCACCACTCATCCCCACGTGGGCGTTTACGTGGGTAACGGCGAGGTAATTGAGAGTACCCTCAGTATCAGAGGTGACGGCGTTTCGAAAACGAAGGTGAAGAACTGGTCGGGCTGGACGCATTGGTTTAAGTGCCCCTATATCGAATATACCGAAAAGAAGCCCGAAAAGGAAAAATCACCCGAAATAAAGTCGGGTGATAAGGTAGTTATAAAGGCTACCGCCGTTTACTATTCGGGTACGAATATCAGGATTCCCTACTACTGCAAGGGTAAGCCTTATACCGTTGAAAAGGTCAGCGGTAAGAGGGTGCTGATTAAGGAGATTTTCAGTTGGGTTGATGTGGGGGATATCGGAAAAATATAAGCCTATTTTAACGATATATCCATACGCTTACTTATTCTGAACTGCTTCGGGGTAACGCCCCTGCTCTTCTTGAAGCTTTTTATCATATGACTGCAGTCTGAAAAGCCTGTTTCCTGGCTTATATAGTTAAGGTCAAAATCCGTAAAAAGAAGAAATTCCTCCGCCTTAAAAAGCCTCATCATTTCGATATATTCCTTACAGCTCTTTCCGTAAACCGAAAGAAATTTCTTGGCGAAATAGGAATAGCTCATACCGCATTTTTCAGCTATTTCGGTAACCTTTATTCCCTCTCCGATATGCTTATCGATATATTCGGTTATACTGAAAATATCGTAGCTGTCGTCCTGGGCGAAGACCTCGTTATCTATGGAAAAACCCTCTTCCTGCCATAATCTCAGAAGCTTTATCAAAAGCTGATATATCGCTGATCTTATAATAAGGTCGAAGCCGTATTTATTTTCTCTTATCTCGGATATGCAGGTTTCAAAAAGTCCCGACGCAGATATTTTTTCCGTTACCTCCTTACCGAAGAAGATATTCATAGACTTCTTTTCGGCGCTTCTGAAAATACTTCTTAGCTTCGGAGCATAATCGGAGGTAATACTGAGGCGGTTTATATCGAATTTCAGAACAGCATATCTCAGAGGCTTACCGTCTGCCGAAAAAATAGAATGTACGGTTTTAGGATGAAAAAGTATCATATCCCCTGTACGGAGAAGATACTTTCTCTCCCCCGAATGCATTTCCGAAAATCCTTCAAGCATATATATTATTTCCATATAGTTGTGCCAATGAGGCTTTACCGGAAAGCTCTCGTTACGGGTATCGAAATAGAAGCATTCAAAGGGGCGGTTAAGAAAGTCTCCCTCTTCAAAAAGATAATGCATTTTATTCACCGTCCTGAAATAGATTTTTACAATTATTGTATAGCTATATTATATCACATAAGAAATAAAAATGCTATACTTTCAAGCAAATCAGGAAATTTTTTTGAGTCAGTATTTTCAGAGGAGCAGGCTTATGGATAAAACATACTTTCACAGGGATAAACCGGGGCTTAAAGCCTCTCCCTTTAAAATATTCATAAATCAGGCAGGGTATCCCGAGGCTTCCGCTAAAAAGGCAGTAATGACCTTTCCGTCGGAGAGCTTCGAAATAAGAGACGAATACGATAATGTGAAATACTGCGGAAAAACGGTATATCAGGGCTTTGATGAATTATCGGGAGACGAGATATATACAGGAGATTTTTCCGATTTTCGTGAAAAGGGAAGCTACAGGATTTTTTCGGGTAACGAACGCTCCGCTTCCTTCCGTATAGGCGGAGACTGTTATAAAAAGGTTTTCGACGATACGGCGAAGGCATTCTATTTTCTTCGCTGTGGCTGTTCTCTCGACAGCAGGCACGCAGGAGAATATACCCACGAAAAATGCCACGATGAAATCGCCTCTCTCTGGGAGGACAGAAATGTAAAGCTTGAGGTTTCGGGCGGCTGGCACGACGCAGGAGATTACGGCAGGTATGTTACTGCGGGAGCCTGCGCTCTCGCTCATCTTCTCTACGCCTACAGGCTTTCGCCTTCCGCCTTTACCGAGCAGACGCTTAATCTTCCCGAAAGCGGCGGCAGTATGCCCGATATACTTTCGGAATGTAAATATGAGCTTATGTGGCTTATGAAAATGCAGGACAAGGAAGGCGGCGCCTTTCATAAAGCAACAACAAAATGCCACGCGCCCTTTGTAATGCCCGAGGAGGACAGGGAGGAAATGTTTGTATTTCCTGTTTCTTCCTTTGCTACCGCCGATTTATGCGCAGTAACCGCCCTCGCCTCAGTTATATACAAGCCCTTCGACAAGGCTTTTTCCTCGGAGCTTTATACTGCTGCAGTAAAAGCCTGGGACTGGCTCGAGGCTCACCCCGAATTCATCGGCTTCGAAAATCCCGAGGGCTGTAACACGGGAAGCTACGGCGAAGGTAACGATAAGGACAACCGCTTCTGGGCGGCGGCTGAAATGTATAATCTTACGGGAGACAGGAAATACTCCGAAAAGCTTAGCGAGCTTCTTTCCGAGGATATTAAGCTTACCGCTCTCGGCTATGCTTCCGTCGGCGGACTCGGCTCTCTTTCCTATCTTCTGACGGATAAGGAAAAGGACGAAAGACTTTCCGAAAAATTCAGGAATGAATTCCGTAACAGCTCCCTTTACCTCAGGGAGCTTTCCGAAAAAAGCGGCTACGGAGCCGCTATGGCGGAATATCATTACGGCTGGGGCAGTAATATGAGCCTTATGAAAAACGCAATGACCTTCCTTATCACGGACTGCCTCTTTGAAAGCAAGGAGTTTACCCCCTATGCGGAAAAACAGCTCCACGTACTTCTCGGAGCAAACCCTCTCGGAATAAGCTATGTTACGGGAAACGGAGAATACCGCTGTAACTACCCTCATCTCCGCCCCGCCCACGCCGACGGGATTGAGGAATGTATCCCGGGAATGGTAAGCGGCGGCCCTAACCGATTCCCCTGTGACCCCGACGCAAAGATTCTCATTCCCGAAGGAACTCCGCCGATGAAATGCTTTGCGGACGACGTAGGCTGTTACTCGCTGAACGAAATAACGATATACTGGAACTCACCGACAGTTTTCGTTCTTTCCTTTTTCAATAAATAATTACGACCGTGCAGGACTTCCGAAAAAGAAGCTCCTGCACGGTCTTTTTCATTTAAGGCGTAAGCCGTTAATTATACAGCGCTTAGTTAAGTATAAGGCTCACGAAAATACCGCTCATTATAAAGCCTGTAATATCTCCGCAAAGGGCGGCGGGAAGCGCATACCTTGTTTTTTTCACCTTCGTTGCGGCGAAATATACGGATATTGTGTAGAAGGTGGTTTCACTGCTTCCGAGAATAACGGAAGCCACCCTGCCGGGGAAGCTGTCGGCGCCGTTTTCCGAAAGAATCTGCTCGAAGATAGCGATAGAGCCGCTTCCTGAGAAGGGTCTTAAAAGTAAAAGCGGCGAGCATTCGGGCGGGAAGCCTACTGCATTAAGAAGAGGAGAGAGAAGCTCCGAAAGAAGCTCCATTCCCCCCGACGCACGGAACACGGCTATAGTAACAACAAGACAAAAAAGCGACGGAAAAATATCATACACAGTCTTAAGGCCGTCCTTTACCCCCTCGGTAAAATCCGTAAAAACATCGCTTTTCTTTATACATCCATAAAGAAGTACCGCCGCAAAAATAACGGGAATAATAAAATCGGTAAAGCTCATAGCCGTTTACCCGAAAGCTTTTTGAAGAATGAGGCGCCTAAAAGTGCGGCAGTAAGCGAAAGCGCCGACACTATCCACACACAGGGCAGTATTTCCATAGGAGCCTCCGAGCCGTTACGAAGGCGGATTGCCGCTACGGTAGCGGGGATTATCTGAAGGCTTGCGGTGTTCATTACTGTGAGCAGTATCATATTATGAGAGGCCTTTTCGGGGGTTTTACTTTTCTCCTCCGCCTCGATTTCCTTCATAGCGGAAATCCCGAAGGGTGTAGACGCATTACCGAGCCCGAGAAGGTTTGCGGTTATGTTGAGGGAAATGAACTGCATAGCCCTTCCCCCTTTTTTCAGCCCCTTGAACAGTCTCGAAAGCACGGGCGAAAATAGCCCTGCGAGCTTTTCGGTAAGACCTGCCCCCTGTGCCGCATTCATAATTCCGCTCCAGAGACAGATCACCCCGATCAAAGAAAAGGCAAGCTCCACCGCCCCCGAGCATTCCTCGAGAAAGGCTCGGGAAACCTCGGAAATATTCCCCGAAATAAGCCCGAAAATAACCGCAAGAATTATCATAGCGGTCATTATGTATTTCATCATATTATCCCCACCCTCGGCTGTTCTTTTTTCAATAATTATTCCGACGGTCAGGAAAATATTCATCCTGCTATACCGTTATTATTATTTTCATACTGTCCATTAAATTTTCTCCCCAAATCCCTTGACAAACCCCAAAATATATGTTAGTATTATATCGTGAAATGAAAACGTTTACAAAAGTAACGTTTTAATACGAATAAAAATACGAAAGGATACTAAACACTATGAAATTTTCTGACGGTTTCTGGCTTAATAAGCCCGGCTACAGCGTAAACTACGCTACACAGTCCTACGAAATTACAACCACCGATAACTCCGTTACTGTATTCGCTACTAACCAGTGGATTCAGAACAGAGGTATGACTCTCGGCGGTCCTGCCCTCGAAATTACCTTTACATCTACTCTCGAAAATTCCATCAAGGTTACTGTTGACCATTATAAGGGTCAGGTAAGAAAGGGTCCCTTCTTCGAGCTTTATGAAGACAGTAGCTTTAAGCCTGTTATCAATAAGCTTGAAAACGGCGGATACGAGCTCGTTTCGGGCAAGACAAAGGCAGTTATCGGCGCTCAGGGCGGTGCCTGGAGCGTAGAATACTACTACGAGGATAAGCTCCTTACAAAGCAGGGCTGGCGTACAACAAGCTACATAGAAGAAGAAGCCTGGCGCACAAACAACCGTATGCTTTCCAAGCAGGGTGAAAATTTCTATGCAGACAGCGAAACAAACGACAACGCTTTTATGCGTGAAATGCTCAATATTTCCGTAGGCGAAAATATCTACGGCTTCGGCGAAAAGTTCTCCACCTTCGTTAAGAACGGTCAGACTGTTGAAGTATGGAACAATGACGGCGGTACCTGCTCCGAGCAGACCTATAAGTCCATCCCCTTCTATGTTTCCTCGAGAAACTACGGCTGTTTCGTAAACCACCCCGAAAAGGTAACCTTCGAGGTTGCAAGCGAAAGCGTTTCCAAGGTAGCCTTCACAGTTCAGGGCCAGCACCTCGAATATTTCATTTTCGGCGGCGAAACTGTTGCTGACGTAATAAAGACATATACAACCCTTACAGGTAAGCCCGCTCTTCCCCCTGCATATACCTTCGGCTTATGGCTTACTACTTCCTTTACAACAAACTACGACGAAGAAACCTGTTCCTCCTTTATCGATGAAATGGAAAGAAGAGATATTCCTCTTGAGGTATTCCATTTCGACTGCTTCTGGATGAAGGAATTCAACTGGTGTGACTTCACCTGGGATAAGAGAATGTTCCCCGATCCTAAGGCTATGCTCACAAGACTCAAGAAGAAGAATATCGAAATCTGCGTATGGATCAACCCCTATATCGCACAGCGCTCCAGCCTTTTCGAAGAGGGTATGGAAAAGGGATACTTCATCAAGAAGAAGGACGGCTCCGTGTTCCAGGCTGATATGTGGCAGCCCGGTATGGCTCTCGTAGACTTCACTAACCCCGAAGCCTGCGAATGGTACGCTTCTAAGCTCAGAGCTTTATGTGAAATGGGCGTTGACGCATTCAAGACTGACTTCGGCGAAAGAATTCCTACCGATGTCGTTTACTCTGACGGCTCCGACCCCTATAAGATGCATAACTACTACACCTTCCTCTATAACAAGGTTGTATTTAACGTACTTAAGGAATACTACGGCGAAAATAAGGCTTGTCTCTTCGCTCGTTCCGCTACCGTAGGCGGCCAGCAGTTCCCCGTTCACTGGGGCGGCGACTGCTTCTCCAACTACGAAAGTATGTGGGAAACAATTCGTGGCGGCTTATCCCTCTGTCTCTCCGGCTTCGGCTATTTCAGCCACGATATCTCCGGCTTCGAGGCTACAGGCTCTCCCGACCTTTATAAGAGATGGTCTGCCTTCGGCTTAATGTCCTCTCATTCCAGATTACACGGCAACAGCTCCTACAGAGTGCCCTGGAACTTCGACGAGGAAAGCTGTGACGTAGTACGCCACTTCACAAAGCTTAAGGGTAAGCTTATGCCCTACTTATTCGCTAATGCAGTAAAGGCTCACGAGGACGGTATTCCTATGATGAGAGCTATGGTTATGGAATATTCCTTCGACCCCGCTACCCTCTCCCTCGACAGACAGTATATGCTTGGTGATAATCTTCTTGTTGCACCTGTATTCAACGAAGAGGGTATCTGTTCCTTCTATCTCCCCAACACAGGCACCTGGACAGATATTCAGACAGGCGAAGCTCTCGAAGGCGGAAAGTGGTACGAAAAGAAGTACGATTACTTCGGAATGCCTCTTTACGCTAAGCCCAACTCAATTATCGCCTACGGTAACTTCACAAGAAACTTCGCTTATGATTACGTTACCGACGCTAAGCTCGTTATCTACGGCTTAGAGGACGGTAAGACAGCAGAATGCAAGATTTACGACAAGGAAGCAAACCTCGCTCTTACTGTTACTGCAGTAAGAAACGGCGATACAATCAAGGTTTCCTCCGATAAGGCCGCTAAGTTTACTGTTGAAAGCGCACAGGGCTTAAAGATTGAAATGTAATTCAGAATAATGCTTACTGCCGATGGGTTTTCTCCTATCGGCAGTATTTTTATACCACAGCCTGCGAAAAAAGCGAAGCTTATAAGATAGTGAAAAAAGCCGTATGAATGATTTTTTGAAAGTTCGAGCTTAAAATCCTTCAAATTTTATACAAAATTACTGCAAAAAAACATTATAAAACTATTGAAAAACAGAAAGAATAGTGTTATAATAAATCATAATTTTTAATAATTGTGGAGGACAAAATAATGGACAACAACAAAAGACCCGAATCCATGGCTCGTATAACCACAAAAGAGCTTGCTGACGCTTTTATCAACGAACAGATTGCCGAAGTAAAGGCGCAGGTCGGCGACAAGAAGGTTCTTCTCGCGCTTTCCGGCGGCGTTGACTCCTCGGTGGTAGCGGCACTTCTTATCAAGGCTATCGGAAAACAGCTTGTTTGTGTTCACGTTAACCACGGCTTAATGAGAAAGGGCGAAAGCGAACAGGTAATCGAAGTTTTCAAAAACCAGCTTGACGCCAATCTTATCTATATTGACGCCACCGACCGCTTCCTCGACCTTCTTAAGGACGTAGAAGCTCCCGAAACAAAGCGTAAGATTATCGGCGGCGAATTTATAAAGGTATTCGACGAAGAAGCGAGAAAGCTCGAAGGAATCTCCTTCCTGGCTCAGGGTACAATCTACCCCGACATTCTCGAAAGCGACGGCGTAAAGGCTCATCATAACGTAGGCGGCTTACCCGAAGATATGCAGTTCGAGCTCGTAGAACCCATAAAGCTTCTTTTCAAGGACGAGGTAAGAGTAGTAGGTAAGGCTCTTGGGCTTCCTGCCGAAATGGTTGACCGTCAGCCCTTCCCCGGCCCCGGTCTCGGTGTTCGCTGTCTCGGCGCAATCACCCGCGACCGTCTCCACGCACTTCGTGAAGCAGACGCAATTCTCCGCGAGGAATTCGATAAGGCAGGCCTTAACAAGACTGTATGGCAGTATTTTATTGCAGTACCCGACCTCAAGAGCGTAGGCGTAAGAAACGACAAGCGTTACGAAGGCTGGCCCGCTATTATCCGTGCAGTAAACACAACCGACGCTATGAGCGCTACAATCGAGGAAATCCCCTACGATTTACTCCACCGCATTACCAACCGTATTACCGCTGAGGTAGAGGGCATTAACAGAGTGTTATATGACCTTACTCCTAAGCCTGTTGGTACTATTGAGTGGGAATAAAAATAATTACCCCGAAAATCGCTTTATAATGCCGATTTTCGGGGTTATATTTTTGAATTGGCTACAAATTGGCTACATTTAGCGTATTTTTTTGTAGCCAAAGCCTTTGAAGATTACATATCATCAAGTTTTTTGGCTACTTCGATTTGCTTGTTCGGATAAAGGTGGCTGTAAGTATCAAGGGTGGTCTGAACTTTTTCGTGACCAAGTCTTTCAGCTATCAGCAATGGAGAACATCCCATTTCAATCAAGAGCGAAGCGTGGCTGTGTCGAATATCGTGTATTCGTATTTTCTTCACCCCCGAAGATTTACATCCGCTTTCGATTTCGTGATACAGATAGCTTTTTGTGTATGGAAATAATCTGTCATCGGGCTTATACTCATAGCACATCTGCAAGTATTCTTTCAGACATTCAGATAGCTTTTCGGGGATTGGTATTGTACGAATGCTCTTTGGAGTTTTAGGAGATGTAACTACATCTTTTCCGCCTAACCTCTGATAGCTTTTGTTAATTCGTATCTCTTTCTTCTCGAAATTAATATCGGCTGGTGTGAGTGCAAGCAGCTCTCCTTCTCTTATACCCGAATAGTATAGCGTCATAAAAATCGTGCGGCTGACAGGCTTGTTTTCAAAATACTCGCTTGAAATGAACTGCTTGAACCCATCTTTTGTCCAGAACAGCATTTCATCGGCGGTTTTCTTACCCATACCCCCTGCCTTATGGCAGGGATTTTCTTTTAGTCCGTAATATCTTACGGCATAGTTGAAAATAGCTGTAAGCTGATTGTTTATAGATTTGAGATATGTTTCTGAATACGGATTACCGTCTTCATCACGATAGCTTTTAAGGGTGTTCTGCCATCTGCGGATGTCGGTGGGTTTGATTTCGTTCAGTGCTTTCTTTTCAAAGAACGGAGTTACTTTAAGGTCGATTAACCAACGCTTGTTTGCTATTGTAGAAGGTTTTAAGCGTTTCTCCATATCTTCAAAGTACAGCTTGATGAAATCAGAAAAGGTCATTCCTATGCTGCCGTTCGCCTGCTGAATAAATTCGTGCTCCCATTCAAGAGCCTCACGCTTGGTTGCAAAGCCACGCTTTTTCTTGTGGATTACCTGACCTGTCCAGTCGGTCACACGCAGCTGTGACATCCAGCGTCCTGTTTTTCCGTCTTTGGTTACTGACATAAGTAAATCTCCTTTCAATCGCCTTTTTTCTTTTTCAGCTCTGCCTCAACATACTCCTTTCTTTTAGTCATTCTCGTTTCAAAGTCAAGCTCTGTCGGTTCAACAGTTTCAAGTTTGTTTTTGCAATAATAAGCGATAATATCAGACTGCCAACTGCGATAATCTGCAAGAGAGGAAAAATACGATTTGAAATTCTCTCGTTCCTCTGCCCAGCGTTCAAGGAACAAACAAATATCCGAATTATGTTTTGGACTATCCTTACCACTGAATACAAGCGAGCACTCCCATTCGTTGCAATGCGGAGGCTTTTTTACATCTATCCTGAAATCAACATCGCTGACTTTTTCAAGACTGAAAAGAAAATTCATAATGTCTGACAAGCTCTGAATGGTATCGGTTTCAGTGTTATAGCCTATAATATCTGCTACCGTTATATCGAGAGCTGCGGCTATTTCATTCATTACAGAAATAGCAACCTCTATTTCGCCGTTTTCATATTTCTGTACAGTACGCAGAGATTTACCGATTTTGTTTGCAAGCTCGGTCTGACTTAACTTATGTTCTTTTCTTAATTTTCGTATTCTTTGACCTATTTCATTATTTTCTGTGTTGTTCATTTTTTATCACCTCGTACATAGTATATCACAACAAAAGACGAATTGCAAGTGCATATTGCGAAATTTTTACGAATTTTTTATAATCATATTGACAAAGCAACATAAGAGTGATATAATCTAAATATGCACTAATAGTGCATATATTTTATAAAAAAGGAGAGATTATAATGAACAAACAGTACATAACAGCAGATGAATTACAGACCGTTATGGGTATAAGCAGAGGCAAGGCTTATGAAATTATTCGTAGCTGCAATCAAGAATTGAAAGCACAAGGATTTATCACCATTGCTGGCAAGCTGCCCCTTGCTTACATCGAAAAGAAATACTACGGCTTTGACAGTAGTGTTCTGACAAGAAAGGAGGAAACTTAATGCCCGAAAAAGAAAAGACCGCTCCGAATGCACCTACGGCAATAGGTGCGGAGCAGCCTTCGCAAAATAATTGCAATAATATTATAACAGAAAATTCTGAAAATTTCAATAGCGGCAGGAACATTTTACAAATGGTGCGGCAGGCATTCGATCCGTATCATATCAACACTTTCACAATGGAAGAATTGCTGAATACAGCCTATGCTCCCGTAACACCGATTATTGATGATCTGCTCTATCCGGGCGTTTATCTGTTTGTCGGAGCGCCAAAGCTGGGCAAGAGCTTTCTGATGGCACAGCTTGCATATCACGTTAGTAAAGGAATTCCGCTGTGGAATTATACTGTTCATCAGGGCACGGTCTTGTACCTTGCCCTTGAGGATACATACCCTCGTCTGCAAAGGCGTTTATCCCGAATGTTTGATGTAAGCGGAACAGAAAAACTGCATTTCTCAATTACATCAAGCGGCATAGACAGTGGCTTGGATAAAGGGCTTGAGGGTTTTGTGCAGCAATATCCCGATACAAAGCTGATAATAATCGATACGCTCCAGAAAGTGCGAGAAACAGGCGGCGTGGAATACAGCTATGCCAACGATTATCAGATTATGTCAAAGCTGAAAGAGATAGCTGACAGGTACGGAATATGCTTGCTGCTTGTTCATCACACACGAAAACAGCGGTCTGACGACAGCTATGATACCGTATCGGGAACGAATGGCCTGTTTGGTGCAGCTGACGGAGCGTTTCTCCTGCAAAAAGAAAAGCGCACAGCGAATACTGCAACGCTTGAAATATCGGGACGTGACCAGCAAGACCAGAAGCTACACCTTATCCGTAATACAGAAAAACTCTATTGGGAGCTTGACCATACTGAAACGGAGCTTTGGAAAGAACCGCCCGAACCTATACTTGACAGGATTGCGAAGTTTATAACCGCCGACAATCCCCATTGGGTAGGGACAGCTACGGAGCTTATCAAGAAAATCGGGACGGACATTCCTGTAAACGCAATTACCAAAAAGCTGAATGTCAACGTAGGTCGGCTTTTTAATGAGTACGGCATTGTTTACAAAAGCAGCCGAACCCACGACGGGCGCAGGATTGAACTGCATTTCGGCTCTGCTCCGTGACAGTTCGTGACAGCTGTGACGGTTTTTATGATAGCGGTGGCGGTATCTAAATAACCGTCACAACCGTCACCAGCCGTCACGCAAGGGAGTCCAGAGGGAACGTCTGGCGCAATGATACTTTTGATAGAAGCCCGTGCTACTGTCAAAAGTATCTTTGCGTTACTTTCGCAGAAAGTAACAAAGGCGAAAAGCAAGCTTGTTCAGAAAGGAGAATTGCTTATCGAAAAAAGAACAATCAGCGGTCGTATCAGCAAGAAGCACAGCTTGCCTCACAATAACCGTGAGTTTCTGTGTGAAAATGTTGACCCGACCAGAACAAAAGATAACATCACCATTATCAAAGATGACATCGGAAAGGTCTATCACGAGCTGTTCGACAAGGCTCTCACCGAATACAACGCCAAGCAAAAGCGCAAGGACAGGATTATCAAGGACTACCACGAGCATATCCGCCACAGCCGTCAGGAACAGGAGTACCACGAGGTCATTTTCCAAATTGGCAATCAGGACGATACCCCCTGCGGCTCTGATATGGGCAAGGTTGCCGCCGAGCTTCTTCTGGAGTTTGCCGAGAATTTTCAGACTCGAAATCCGCACCTTCGTGTGTTCAATGCTGTCATTCATCTTGACGAAGCAACGCCGCACATTCACATCGACTTTGTTCCCTTTGCAACGGAGCAGAAACGTGGACTTTCCACGAGAGTTTCGCTGACAAAGGCTCTGGAGCAGCAGGGCTTCAAAGGCGAAGGCAAATTCAACACAGCCTGCAAGCTGTGGATTGACAGCGAAAAGGAAGTTCTTGCACAGCTTATGCGTTCCCGAAATATCAAATGGGAACAGCTCGGCACGCACAATGAGCATTTATCCGTGCTGGATTTCAAGAAGCAACAGCGCACTCGTGAGGTTGCTGTACTGAAAAATAAAATTGAGTGTACGGACAAGCAGTTACAGCGCCGAAAGGAATTGTTGAACGAAGTCGAGGACACGATTGACAAGCTTGACAGCGAGTATCGGGAAAAGAAAGAGGCTGTCGGTCAGCTTGATGAGGATATTGCAGAAAAGGAAGCCACCCTTGCGGAGAGTACGGCTCTCCTTGCAACAGCAGCGAGGAAAACAAGCAAAATCAAGGATATTGACGATATTCAGGTTAAGAAAACGATGTTTGGCGGTAATGTTTCCGTTGCTCCCGATGATTTCAAGAAGCTTACCGACCTTGCGAAAAAGCAGATTGCAACGGAAAGTAAAGAAAAGGAGCTGAACTGCAAAATTGCAACCCTGAAAACCGAGAAGAAAGAACTTGTAGAGAAAAACACACAGCTTGAAAAGGAAAACGCTGTGCTGAAACAGGAGAACAGCTCGTTGAAATCCGTCAGGGAGAAACTGACGATTGCTTCACTGCAAAAGGAAATCAGCGAATGGAAGAATAAGTATCAGAAGGTGCTTGACTTCATTGAGAAGTTTAATCTCACCAAGCAGTTGCAGGAGTTTTTGAAGCCGAGAAAGCATACGCTGAATAGATAAATCAAAAGTGAGCTGTTGTAAACGGCTCACTTTTTAATTAAAAATATACATCATCGTTTGGGTAAGATTTACGCATTATTTTTCTCAAGCTTTCAAAATCACATTTTTTTAAACGTTTATTTGTGCAACAACTCTTTAAATATTCAATATAATCATTCAAATCTTTGAAGTTTTCATTGTTAGAATTGAATCCATTTTCTAATGCTTTTTTAAGTATGGTATTCACTGATTTCACATAACTATCTTTAATATTCTTTTCAGGATGTTCATCGAGCTTTTCGTAAATTTCTTTTAAAGGTCCGTTCATAGGATTTGGCAATTCAATATGTAAAATCATTAACGAACGAACCAGTAGTATTAAATGACGAAGCTTAACATTATCACCATCAACTCGCTGAGTGCCGCTATTATAACAAATTTGTCCTTTCGAGGTACCATTATTTATTTCAGAAAAAATACTTCTTTTATTGGGCATACTCATACCCCAACTATTAATCATTTTTCTTGCAACAGTTTCTGAAAAAACAGGATAAAATTCAGTTTCGTTTTGTACATCAACAACTCTAAACATCACAAAAGCACCTTCAATATCACGATTACCAGTAGCATAGCTACTAATATGTTTTCCAGGCAATAACTCTTCAAATGCTTCTATAGTAACATCATAGTGTTTTATAATACTTATACGATTTGATTCGTTTTTACAGAAATTTTTCTTAAAACAATCGATTTCTATATCAGTAGCTTGTTTCATAGTATCCTCCATATTTTAAATGCATAGATTATTGTTTTATTATACCATACCTCAAAAATTATATCAATATTTTTACTGTAAATATAGTCGCTTTTTGCAGTTATAATTGACTTTGTGTCGACTTAGGTGTATAATATAGGAAAGATTTGACTATTAAATATCGGAGGTAGTGTTATGTCCAAACTGAATGTAGACCAGAAATCAGTAAAACAGCTTTTTGAAGATAAGAAAGCCGATTTTCTTATTCCAGATTATCAGCGTCCATATGCGTGGCAGGAAAACGAGTGTCAGACATTGTGGGATGATATATTTTCATTTGCATTTCCTGATGACGATTGCACTAAGTTCGATAGCGATAATGATGAGTATTTTTTAGGTCCTATTGTTACATTTAAAAACGAAAAAGGCAAGATGGAAGTTATTGATGGTCAGCAGCGTTTAACAACCTTAATGCTATTGCTCAGAGCTTTCTATGCAAGATTCGGAAATATGCAGGACGAAAACTCTAAAATGACAAGTCAGAATATCGAGAAATGTATATGGAAAACAGATGAATTTGGCAAGCCTAATTTATCTGCACTTAAAATTGATTCAGAAGTAGCAACCGACAATGACAAAGAGGAATTTCTGAACATACTCCGTACAGGCACAGCTACCAAAGAACAGAAAAGCCATTACGCTTTAAATTATAGATATTTTCAAGACAAAATCAATGATTTTCTGAATAAATACCCTACATACTTTGCTTTGCTACCAACTCGTATACTTAATAACTGTATTCTTCTTCCGATTGAAGCAGAATCACAGGATACAGCGTTACGAATTTTCTCTACTCTCAACGATAGAGGAAAGCCATTGTCTGACGCTGATATTTTCAAAGCTCAATTCTATAAGCATTATTCTTCTAAAGGCGAAAAAGAAAGCTTCATAAAGAAGTGGAAAGCATTAGAAGAACTTTGTGAAAAGATATTCCACCCTATATCCGGTACACCAATGGACGAGCTTTTCACACGGTATATGTATTATGAACGTGCAAAAATGGGAATTAAAGCATCAACTACAGAAGCTCTTCGTAAGTTTTATGAAAAAGAGTCATACAAGCTCCTGAAAAATGATTGCACATTTGAAAATTTGATAATACTTGCTGATTTTTGGAACGATGTATCAAGTCAGGATTCCGATAGATTCAGCGAGCGTGTTTTACGCAGACTCTTTGTACTCAATTACGCTCCGAATGGTATGTGGACTTATTTTATATCTGTATATTTTATGCAGAATAAAGACGAAAACGGATTACTTGACGATGAAGCGTTTTATTGCTTCTTGAACAAGATTACTGCGTTTATTTGGACTTATGCAATTACAAATCCAGGCGTAAATGCTTTGCGTACTCCTATTTATGCTGAAATGTTGAATATTGTTGATGGTAAGCCAGTTGAATTTGCAGATTATAAATTTGATCTTGATACCGTTAAGAATATGTTTAATAATTTTAGTTTCAATAATTCTCGTCCTATCACAAAATCAATGCTTGCTTGGTGGGCTTTCCAATCAGATAATCAAAAGCTACTTTCTCTTGAAACTGTTTTTGAAATTGAGCATATCTTTGCCAAAAACAGACAGGATAAGGAAAAATCACTTGCTAATATTAAAAATCTTGAAGCGCTCGGAAATAAGGCTATGCTTGAAAAGCGCATAAATATTCGCGCTTCAGATTATAGATTTGTCGATAAGATTAAGTATTATCAAGGATACACTAACAGCCGAAATCAGCAAAAGGAAGGTACAAAAATTCAGGAACTTCTTGATTTTGCTACTAATAGAACTGATTTTAAAGAAGCTGATATCGAAAAGCGTAATGACGATATTATTAGTGGATTTATGGAATTTTTGAAAATTAACAATTTAGACCAATGAGTAATAAGGAGAATAAAAATGATAGGTTTAGCTTTAAATGAAAAAGTCACTTCAGGTATTCATCAATTTGCACAAGAAAAAATTGATATTTTATTTTCAAGCAAAGAAAAAGAAATCGTCAAAGTATTTGAAGCGCATTGGTATGTAACAAAAGCTGACAGTATATCAATCGGCTCTAGTGAATATAAATACATTTTAATTAAAGCACCGCAAAATTTATATGACCTTTTCAATATTTCTGCTGAAATTATAGTTGTATTTAGCGATTATAACGAGTTCGAACCAAGAACATTTGATGCTTTTGACAACATTAAAGATAAACTGGAATTAGGTCGTGTTGAAAATCTATGTGGCGTTATTGTTAGTAATGATAATAATGTAGAAGAACGCATTAAAGCTTATAATAGCGGAACAGAAACCAGAACAATAATTCCATTTTCATACGATGAAATCATCAAAGATAAGAAAAACCACTATATATTTAGAAACAAATTTCAAAAGTATTTTTACAGTCGCGACTTATTCGCTTTCGATGACGCTTTAAAAACTGATCTATACTTCTTTGGTAGAAATCAGTTAGTAATGGAAATCATAGATAAGCATTTGTCTGGTCAAAATAGCGGATTATTTGGCTTAAGAAAAACAGGAAAGACATCCATAATTTATGACGTTAAGCGTAAGATACAAATGAAAAATGCTATTGGTGTTTTTATTAGTTGTCAAAGTCCTGAAATGTCTATGGGAACATGGGTAGATTCGATTTATTATATTGTTAAATGCATATATGATGAAGTCGGTTGGGATGTAAATCAAATTAATAAAAATGATTATACAGAATTATCAGCGGTAGAATATCTCATAAAATCAACTCAAAAGGTACATTTCGAGTTAAACAAAACCACTTTACTTATGTTTGATGAAGTTGAACATATAACATATAGGAAGTCTGCTAACAGTAATTGGGGTGATGGTTTAGAATCTGTTTATTTTTGGAAAGCCATTCGTTCTGCTTTTCAAATAGAAAACAGTAACTTTACTTATTGCATAGTTGGAACAAATCCTATATGCATTGAGTATCCAACAATAAAACATGCAGACAATCCGATTTTTTGTGGTGTTACACCTAAATATATTCCTGGATTTGATGTTGAACAAACCAGAAACATGGTTCGAAAATTGGGTAGAATTATGGGAATCAAATTTGAAGAAACACTTTATTCAAAAATGACTGAGGAGTATGGTGGACACCCATTTATAATTCGACACTTATGTAGTTTTATAGCTAGTAAATACCCAACTAGACCCGTAACAATAGATAGAATAAAATATAACTCATGTAGAGAAGAATTTAACAAAACGCAGGGAAGATATTTTGATATGCTATTAGAGGTATTAACCGATTTTTACCCTAATGAATACGAAATGTTATCTTATCTTGCTTCTGGTGATATTGAAACGTTTAGTTACTTTGCAAATGAAGATTATTCTCTTGTTCAGCACTTGATTGGATATGGAATTGTTCAGCAAAACGATAATAATTTCGATTTTAAAATTGATGTTATTAAAGACTATATTATCAGAAAAGCCAATACACAAACTAAATTTGAATCAACAGAAGAAAAATGGGCATATCTTTGTGTTGAAAGAGGAAAATTTGAAACTGAATTAAGAAAAATGACAAAGCAAATCCTCTTAGTATCTTTTTCAAGTACTGGTGATGATCCGAAAGAATATGTAATGTTAAAATTATTCAACGACAAAGATAGTAGGCGCAAGTATGCTACGTACACATACAACGACTTATTTGATCCTAAGAAAAGCAAAATTTTTCTAAAGGGGCTTACAACATTAATTTTAAGCAAATGGCAATTATTCACTCCTTTTATGAACGATATCACACAAGAAGATTTTACTCATAATATGGGAATAATAAATAATGAAGGCAGATTTGATGCTCATGCAAAAATTCCAACAGATGAGGATATGGTCATTTTTTCAGCGACAATAAAAAAACTCAATAAGATTATTAATAATTATAAGCAGATGTTTGAGTAATTATATTTAAATTTCTAAATTGTAAAATTACCAAAATCAACAGAAAAATCAAAATTATTTTGCATATTCCTTCAAAAATGAAATAATTCTATTGAAATTATGCAAAATGTGTGATACACTAACAAAGTTGAAAAACTTCATTTGAAAAGAAGTTTCCCGAAATCCTCGGCAACAATATGGCAACATAAAATCTGATAGTCCATAATCTA
>JAZNMN010000032.1:0-50110 GCA_045579625.1 Ruminiclostridium sp.
GAGGAATAGGCCTTTGAATACCAACGATTTCTATAAAGAGCTGTTTGAAAAATATGCCCTTGACCAGGATAAGATCCGTCTTAACGCACTTAAACAGGCACGTCAGCCTGCATGGCAGAAAGCGGTCAAGACCTACTGGAAGCCTGTTACGGGTATAGCTGCCGCCGTTGCGTTAACCGTTGGTGTGGGAGCCTTCGCTCTCGGTAATTCCTCCGGTATTGATATAACCGTCTCTCCCGATACTGCATTGTCAGCGTCACAGAGACTCCGTGAGGCGGAAGCGAATTACTATAATCTTGATTCTGCCAACGAGGATACCGTAAGTATCTATCTGACCTTTATGGAGCCCTTGAGCTACAGCGACATGATAGTAGCGCTCTCTGCCGTTCCGAATTCCGAGGATATTACCGTCGGAAGACTTTATCTTCAGGACGGAAGCATCATAGAAACAGAAGAAATAGCCTCCTTCGCTTCAGAAAAGAGCTCTTCCTTAGTTGCAGCAAAGATTTACTCCTATTCCCATCATTACCGTGATATTCAGGATTTATCCTCTATATATCTCGCCGAGCTCGGCTCTATGGAAATAAACGACGATACCTTTACTCCTATCGCCGTTGATGATTCCGACCCCTTATCGGTAGATTCCGCAATAACTACAGACGTAAGCTCTGATTCTGCGGTTACAACAACCCCCTTCTCCTTCGAGCAGGAAACCACACTTCCTCCCGTTGTTTCCGAAACAACCGTTCCCGAAGGCACTGAAGGAAGCGATACTACCGTTCCCGATAGCGGCGAAGCAGACGATATTACAACTCTTCCTCCCGAGGAAGGCTCCGATACAACAAGCGGCTCCGATACACAGGAAGGTGAAGCTCCCTCTGTGACTACGGAAGTTCCCGCAGTAGGTACGGATATCCCCGTTTCCGAGATAACAAATCCCGGCGGTATGGGCCTTATGACCGAAATTTACCAGCTCAACGTCCCCAACTCGCTCAGTACCTCTATCTACGGTAATTATGCAGTAGTTCTCACCAAATCCGAGGTTTATGTATATGTCCTCGGCGGTGCGGTAAATAAGCCTGTAGCGAACATTGTTTCGGTAAGCAGTCCCAAGATTTCCTACTCCGACGATAAGTCTGTGGTAATTACAGGCTGTGGCGCAGAAGGTCTCAGAAACACAATGATCGTTCTCGATTTAGCGACAGGAAGCTTATACACCTACGACGTAAGCGTAAATCTCGGCGCTTCCGAAATCGGCGGCGTTATTTACAGCCCTGCTGCGAATAAATATTTCGTAAAGACAATTTCCAACTCTAAAACCTATGTTTACGAGGTTATAGTAACCCCCGAAGCAGGTATGGCCTTCAGACCTCTGGTTGATTTTGAGGCGGCCGTTTCTCTCGCAGGCTACTATGCTAAGGAAAGTAAGCTTTACCTTTATATCTCCGAGGATAACGTTACCTCGACCCTTTATGAATTCTCCTGCTCCGACGGAACCCTCGTAAAGGTTTCCGATTTCGAAGGGCTCTGCCGAGTTAAGCGTACCCCGAGTTTCGAAAGCTTCTTACTCGTTACCAATAATGAGGAGAACAGCGGCTTCGTATACGACACCGCTTCCTCCGCCCTTATCCCCGTTACCGTGGCTAAGGATTGCTCGGTAGGAATTAAGAACGGTATCGTTTATATTAAGAGTCCCGAGGGAATGTTCTCGGTTACTGCCGAATACGGCGTAGCCCCCTCTCTCGAATCGGGAGTGGTATTCGATAAGCTCAGCGAATCCGATTACTATGTACTTGAGACAACCTCCGAAAAGGTCGTTATCGCTCAGAATAATCCTTCCACCTGGCAGGAATAATCAATAATATCGAAGGCAGTATCCGAAAAATCGGGTACTGCCGTTTCAATTTCAAAATAAATTTATTTTTTTAAAAATTCTGTCACTTTTCCTGTCATCCCTTCGTTATATATTACAGAAGGCAAAATTTTCAACCCTTGAAAGGAGTATAGAAATGAAATTCAGAAGGTTTACCTCTGCCGCGCTTGCGGCCGCAATATTCGCTACAGGTACAAGCGTCGTTGCTTTTGCCGAACAGGATGCGAATATGACTAAGGAGCTTACTTATGTAAAGGAGCGTATTCAGATTCCGAAGGAATATTCCGAATTCACCCATTCCACAAGCAAGCGCTACAACAACACAAGCTACAGCTTCAACTGGAGCACCAAGGACGGTACAAAGGGCATTAACGTAACTATCTCGGGAAAGGTTATAACTAATTATAACTGCCACGATTACGAAAAGCCCTACGACTGGACTCCCCATTTTTCCAAGGTTTCGGAAAAGGAGCTTTTAGCTAAGGCGAAGGACTACATAAAACAGCTTAACCCTACCATTATGGACAGGACTGAAATCGAGGAGGACAGCTTCCGTGTTGACCTTACGGGAAACTCCGCTACCCTCTCCTTCCACAGAACCGCCAACGGTATCCCCGTTTCGGGTCAGACAGGCTCCATAACATTAGATAAGGATACAGGCGAGCTCCAGAGCTATCGTTATAACTGGATTTTAGGGGCAGGCTTCAAGGACCCCAAGAATATCATAAGCGAAGAAACCGCTGAAGAAGCTTATGTAAGAGAATTCCCCATCAAGCTTTCCTACGGTATAAGACACGACTGGGAAAAGGACGAATACGTTCCCTACCTCGTCTACCGTCAGCAGATTTCAGGCGAAATCGACGCTTTCACAGGTAAATTAAGCACCTTCGAGGAGAGCTACGGGGCTTATGAAGATATGGACGCCGAGGTTGAGGAGGATGTGGATGACGCTAACCCCGGTACAGGCGGCGGAAATTCCGTTGAATTTACCGAAAACGAGCTTAAACAGCTTGAGCTTGAAAAAAATCTTATTACCGCCGAGGAGGCTCTGGCGAAGCTTAAGGCTATGGACGCCTTCTATATTCCCGAGGGCGTTGATATAAGAAGCGAAAGCTGTGTATTCAACGAGGAAATCGGCGCTTATGTAAGAGGCGTAGTCCTTCGCGGTACAGCCGAAGGCTATATCGATACCGACGGGGATATCGTAATGCCCCTTAACGACAGCTACGAGAAGCCCGAAGGCGCTAAGTCTACAAGCCAGAGTATCTATATGAACTTCACTATGAATGCGGAGACAGGCGAGCTTATAAGATTCTACTGCGGCGATATAGATAATAAGACCTCTCTCGACGTAACCGAAACAAACAAGAAGGCGGCGAAGGTTCTTAAGAGCCTTCTCGGTAAAAATGCTTCCAAGTTTAAGGTAAACGACAATATTTCGGGTAATGTCTCTAAGGTTTACGATAAATACGTTAACGGTAAGGCAGTAGGCAACCCCAGAAACAGAAGCATTCACTATCACCTTAACCGTGTTGCTTACGGTATAGACTGTATTGACGAATACGTAAATCTTACTGTAGGAAACAGCGGCTATATAACCGAATACAACCTCTGCTTCCGTAATATGGTATATCCTAAGCCTACAAATATAATTACTGCAAAGAAGGCATACGAAAACTTCTTCGACCAGGTAGGTCTCGACCTTAAATACCGCTGTGCATACAGAACAAAGGATAAGAAGATAGTTACCGCCCTCGTTTATAACTCCCCCAGAAATCTCATTATGGACGCTTTCACAGGCGCAGTTACCGATTATTCGGGCGTTCCCGTAGTTGTAGAGGAAACTCTCTCGGGCTATACCGATTTAGAGGGCAGTAAGTATAAGAAATATGCCGAAAAGCTTTATTCCTATAATATTTCTATTGCCGACGAAAACGGAAAGCTCCGTGAAAACGACGCTATAACAATCTCCGAATTCAGCAAGCTTTTATCTATGGCGAGAGAATATGTCTCCGTATCCGATATAAAGGATACAAGCAAGAAGCTTACACGTCAGATGGCGGCTAAGCTTTTCGTAACAGGCGTTTACGGAAATGAAGTAGCCGAATTAAAGGGAATCTTCAAGGCTCCCTATACCGACGTAGCGGCTGACAGCGAATATGTGGGCTATATAGCTATAGCTAAGGCCTCGGGAATAATGAAGGGCGCAACCTCCACCAAGTTCAAGCCCAAAACCTACTTAAAGCGCGGCGACGCTTTAAAGCTTATTTACAATTACCTCTCATAAAATATCTCTATCTCTAAGAAATGGCGACAGCTCCAAAGGACTGCCGCCGTTTCGCTTTTGAGCAGAATTAAAATGCCTGTAACACAGGCGGTACTTATATAGGAACGTTTGTGCGTATTATTGAGGAAAACCCTTTTGAAAAAGGGCTTTCCTCAAACTCCTTTCCTAAAACTTTCAGTTCTAAATTTAATCCCATAGGCTACGCCTATGGGATTAAATTTATATCAAAAGTCTTTTGAAGGGGTACGGGGGAATCTTTTCTTCAGAAAAGTTCCCCCGATAAATACATATAACATTCCTGTATAAGCGCCGCTTGTGATGCAAGCATTTTAAACCTCAACAAAATGAGCTATATAGCTCTGAAAATCTCCCCACATATTTTGGATATGGAAGCCGTTATTCATAAGGAATGCGCCGCTGAATACTCTTCCTGTTTCCTCGTGGCGGTAATTCTTCGATTTATCGAGCCCCTTGAGCTTTAAGCGATGTTCGAAAACGCTTGGCTCCTTTAAAATCTGAACATATTCGAGAAGGGTCTCACTCTTGTCCTTCGCCACGAACTGCCAGGCGTCGAAGCGGTCGCTTTCGAAGGGATTTCCTATACGGTAGTAATCGCCTGTTCTTACGAGGGGATTGTACTTGTTGAATTCCTCGATCTGTTCCTTTATTTCCGCCTTGTCGCTGTCGCTTATCTTGGTAACATCAAGCTCATAACCGAAGGTGCCCACCATAGCCACGTGACCTCGGGTCTTAAAGGGAGTAATTCTTCCCACGCAGTGGTTGGGGCTGTCGGAAACGTGTGCGCCGAAGCAGGAGCAGGGATAGCACATAGAGGTGCCGTGCTGGATTTTAAGGCGTTCGATAGCGTCGGTATCGTCGCTTGTCCATATCTGAGGCGAATAATAGAGCATACCTGCGTCAAAACGGGAGCCTCCGCCCGCACAGTTTTCGAGAAGAAGGTCGGGGAAGTCGGTTAATAAGCGCTCCTGCATATCATAAACGCCGAGAACGTATCTGTGCCATATTTCCCTCTGTCTTTCGGCAGGAAGAATCTCATTTCCTACCTCTGTGAGCTGACGGTTCATATCCCATTTTACATATTCAATATTTGCGGAAGAGAGGATTTCCTTTATCCTTCCGTAGATATAATCTCTTACGTCCTGACGGGAGAAGTCGAGAACGAGCTGTGAACGTGCAGTAGTCCTGTATCGTCCGTTTATGTGGAGACACCAGTCGGGGTGCGCCTTGTAAAGCTCGCTGTCGGGGCTTATCATTTCGGGCTCGAACCATATTCCGAATTTAAGTCCGATTTTATTTACCTCGTCAACAAGATACTTTAATCCGCCCTTAATCTTCTCCTCGTTTACGAACCAGTCCCCGAGGGAGCTCTTATCATCATTTCTGTGGCCGAACCAGCCGTCGTCCATTACAAGCATTTCAATGCCTGCCTTCTTTGCCTCGCGGGCAATATCAAGAAGCTTTTCCGTATCGAAATTGAAGTATGTAGCTTCCCAGTTATTTATAAGAATGGGGCGGCGGATATCCTTCCATTTTCCTCTTATAAGGTTATTTCTCATAACATCGTGGAAATTACGGGACATTTTTCCGAGACCCTCGGCGGAATAGGACATTATTACCTCGGGAGCCTGGAACTCCTCGCCGAGGTCTAAGTGCCAGGAGAAGTCGTAGGGGTTTATACCCATTACAACACGGGTCTTTTCATACTGATTAACCTCAGCCATAGCAAGGAAGGAGCCCGAATAACAAAGGGCGAAGCCGTAGCATTCCCCGTAATCCTCGGTAGCCGTATGGTCGCATAGGGCGATAAAGTTATTATGAGCGTGGCTTGTTGAACCTCGGTTGGAATCTATGGACTGTTTTCCGAAGCGGAGAGGGAAACGCTGAACGTGACGCTCTCTTGCCCAGGTTCCGTAAAGGGTTATCATATCGTAATCCATTCTGTCAAGCTCTACGCAGGTTGATAAAAGCCTTCTAAGCTCGATAGGGTCGTTACCCTTGTTTATAACCTTTGCGGAACGGGTAATTATATCGACATTTTCGAATACGCTGTACTGCAGTATTATTTCAAGACCGCTATGAGGGTCCTCACAAATAATGTCAAGAGAGGTAACCTCGCTTTCGCTGTTGGCGAAGGTAGCGGGAAGCCCCTTAAGCTTAGACTTTCCCTTATATATTCTGTAATCCTTGAAATAAACCTCACAGGCGCTCATTCCGTCCTTATCCATAACCTGGAAACAAGGCTCACGGAAATCCGCTACGCCGCTTGTGGAAAACTCAATAGCGGCACAGTCGAAGGAATGGGGCCCCATAGCGTCGTGAACGGCAGGAATAAAGGGCTCGCCGTTCGGTATTCTTAAGTTATAGGTAAGGTCTGTTTCGGGGATAGACGCTCCGTAGTATAAATGGAGAAGGTTTTTGCTCTCGGTTATATGGAATGCATAGGTAGAATTAGAGGTATCAAGCTTAAATACCCTCGCTTTTTCGTCGTATATTACTGGCATAGTTCTCTTCCTTTCTTAAAGGCTCCAGTCTACGGGAGCCATTCCTCTTTCTCTCAGAAAATCATTGCATTTTGAAAAATGCTTACAGCCGAAAAATCCGTTATGAGCCGATAAGGGACTCGGATGTGCGGCAGTAAGTATAAGATGTCGGCTGTTCGTTATAAGGGGCGCCTTAGCCTTAGCGTTATTCCCCCAGAGCATAAATACCATCGGGCTTTCACGCTCGTTAAGAAGCTCGATTACCCTGTCGGTAAAAATCTCCCAGCCCTTCCCTCTGTGGCTGTTGGCCTGACTTCTGCGGACTGTGAGGGAGGTGTTGAGGAGTAAAACTCCCTGCTCCGCCCATTTCGTAAGCTCTCCGTGTGAAGGGGCGGTAAAACCCACATCGGCGCTGAGCTCCTTATAGATGTTTTTCAGAGAGGGAGGCGGTTCTACGCCCTTCTTTACCGAAAAGGCGAGACCGTGAGCCTGATTCGGCTCGTGATAGGGGTCCTGCCCTAAAATAAGCACCTTCGCCTTTTCATAGGGGGTATATTTAAGGGCATTGAATATATCGTACATATCGGGATATATAGTATGGGCAGTATATTCCGCCTTAAGAAACTTCCTTAGCTCAAGGTAATAGGGCTTCGAAAATTCTCCGTCGAGAAGCCTGTCCCAGTCGTTACCGAGATTAACCATAGTTATCCCCTTCCTTATTTATAGTATCCGAGCCTGTCGTTGAAAAACCTGTAGGTTTCGGGAGCGTAGGTCATCATTTCAACAGGAGAAATAATGTAAAAGCTTCCGAGAGTTGCGAAATACTCCGAGAGATGAGCCTCGGGAACAGGCGACTCTATATCGAAAAGAGCTTTTTCCGCTTCATAGGCTGAGCGGAAGCTGTCGGTTTCGGAGAGAAGTCCGTGAAAGTTATCGTAGGCGTGGAAAAATTCGTGGATTATTACTTCCTCGGAGAAGTATTCCGTAGAAATGTAAATCGTAGAATCCTGAGTAAGACCGAGTGCCTTGTTTCTTCCGTCATATATGGGAAGAGAGAGGTCTTCTGCCGTAAAATAAAGGGTATCACAGCATTCCGTCAGCTCTTCGGGTATAGCCTCGAGGGTATAGATAAAGCTTACACAGTTCTCCTTATCTATAGCTCCGCTTTTATAAACCTCGATGCCCCGATATTCGCCGCAGAATTCCCTGTTAAGAAAAAACCTGAGCTCATAGCTCGAAACGAGCTTTCCCAGGAATATTCCTATTGCCGCCACAGCTACAAGAACAGCGGCTCCCGTTAAAATTCGGAAAGTCCTTCGCTTCGTCATATTCTACCTAAAATAGTAAAGAAAAGCGTAGCGAAAACCGTAGTTGAGCAGGAAAGTATTCCTATAACCACAAGACAGGCTATAAGAGCGCCCTTTCCGAAAAATGTTGCTTCCTTTTTCGGCTTTTCCGCCCTTACCTCCATATAAGGAACGGGAGGCGGAGGAGGCGCAATATTCACAGGCTGTACAGGCGCAGTGAAGGGCTCCTGTGAAGGTGCTTCCTGTATAGGAGCAACGGGTGCCTCGGAAACTGTGAGCCTTGCTCCGCAGTAGGAGCAGAAGGCGGAATTCGGTTCGATTTCTTTCTTACAGTTATTGCAAAACATAGTTATATTCCTTTCGGGTCTTTTATTTGTTTCTGAAATATTCGAAAAGGTACTGCTGGGCGATACCCTTGTATTCGCCCATACATTCGGGAAGTCCGTCGGCGTAATACTCCGCAACTATCCTCTTTATCCATACGTCCGAGGGAAAGGCCTCGGTTTTATGGTAGGCGAAAAGAAGTACACAGTCCGCAACCTTATCCCCTACTCCCGTTATGGTTTTAAGAAGCGCTTTTCCGCTTTCATAGTCCATATCGAAAATGCTTTTAAGGTCAACCTGACCGCCTACGACCTTTCTCGCCGCGTCAAGTATGTAGCGGTTGCGGAAGCCTGCCCTTAAAGGGGACAAATCCTCCTCGGTAAGCTCCGAAAGCCGTCGGGCAGTAGGAAACGTAAAATAACCCTCTCTTTTCTCTCCGAAGCTTTCACAGAGTCTTTCTATAATCCCGATTATACGGGGGATATTATTGTTCTGGGAAATAATGAAGCTTATAAGGGTTTCGAAAGGCTCCTGACGCAGTATTCTTACCCCTCGGTTTTCTTCCGAGGCCTTTCTAAGTATTTCATCCTCGGAAAACTGCTTTATTACAGCGTTATAGTCGGTGGAAAAATCGAAATAGCCGAGCCAGTATTCCTTATCCTCCTCCGAAATATCAAGAAGCGTAACGCCGCAGGGCTCCTGTCTTATCCGAAGAAGCCTTCCGTCGGAAACGCCCCTGTAAACGTCCCCTTCTTCCCTTTTCCAGCGGAAGCATTGTCCGCTTTCAAGGGTCTGTTTAAGATTAAGACAGTCGTTCTCTATGTAAAAATCCAAAATAAATTCACCTGCAGTAAAAAAAGACTTGACTATTTCTTTTAATTATAATACAATTTAATTGTAATTGCAATACAAACCTGTGAAAATCTGATGAAACAGAAGCGAAAGGAATAGAGAAAATATGAGAGAGAGTATACTTACTATCCCCGTAAACGAGGTTTTCGAGCCTAAGGAGGGCTGTCCTATCTGCCGTATGAGAGATACCGTCGAGGAGCATATCTGCGAGTACATTATGGGCGCGGCTATGATGGAGCCCGACGTAAGAATGGAAACTAACGAGCTCGGCTTCTGTCTCACTCATTTCGAAATGCTTATGCAGCAGAATAACCGTCTCTCCCTTGGCCTTATGCTTAACAGCTATCTCGAAAACGCAAGAAAAAACATCTTCGAAAAGAAGAGCCTTTTCTTCTCGAAGAACGCGAAGCAGAGAAAGGCGGCGGAGATTGAGGAAACCTGCTTTGTCTGCAGTAAGGTGCAGTGGGGTATAGACCATATGCTTGAAACCGTATTCACAATGTACCTTAAAGACCCGAAATTCAAGAATCTTTTCAAGGCGCAGGAATATATCTGCGTTCCCCATTACAATATGCTCAGCATAAAGGCGGCGGAAAAGCTTCAGAAGGGCGACCTTGCGGATTTTAACAACACTCTCGATACCCTTCTCGGCGATTATATAAAACAGCTTAACAGCGACGTGAACGATTTCTGTAACAGCTTCGATTACCGTAATGCAGGAAAATTACATACTCCCGAAATGGAGCACGTAAGAAGCTCGGTGGAGCGTTCCGTAAGCTTCCTTACAGGCAGAAAGCCGAAGGTAAAATAAAACCTATATATGCTTTAACCCCGCAGTCATACTGACTGCGGGGTTGGTTGTTTCTTTGAAGCGGTTACGGGTTACTGTTTTTTCCTTACGGGTACCCATATCTCGCCGTATAACCTGTCGAGATAAACCTCGAGGCTGTAGTTGCCGCTAAGCTCATATTCCTTACAGTTGGGAAGCCATTCGCTCCATATACCTGTGTTTACCTTCTGAAGCGCCTCGGGGCATTCTCCTCTGTAGGGGAATACTGCCCAGGTTCCTTCGGGAATAACCTTCGTGGTACAGCCCTCGGGAATATCACTCCAGGGGAAATACATATCGGCAATATAATAGTCGAAGCTCTTTCCGTCGCTGTCGATACAAGCGCCGAACATTCCCTTTATCTGTTCGCCGCCGCCGTTTTTGTAGTGTTCTGCCCAGAATTCGGGGATTTCTGTGTAGGAAGTGTCGGAGTTGAATCTCCTGCACTTTCCCATAATTGTAAACGCCGCTTTTTCAACAATTCTGTACTCCATCATAGTACCGCCCTCCAATGTCAGCTTTATTCTTACGGGCGCAAAGCTTTTTATAGCCGCCCCCTTTTCCTTTGCGGCAGAGGGTGTAATTCCGTGAAACCTGGTAAAGGCTCTGGTGAAGCTGTCGGGGGAGTCGTAGCCGTATTTTAGCGCCACGTCTATAACCTTAGCCTCCGAGGCCGAGAGCTCTTCGGCCGCAAGAGCAAGTCTCCTGCCCCTTATATATTCGCCTACGGTAAAGCCACAGAGAACGCTGAATATCTTCTGGAAATAGAATGGGGAGACGTATGCCTTTTCGGCAATATCCGCTATGTCAAGCTCCTCCGTCAGATTTCCCTCGATGTACTCTACCGCGTTCTGTATTCCTTCTGTCCAGCCGCTCATTACCACACTTCCTTTCTCCTCTGCTGTAACTGTATTCTAACATAAAGGCTCGTAATTTTCCCGACTTTTTGTGCTGTGATGTGTAAGGGCTCTCTGTGCAGTATCCTTCATTGATAAATAAGTGCTCAGAAAAGCGGCTCGCCTTTGATATTCCCTGTATAGATGTTAGTCGTATCCCTGTCGTTTTGCTTAACCCGATAAAGAAGCATTTCGCAAAAGGCAGGCACTGCCCGAGGCGGCTCGCTTTCGGCATTTCTTATATAGATGTAATGCGACCGCCGCCGCATAAGCGTTGTTTGCAATCCGCTGTGATTTGATATGCGGCGGAACTGCCCGAGGCGGCTCGCCTCATTCGACGGATTTGAGGGATTCTATCATATCAATGTTCTTTAAACGCTTATGCATTACCAGCGTAACGAATACCGAGAACACCATAGTTATAACTGCCGCGAAAACATAGCTCATAGGGTAGATATTACGTCCGAACATAGCCATATCAACCTCGGCGGTGGTGATTATGAACTGGGCAAGGAATATTCCTAAGACGAGACCTGCGGCAGTTCCGATAAGGGAGAGGATTATATTTTCACGGAAAATATAGCTGTCTACCTCTCCGTCGTAGAAGCCAAGTACCTTAAGCGTAGCTATCTCTCTTATTCGCTCGGTGATATTTATGTTCGTAAGATTATACATTACCACAAAGGCGAGAAGTCCTGCCGCCGCTATAATTACCCATATTACAAGATTAAGGGAGGTAAGCATATTGGAATAGCTTTCGATAACCGAGGTGTTAAAGGAAACGGTAAGAAGTCCCTCGGTAGCGAGAATTTTTTCCGCGAGAGCATTTTCTTCCTCTTTTTCCAAGTTATGAGTAAAATAAAGAACGTTGTATTCGGGCTTTTCGTCGAATATGTCCTCGTAGGTTGCCGCAGTCATATAGACGTAATGGCTCGGATAATTCTCGAATATTCCCGATACGGTAATGTTGTATTTCTCCGTATCGGATTTTCTTATTTCTACGGTATCCCCTACCTTAATATTTCCGAGAAGTACGGAAAGCTTCTCGTTTATGAAGATTTCCCCGTCCTTGAAGCTGTAATGCTCGCCCGTTATACGGTTTCTTACGGTAAGAAACTCCGTAAACTTTTCGGAATCGTCGGGAACGGCGATATATGCGTCAACGCCTCTCTCGGGAGAAGAAACCGTCATAAGCTTCTGGAACACTCTAAGGCTTTCGCCGTATTCCGAGATAATCTCCGCCGCTTTTTCGTCTGCCTCGGGATAGCCCTCGCTGTCGTAGGCGGCTATACCCTGATAATGCTGAAGCTGGCCGTACTGAAGGCGGATAATGTCGTTTATACTGTCGTAAAGGGCGAAGCCTGTAAGAAGAAGGGCTGTACAGCCCGCAATTCCTACGGTAGACATAAACATTTTTCTCTTGTAGCGGAAAATGTTACGTGCAGTAACCTTACTGCTGAAGCCGAAGCGCTTCCAGATAAAGGGTATCTTTTCAAGGAATATCCTCTTTCCCGTTTTGGGCGCCTTCGGTCTCATAAGCTGGGCCGCCTGCTCGGAAAGAGCGCTGTAGCAGGAGAATACTACCGTAACAATAACTGCGGCGGTGAAAATTCCTGCCGAGAAAAGGGCGGTTCCTATATCAATATTAAGCACCATTCCCGGAAGGTCGTACATTATTCCGTAGGCAGTAATTATTACAGAGGGGAATAAATGCATTCCTATAAGTACTCCCGCAAGAGAGCCGAAAAGCGTAGCTGTAACCGCATACAGCATATACTTGAAGATTATATCCTTATTTGAGTAGCCGAGAGCCTTATAGGTACCTATCTGAACTCTCTGCTCCTCTACCATTCGGGACATAGTTGTAAGGCATACGAGAACCGATACAAGAATAAAGAATACAGGGAACACCTCGGCGATATTGTTTATTCGCTGTGCATTCTGGCCGTATTCGCCGTAGCCCGGGTTATCCTCTCTCGTAAATACATACCATTTCGGTTTTTCAAGGTCGGCTATCTCTTCTTCTGCGTCAGCAAGCTTTTCCTTAGCGTCGGCTATCTCTCTTTCAGCCTCTTCCTTACCCTCGTTAAGCTCCTTTTCGCCGTCCCGGAGCTCGATAAGCCCCTCTTCGTAATCCTTCCTGCCCTTTTCGAGCTCTTCCTTACCCTCGCTCAGCTTCTTCTCGCCGTCGGCGATTTCCGCTTCTGCGTCGGCGATTTCCTGTTCGGCGTCAGCGATTTCCTTTTCGGCGTCGGCAAATTCCTTTTCCGCCTTAAGCTTCTGTTCGGAAAGCTCCTTTTCGCCGTCGATAAGCTTCTGTTTTCCTTCTTCGAGCTGTTTTCTTCCGTCGGCTATTTCGGCTCCTGCCTCCTCAAGCTTAAGCTTGTTTTCGTCAAGAGTCTTTTTCGCTTCGGAAAGCTCCTTTTCGCCTGCCTCTATTTCGGCGCGACCCTTTTCTATTTCAATTGCCGCTAAGGAGAGCTGTTCCTCGGTAGCGGTTATAACCGCAAGATTTGTCTCATATTCCGTAAGCCCTGCGGTGTACTGTGCAAGGGCGGCGGTATACTGGGGAGTTTCTCCGTAGTAGGCCTTCATCATATCAAGCTGCTGCTTCGTTTCGTCAAGAGTCTTTTTCGCTTCGGAAAGCGCCGCCTTGCCCTGATTCAGCTGAGCGAGACCGTCGTTATACTCCTGCTCCCCCTTTAAAAATTCAGCCTTGCCCTCCTCGAAGGCGGAGACTGCCGAAAGGTATTCCTCATACCCCTCGTTATAAAGCTTAAGGCCATCGTTATATTCCTTCTCGCCGTCGACAAGCGTTTTTTCGTTTTCCTCTATTTCTGCCCAGCCGTCGGAGATTTCCTTTTCCGCCTTAGCTATTTCCTCCTCATATTCGGCTCTTGCGTCGGAAAGCTCCTCTCGTCCCTCGATAAGCTTCTTTTTTCCGTCCTCGAGCTCTTTTCTTCCGTCGATAAGCTTCTGTTCGTTATCGGCTATTTCCTTTTCCGCCTCGGCAATATCCTTCTCGGCGTCGGAAAGCTTTTCCTTTGCGTCGGCTATTTCCTTTTCTCCGTCAGCAATTTTCTCGTTAGCTTCCTTTTCTGCGTCGGCAAGCTCCTGCTTCGCCTCGGATAATTCCTCGTTGGCTTCGAGGATTATGTCGTTATAACGACCCTCCTTACGGGTCTCGGATATGTCCTCGATAACCTCGGTAAGCTCCTCCGCCCTGTCCTTATATTCGTCCTCGTAACAGTTAAGGCTGTCCAGCTCGGGAAATCTTACGTAAACCTCTGTATTGTATTCGACGCAGAAGTTTTCCTCGGGTACAAGATATACTGCATTTATAGAGCCGTTGCCGATAGAGGTGCTTCCTCTCGAGGTTTTATCCACGTACATAGGCGACTTATAGCTTCCTACGATTGTGTACTCGTTTACGGAAAGCATATCGTCGGGAGCCTCGCCGCTGTCGTCGGTAAAGGTCACCACGGAGCCCACCTTAGGCCCGCCCTTCATATCGGAAGCGCTTATTATGCATTCGTTTTCCTTTTCGGGCAGTCTTCCCTCGCTCAGAGTAATCAGATTTACGCTTTCGGAGTACTCTCCGAGGGAGTAAATTCTCGAGGCCGTGGCGGGATTACCTTCACAGTTCACGATAACGTCGGTATAGTAGGAGGGATAAACCTCGGCGCCCTCTATTTTTCTTAATGCCTCTATATCCTTTTCGTCAAAGCCGTAGGTGGACACAAGCCTGAAATCCATAAGCTTATTTTCGTCGTAATATTTATCGGCAGTAAGCCTCATATCGGGGGCGGCGGTCTTTACTCCCGCGAAAAATCCCACGCCTATAGCTACGATGCCGAATATTGAAAGAAAGCGGCTAAGCGTTCCTTTAATCTCTCTGAATGCGCTTTTTCTCAGTGCTGTTTTCAATGTTTACCCTCTTTCCCTTAAGGTTTCCGCCTATTACATATAAAAAAAGATATAAAGAACCGCCACAGGGGGTTGCCGCTGTGAAAATCCTTTATATCTCCCGTTTTATTCCTCCGAAGCCTCGTCTGTTTCTTTAAGTCCGAGCTCCTCGGTGTATTTCATTCTAAGCTTAGGCTCTAAGCCGCCTACTATATTTATTACGGTTTTCTTGTTGGGGTTGAATAAAAGAGCTACCCTGCCGTATTTTTCTGTATTGGCGATAAGGTACCATAAATCTTCCCCTGTATTATCGTGCGCCATAACGGTAACGTCGGAACGAAGCTCCGAGCCGTCGTATACGCCTATCTCTTCTGTTGTACGAAGGCTTACGGTAATAAGTCTTTTACGCTTTTTTCTTCCGATAATCTTATCTATATCGAGGTCGTCGTTTGTTACAATATATTCGTACTCGTGCATTGTGTTTTCCATAAGTATCTTGAACAGGAAGAAGGAGCCCATAGCCGCCGCAACACATACCATAAGCACGGTAGGAATTACAAAGCAGATAAGTGCAAGAAGTCCAAGAAGTACGATTTCTCCAATTATAATTAAAGCCCTTGTAAGCTTATCTTTTCCATCGGAATATTTCTCAACAAGCTGCTCGGAAAATCTGTCCATATTTATTCATCCTTTCAAAAACGCTGTCGGCGTTTAACCTTTCTGTAACTCTCACGATTTGTATTATATCACATTTGAACAAATAAAACAAGAGGTGTTAGTGCATATTTCCAATGATTTTTCCTGAAAATCAAAATTTCTTGACTTTAAATTTGGTTTGTAATATAATTGAAATGTATATTTAAGATATATTTTACATAGGAGGTACGCTATGGGTAATATTACTCTCATAACCGGCGGTGCGGGAAGCGGTAAAACGAGATGGGCTATATCCTATTTCAAAACCTGCGACAACGTGCTTTTTCTTAATACGGCCAAGGAACTTCACGATGACACCCGTCACAGAATGGAATATTCCAACAATGAAAACAATGTTGAATGGGTAGTAGCTAACGACGTAAAGAATCCTGTCGAGCATATTAAGGATCATAAGTTCTTTATCTTCGATAATCTCGGCTCCTACACCTCCAACGTAATCAGAGAGGTAGCGGCGGACGTAGAAAACATAACTACCGAGGAACGTGATAAAATCCGCTCTATCGTGGTAGAAAACGTAATCCAGTGTATGAATAAGGTTGCGGAGCTTAACGGAGCTATGGTAATCGTAACTATAGAGCCCGGCTTCTGCCCCTGTCCTAAGGATAAGGAACAGCTTTATTTCCGTGAAATAATGGGCGCAGTAAACCAGCGTATCGCTAACACGGCTCAGGAGGTTTATCTTTCTGCAAGCGGTATCCAGTTCAGAATCAAGTAAATAATAGAAAGGAACGGTTTTTATTATGACAATAGATCAGCTTATAAATTTCGCAAGAAGCAAGAATGCGTCGGATATCCATCTTACAGCAGGCGCACCCACCTCTATCCGTATTAACGGCGAGCTTAAGAAGTTCGACGGTATGGACGAGGAAGTTGTAAACAGAACTATTCTCTCTATGCTTACCGCTGAACAGGAAAAGCGTATCGGCGAGGGCGAGGATATCGACTTCTCCTTCACAGCAAGCTCCGGCGGCCGCCAGAGAGTTAATGTTTACCGCCAGAACGGCGGAAAGCTTGCTGCGGCTATACGTCTTTTAAACGAACATATCCCCTCCTTCAGAGATATCAGCCTTCCCCAGGCGGCTATCGACCTTACCAAGGAGCTTAAGGGTCTTATCCTTGTAACAGGACCTACAGGCTCGGGTAAGTCTACTACCCTTGCGGCTATGGTTGACCAGATTAACGTTACCCGTGCCTGCCACATCCTTACAATCGAGGATCCTATCGAATATATGTACCAGCCTAAGCTCGCTACTATCCATCAGCGTGAAATCGGTACCGACGTACCCGACTTCAACTATGCGTTAAGAAGCGGTCTCCGTGAGAACCCCGACGTTATCCTTGTCGGCGAAATGCGTGACTACGATACAATCCAGCTTGCGCTTACCGCCGCTGAAACAGGACACCTCGTTCTCGGTACCTTACATACAACAGGTGCGGCTCATACCGTAAACCGTATTATCGACGTATTCCCCTCCGAGGTACAGAATCAGGTAAGAACACAGCTTGCCGCTAACCTCAGAGGCGTTATCTCCCAGATGCTTCTTCCTATGGCTAACGCCGACAGAGGAAGAACCGCCGCTTTCGAAATACTCATAAATAACGACGCTTGTGCAAATAATATCCGTACAGAAAAGACTCACCAGCTTGAGTCCGTTATGGCGGCAGGCGGCTCGCAGGGTATGAGAACTATGAACGAGAGCCTTAAGAGACTTTCGAGAGACGGTCTTATCTCTAAGGAAACCGCAATGCTTTACAGCTCCGACAAGGACGAACTCAGAAAGATCATCTGATAGGAGATTTTGTCTTGATAAAAAATTCAGCCCGCCCTTTCCCGGATTTATTCGTGAAAGGACGGGTAATACTGATTATAACCCTTATAGCCTTTATTTTTACGGCAGTATTTTTCGATTTTACGGCTTCTGCCGAAGAAGCGCTACCGCTTTTTTCGACCCGTAATCTTCTCCGTACCTCTAACGACAGCGAGAATTACTCGATAATTATGACCGAGGGAGACAGCATAAGCGTAAAAGGAAAATACGGCGGCGCTCAGTCTGTAAAGCTTAAGGTGCTTTGCGGAGCCGAGCCTACGGGATATTCCTTCCGAAGCTCGGGAGACGGAAGCTTTGAGGCGGAAATAACCGTAAAGCCCGTAAAAAATTCGGGCTACCTTCTTCTTATAATCCTTAACGGCGAAATTGAAAAGCGCTGTAATATCCAGTATAACGACGGCTGGTGTTTCGTAGATAACCGTATCGAGGACGATAATCTCGAGACTCTTAACAATATCTACGAGGCGGAGGACGAGGCCTGCTGTCTTTACCTGGACGCAGACGCAGACCCCGAAAAAATAGAATTCGTAAGGGACCAGCTTAAGCTTATCGCCCGTGATGTTACCTCGGGAATAGAGGACGATTACGAAAAGGCGAGGGCTATCGAAAAATATGTATCGGAAAATTTCTGTTATGACCACGACGCAAAGGCGACCTCGGTTTCTCTCGACAGTATCGCTCTCGATACGATTTTAAGAGACCGACGTTCGGTTTGTATGGGCATTTCGAATCTCTACGCCGCACTTCTCGAGGCCTCGGGAATAAAGGCGGTAAATATAAAAGGGGCTTCCGTTTACCAGGAAACTCCCTATACCCTCCCTACAGAGGGTCAGAATCACGAATGGACGGCGTTTTTTTACGAAAAGGAAAACCGTTGGGTATGGGTAGACCCCGTATGGGACGGTCTCGGCGATTACGTAAAGGGGAAATACAGCTACGGAAAATATCACGGAACTTATTTCGACATAACGGATTTTGCCTTTTCTATAAATCATAGGGCGGATAAGGCGGAACGAAGGGCATATTTCGATGCCGAAATCCCCGAAAGCTTCTATGCCGCCGAAACGGAAACGGAGCCTCCGACGGAAGAGGCTACTGCCGAAGAAGCGGAGAAAACAACGGCGGAAACTACAGCTCCCCCCGTAAAAGAGGAGCTCGAGAGTCAGGTTTCCGAGCTTATGGAAAGCGCCTACGGCGAGGAGGACAATACCCCTCTTATAGTCGCCGCTGTACTCCTTATTGTGGGAATTACTGCAGTTATAGCAGTTATTATAAATTTATTCAAAAATGGAAGGAAAACTAAAATGGTAGTAATTGAACTTGAAAACGGAAAAGAAATTAAGCTTGAGCTTTATCCCGACATCGCTCCGATAACTGTCGAAAACTTCGAGAAGCTCGTTAATAAGGGCTTCTATGACGGTCTCACCTTTCATAGAGTTATAAGCGGCTTTATGATTCAGGGCGGCTGTCCTATCGGTAACGGTACAGGTAACTCCGGCGAACACATCAAGGGCGAATTCCTCGCTAACGGCGTCGTAAACAACTTAAAGCATACAAGAGGCGTTATCTCTATGGCTCGTGCAGCAGACCCCAACTCCGCAAGCTGTCAGTTCTTCATTATGCACGAGGACGCTCCTCACCTTGACGGAAGCTATGCCGCTTTCGGTAAGGTTATCGAGGGTATGGAGGCTGTTGACGAAATCGCAGGCTGTGAGACCGATTACGCAGATAAGCCCGTAACTCCCGTTGTAATGAAGTCCGTAAAGATTAAGGACTGATATAGCTGAAAAAAAGCCCTCCTGCCTGAAGCAGGAGGGACTTTGTGGCTTATGCCGCTTTTTCGGCAATTACGGCTTTCTATACTTCAGTATGTCCGACGGCGAACAATCCAGCGCATAGCATATTCGTGCAAGAACGTCAAGGTCGAGCTTTTCAACGTCGTTCCTGTACCACTTATCTATAACCTCGAAGCGGGTATTGGTTAACTTGGCAATGAAATTACGGTTCAGACCTCTTTCATCCATAAGCTTTTTAAGCTCTATATCAATTTTTCCGTATTCCTTTATTGTAAGTATTGTTTTTGCTTCGTACATATTATCACATCCTTAACTATAAGTCTATTATTAAAGTTACTGATTGACAATATACATATTTAGTGTTACTATATACATAGAAAACAAAACGGAGGTATCATTATGGCAGAATACAGAGAGCTTTACAGCTTTTTATTCAACGGAATTACCGACATAATAGAAGAAATGAGGAACGATATAACCCTCAATAAGCGGTATCTTGAAAAGCTTAAGCATTTACAGGCGGAAGCCGAAGAAATGTATATAAGTCAGGATGATATCGAATCGGGCTATACAGGTATCCATTAACGAGTAATCGAATCCCCCACTCCTTTACAGGCTGTGGGGGATGTGTTTTTATATTGGCTTGTGTTTGCCTTTTACTATACGGTCGTGACCCGAATAATCCTTTATTATCTCGGCGGAAAGTCCGTTTTCTTCCATTATTGCTTTTACGGCTTCGCCCTGAGTCTCGCCGATTTCTACTGCGAAAATACCGTTTTCCTTAAGCCTCGGCGCCCAGAGGGGGATAATTCTCCTGTAAAAGGTAAGACCGTCCTCACCGCCGAAAAGTGCGGTTTCGGGCTCGAAGGCTACCTCTCTCTGAAGTTTTTTCATCTCCTCGGAGGTGAGATATGGTGGGTTTGAAAAAATAGCGTCGAAGGAAAGGTCGGGAAGTATGTTTTCGTCGAGAACATCTCCCTTAACAGGTATAACCTCCGCCTTATTCAGCTCAATATTCCTGATAAAATAGCCGTAGGCCTCGTCGTAAAGCTCTATGCCGTAGGTTTTTGCGCCTGTTTCGAGGCTTATACTTACAGGAATACAGCCGCTTCCGCTACACAGGTCTATTACCGTGCTTTCCTTACTGCAGTATTCCACCGCTAAATCCACAAGAAGCTCGGTTTCGGGTCTCGGTATAAGAACCCCCTTCCCTACATAAAAGGGATATCCGTAAAACTCCCATTTTCCGAAAATATACTGTAGCGGCATTCCCGAAATTCGTTTTTCCGCAATTGTAAGGAGCTTACCGTACTGTTCCGGGGTAATTTCGGTATGACCCGAAAGAAGGGGATTAAGCGCCGTTACTTCCTTGATTATTTCTCCTGCCTCATAGGCGGGGTCTATTATATCCGCCTTTTTAAGAAGGCTTTTTATGACGGAAAAGGCCTCGGCGATTACCATTTATCGCTCTCCTTATTCTCGGGGATAACCTTATTCATCGCCGCTATGGCAACCTCAATCTGCTTGTCGTCGGGCTCCTTGGTCGTGAGCCTCTGGAGAGCGAGACCGGGGGCGGAGATTATACGGGTAACTATATTATCGTATCGTCCTGCAATACGGATAACCTCGTAGGAAATACCCACGATAACGGGTAAAAGCAGGATTTTACAAGCTACTCTTAAAATCATAGCTATCGTTTCCGAAACCGCAAAGGTATCGATAAAGAAGGTGTTGGTAATCGGGACAACGGAATACACGAGGATACTTATTATAAGAACGAGGAAGATAAAGCTTGTGCCGCAGCGAGGGTGGAAACGCTTCTGGGGCTTTACGTTTTCTACCGTAAGGGGCAGTCCTCTTTCATAGCAGGCTATTGTTTTATGCTCGGCGCCGTGATACTCGTAGGTACGGCGGATATCCTTCATAAGCGCCACAACCGCCATATATGAAACGAAAATGATTATTTTAAGAACGCCCTCGAAGGCAGACTGGAAAGCGGAGATATCCGTTTCGCCGAAGGCCATCTGAAGAAGCATAAAAAGCCAGGTCGGAACAAACATAAAGAGTACTACCGCAAGGGCTACTGCAAGCACCATAGCTACGCCCATAATTATTCCTGTTATTTTATCGCCGAGCTTTTCATCAAGCCATTTTTCAAGCTTTGAGGGCTCCTCCTCGCCTTCGTCGTCCAATGCGCCCGAAAGCTCCATAGAGCGTGAAAGATACTTATAGCCCTCGGTGAGCTGGCTTATAAAATTAACCGAGCCTCGGATAAAGAAGGCCTTGTTATACCATTTTTTCGCTCCTGCAGGAGTCGATTCAACAACTATATCTCCGTCCTTCTTGCGTACCGCCATAGCGGTTTCATCGGGCCCCTTCATCATTATTCCTTCGAAAAGAGCCTGTCCGCCTATCGTAGTTCTGTGTATTTTTTCTTTATTTTTCAATTTAGTCTCCATTTCCTTTCAAGGGGTTAAAACGTACTATAATTATAATACTATCCCCCGATTTTGTCAACACAAGCGACGCGCTTGACCCGATTCCTGCAAGCGTGACGCTTGACCCTGTTCCTGCAAGCGTGACGCTTGACCCTGTTCCTGCAAGCGTGACGCTTGACCCTGTTCCTGCCTTTTGAAAGAATGAGCTTTTCCTCATACAGATTAACGGCAGGAGGCGGACTTTTCGAAAAATACGGTCGGAGCACCTTGTTTTAATTGTATCGTAGAGGAAGCTGAATTGAGAAAACCGCCGCACAAACTGCACAATAAATCTTTGTATACCTGCTGTGCGGCGGAATCGGGTCAAGCGCGTCGCTTGTGTTGACTTAACGGGAAATTTGTGGTATAATGCCATAGTTACGAAAGAAAATAAGTAATATGGAGAAAGGATTTATATTATGAAAAGATTTTTAACAGTACTTTTAACGGCGGCTATGATTTTAACGGCGGCCGCTTGCAGTGAGACTCCTGCAGAAACATCAGCAACAACAGAGGCTACCGTAGCCCCCGAAGTAACTGAAGAGGCAGGCGGCGCTCCCGACGCGGATATTACAGAAGCTGATACAAAGGCTCCCGAAGCTGAAACGGAAGCTCCCGAGGAAGTAACTACCGAGGCTCCCGAGGTAACAACAGAGGCGGTAACAGAAACTACCGAAGCAGACACAACAGCGGAAATCGAAGGCGAATACCTCGAAAACGCAATGATGGACGGCTTAAAGGATAAGTCTCCCCTTTACTATAATTTCGGTATGGTTACTTCTACTATGCCTTGTACAGTCGCAATGACTATAATCGACGAAAACGGCGGAGCAATCGGCTCGGTATCTATGTCTATGGGCTCTCTCGAAAGACTTGCTATGGCTACAGCTATAGAGGGCGAGTCGGTCAGAATGGTTATCGACGACGGTATCTATTATATGATAAGCGACGCTGAAAAGAGCGTAATCTACTACGCTATCCCCGAAGAAGAAAAAGCGGCTATGATGGAAGAAATGAAGAACGTTACCGCTACAACTGCGACCTTTGATTTCGATAATGCAGAATTTACCTCGGGTACCGAAGAATTCCTCGGAGAAACCTATAAGTATGAAATGGTAGACGACGGAATTACAATGGCTAAGCTCTATTTCGATACCGAAACAGGAAGAGCACGCTACCTCATCAACGAATCGCAGGTTGCTCGTATCGATGATTACTATACAGGCACCGACGAAAGCCTTTTTGCAATTCCTGCTGATTACGAAGCTGTCGATATGGCTGCGCTCTTCGGAGAGCAGCAGTAATTTCACAAGCTTTTCACCGCTCTTTAACCCTGCTGTCGAAACAAAACGGTATACTGTGGTGACTACATAAGTGAAAACACAGGAAAGGACTTATTGTTAATGAAGAAAATCTTATCTCTTATATCTGCGGCTGCAGTAATTTTATGCTTATCCTCCTGCGGCAGCGAGGAAAAAAAGCCTGAAAAGGAAAGCTCGGGCGGAAAGGTTACACAGGTTATATACGGTAACGACGCTCCCGAAGAAGGAGATACTTCTGCGGAAGCTATCGAATTCTTAAAGGAATATCATCCCTTTTTCTACGAAAATTATTTCGCTATAAGATCACAGGCGCCCCTTACCTTCGTTTCCTCGGTAACCGAGGGAGAGAACGACCCTGTAACCACATCCATATATGTAAAGGATGAGGATACTATGGCGATTGTAGGCTTTGACGCTTTAGGAAGAAGCGTTCGTGTTCTTTACGACGGTAAGACGGGCTATCAGATCTATGACGATGAAAAGAAAATCTATAGCCAGGAATACGGCGAGGAAATAGTGAAAAGCTCCGTTGAATCGGGTCTCGCTAAGGTTAAATATTCCTCGGTAAGCGAAAGCGACTATAACTCCTATGCGAAGGAATATAACGGAAAGAAGTATCTCTGTTATTCTATTTCCTCCGTCTCCCCCTTTACAGGACAGACAATATCTACCGAATACCTCTTCGAAACAGAGACAAGCAAGGTGAAATACGTTCTGTCGGGTACTGCCTCCTCTGAGGTAATTGAGCTTTCCAATACAATTTCCGATGAAAGCGTTTTCGAAATTCCTACAGGTTATACCGAAGGAACAATCGAAGAGCTTAACAATGAAATAATGGAAGCTCTCGGACAGAATCAGACTGCTCAGTAATATACAAAAAGCAATAATCCCCTTGGCGTTCAGATACGTCAAGGGGATTTGTTTGTTATGTAATAACCGATTACTTTAAGAAGCCGAAGGAAGAGATTATTGCAGGATCCTTAGCCTTACCGCCGCAAATCTGGAAGAAAGCGATAATTCTTAAAACGAGACAGGTTACTGTACCTACCACGAAAACGAGCCAGCCGAGGATGGGAACGATAGCGCAAAGTCCTAAGAGAGCTTCTACTACTGTGATCTTAAGGCAGGTTCTTACGTGGAACTGAACATACTTGGATTCGCCGGATAAGAGACAAGCGATAATAAGACCGAAAACGCTTAAAAGGTAGCAGAGCATTGCTACAACCTTGTTGTCGGAGATATCCTTCTTGTCAAATTCAGCGGTATGATCGCTGGGGTCTACATAGGGTACAGCAGCCGCTGCGGGGGCAGCATTGGCAAAACGTGTTCCACAGCTGTGGCAGCAATTTGCAGCATCATCGCACTGTGTGCCGCACTTTGTACAAAACTTCATAATGATAGTTTCCTTTCTGATTTTGTCATATCCCGTAAAAAAGGGTCACTTAAATTATAATACAGTTTTCGGCCTGTGTCAAGCCACTGCGGTAAAACAGCGGCCTGCTGCCGTAAAAATTATCGGGTAAGCCAGATATTCGCTACGTCGAGGGCCTCGTAGAGACTGCTTCTGTCGCTTGTTTTTACAACCATATCCTTAGGGTCTATATCCTTGGCGGTTCTTAAAAGAACTACCTTAAGCTTATCGGCAATATCCATTCCGTCAACATTTTTGGTTGACATAACGGTAATATTGGCTACAAATTCGTCGCTCATATTTCCGTAATAAATCTGATTTCCGTTTCTTACGAGGGGGAAGCCCTTGTAGGTTATGAATTCTTCTGCCATTTTAACCAATTCCTTTCATCTTCAATATTCTTATATTATGATATCACATTAAGCCGTAAAAATCAAGTGCTTTAATAGGTATGAACGATCTCGCCGCCGCTTAAAAAGCTGTCAACATTACTGTAAAGCTGTGTTACATACATCTGACGGGTCTTGAAAAGATTTTCGCCGTTAAGGCTTATGATGATCTTTCTGTCCTCGTTTGAGCTATAGAAGCTTACGGTATCGGCGCCCTTTTCCTTGTCCGCGTAGGTGTACACGATAGTCGCTAAAAGCTCGCCCTTATCCTCTTCGAGATAAAGCTCCTCGCCCGAAGCGGAAATAAGGTACTGGTACATATCCTTTATAAGCTCCTCGTTTCCCGCTTCCCCGTTAAGATAGAGATGATGAATATCCTCACCCTTAACGGTTTCGCCGTTCTCGTTCACGGTATCCTCGCCCTTTATTGTCTCGAAGCCCATATCGAAGGCTCTGCCCTCGCTATCGGAATACTCAACCTTTTCGAGAGAGTAGATATAGGGCATAAGGAATAATCTGGAGATAAGACCCTTAGGGTCGATTGTTGCGGCAGGAATATCCTCTAAGTTAAAGAGGTATAACACATCGGGAACCTCGCTTGAAATTCCGTAGAAGCCCGACACCTCGGTTTTTTCGTTGCCTTCCTCGTCGGTAACCGTTGTTGCGACAGGCTTACCGAGGGTAAGGGTATATGTCTTTACGTTACTTTCCACAGTTATAACGCAGGTAGGCTCGTTAAGCCCCGAAAGCTCATAATCCGTCTCGGTAAGTCCTACCCACTGGGCGGAATCGGCAGTAATGCCGTAAAGACTGTACATAAAGTTGGGTGCGTTCTGTAAATCCGCATAAGCATAGTAGGGACTTGTAAGCTGGTAGGAGTAAACCTGTATTATATCCTCGTCCTCGGGGATTATGCTCTCGATAACGAGGGGCTCTTCGAGGTCGCTTCTCTCTACGGTAAGCTTAAGCACCTCCTCGTTTGTCTGCTGTTCATAGGGGGGGATAGCTACGGTATTCACAAAGCTGAATTTATCGCCCGTATAGTAGGAAAGAGAAGATTTAAGATAGGTATATACGTTCTTTCCGTCGGCAGTAAAATACACCTTCGTAGTAGTATTCGGAACGTCGTCCCCTATCATAAAGCTATGAGAGCTTCCGTCGGAAAATTCCGCCTTTACGGTAGCTTTCGGCTCGCTAAGACCGTATTTTTTCAGGTCGTCGGTTTCCTCGACGAACTGTGACGCGGTCATAGAGGAAGCGTTTTCCACAGCCTTATCGAGATTTTCCGTAAGAAGGGGAGCCTTTGAGATATCCTTTATCGTGTAGATAATCTTATCGCTTTCGTCTGTTTCGCCGCTGTCGGTAATTTCAAAGGTGCCCTTTGAATTTGTAACGGTAAGCCTTGTAAGAGGGCTTTTGCTCTCGGCGATAATAAGACTTTCGTCGGTTTCGGAGACTGTTATTTCTTCCTCGGGAGTCTCGCTCTCCTTCTCGGGAGCAGTAAGCATCAGAACTGCGGCTACTGCACCGAGAACGAGAATACCTATTCCCGAAAAAATTAAAATCTGTTTGTTTTTACTCATATTTTTTCCTGACTTAATTATAAATGCTTTCTTCTTACCCAGACCACGATACCGATAACAATAATTATTACAGGAATAATTACTGCAAAGGTAAGGCCTATACCTATCTGCTGACCCTGGTCAAGCTGATAGGTCTCGGCGGTAAAGGATTTTTCCATAACGGTAATCTTTTCCGCCTTGGTCTCGGAATTTGTGTCGAAGAGCGCAAGCGCAACCTCGGCGTTGCTGTAGTTGGAAGCGCCCGTAAAGTTTTCGATAAAGATATTTTCGCTTCCTACCGCAATAACCTTGCTGTAGTGAGGTGTTGTTCCCTCGTACTGCACCTTCGCCGCCTCAACAACAGCGTTATAGTTTCCGTAGTCGCCTTCGGTGGGCTCCCAGGTCTGGATGTCTGCGTCGAAGGGTACTACAACACAGTTTTCGCCGTAGGTCTTGGCGATTACAGTGTTTTTGAAGTTTCTTTCTTCTGACCAGAGGGTATTTACAGGACGTACTCTCCAGCCCATAAATGAGGAATTACCCGAAAGCTTTATATTTTCGTAATATATGCTGTCGGTGGAAAGCTCGAGATCCTGAAGTAAGGGGAGAACCTCTCCCGAATAGTAAGCGTGATTGGTGTCGAGCTGGGCAACAAGTCCCTGTCCTATAGATAAGCCCCATTCTCCGAGATATTCGTCAAGATTCGGAGTGTCAACAGCCTGCACGGAGGCGATATAGATAAGGCTCTTACCGTATTTACCGCCGTTGGAGAGCCATTCGTCGAGCTTCGTTACCGCATTTCGGTTATAGTCTACGGTAGGCGCGTTAACAACCACGATGTCGATATCCTCGGAGATTTTTTCTACCTTATCTACCTCGAGGGTGGAAACCTCATAGGCATTCTTCGTTATGATATCGGAAAGTACGGATATGTCTCCCTCGCCGAAGCCTGTTGTAAAGGCTACCCTTGTGGGATTATCCATAACTACCGACATTACGGCAGAAATAATTTCCTGCTCGGCGATACTGGAATAATCGGTTACGGTATAGCCGCCGTAATATACGTAATACTGCGCCTCGGAATAGCTGTAGCTCTTTCCGTCGCTTAAGGTGTAGCGGAGGAAATCCGCCATATTGAGTATCCTGTAGCGGTCATCCTCGCCGCTTCTTACAATAACCATTCCGTCGGAAAGCTTCTCGGTATAATCCTTCGAGAAATCCGGGTCGGAAAGAAGGTTTACGTATTCGAAGGAGAAGTTTTCGTTTATCTCATTCATTTTTTCCAGGAATTCGGCAACCTGGAGATAAAGCTTTTCGCCGGAGCTTTTTAAGGTGTCCTCGTCGGCAGTAATGTAGAAGGAAAGCTTCTTATCTACCTTCCTGAGATATTCCTCGGACTCCTCGCTTAAGGTAAAGATAGCGCCGTCGGTAAGGTCGGCCTTTACATCGAAGCGGTCGAGAACGAGATTGAAAACTACGTTTATAAGAACTATTGCCGCTACGAAAATAACGGTAAATACGACGGAAAGTCCGCCGTGCTTGAACTTCTTGCTTTTAAAGGGATTTTTTGAAGCGGTTTTCTTTTTTTCTGTCTTTTTCTCTGCAGCATTCTCCGCTTCAAGCTTTATTTCTTCTTTTTCAGCCATTTTCTTCTCCTTTCTATTACGCCCATCTGCGTTTTTCCAGTACTCTTACCGTTAAGAAAAGGAAGATTACGATAACGCTGATGAAGAAGATAACATTTCCGAGACTGAAAATGCCTGTAGTAAATTCGAGGTATTTATCGAAAATGGAAATACTTTCGATAATATCGGAAATAAGCTTTACGGGGACAACAGAAGCGATAACGTTTATAAGCGCAAGAGCAACATTCGCCGCTATCGAGCCTATTGCCGCCACCATCTGGCTTTCGGTAAGGGAGGAAACGAATACTCCTACGGAAACGTACACGCCGCCGATTAAAGCGAGAGCTACGAAGTTTCCGAAGATAAGGGCCCAGTTTACTGCCGCAAAGCAGCTCAGCACAACCCCGTAAATAAGCATTATAAGATCTCCGAGAAGGAAAATTATATAAGCGGAAAGGAATTTTCCCGTAACGAGCCTCATAAGCCCTACGGGGGCAGTAAGAAGAAGCTGGTCGGTTTTCTGCTTGTTTTCGTCCGCCATAAGTCTCATTGTAAGTACAGGTACGAAAATCATAAATACATAGAACATAGCAAGGAAAACGCTTGATGTATCGGTACTTCCGTTACTTAAGGTAAAGAGCCAGAAGAAAAAGCCCGAAAAGAGGAAGGATATAGCTATAAATACATAGCCTATAGGTGATTTGAAATACGCCGAAAGCTCTCGGCCCAGTATTGCTGTCATTATACCGTACCTTCCTTTCCTATTTTTTCAAGCTTCTTTTCTATCTTCTCGGCGCCGCCGTATTCGTCGCCTGTCGTAAGCTTTAAGAATACCTCCTCGAGGGAAAGCTCGTTCGAACGCATCATAAGTATAGGATAATTTCTCGAAGCAAGCTTCTTGAATACTTCCCTTCTTACGTCGGCACCCTCCTTCGCCTCGATATGGTATTCGTATACTCTTTCGTCAATCTGACGGCCTGTAAATACTCTTTCGATATCGGAAACCGAGGTAAGTATCTTCTTTATCTCCTCCTGGCCTCCCTCGATATGAAGAATAAGCTTATGGTCGGCGGAAAGATTGCGGGCTAAGGCGTCCGCATTATCGTTAGCCACTATTCTTCCCTTATTTATAACTACGATACGGTCGCATACCGCCTGCACCTCGGGGAGAATATGAGAGGAAAGGATAATGGTATGGTTTTTACCGAGCTTCTTTATAAGGGTACGGATCTCGATGATCTGCTTCGGGTCGAGACCTACCGTAGGCTCGTCAAGAATAAGCACCTTCGGGTTGCCCACAAGCGCCTGTGCGAAGCCTACACGCTGTTTATAACCCTTCGAGAGATTCTTTATAAGCCTTTTTCTTACGTCGTTAAGCTTAACTATTTCACAGATTTCGTTAAGATGCGAAATCTTCGGAAGCGTACACTTTTTAAGGCGGTAAACGAAATTAAGATATTCGTCAACCGTCATATCGAAATAAAGGGGAGGCTGTTCGGGGAGATAGCCGATAAAGCTCTTCGCCTTAATCGGATCCTCTAAAATATCAACGCCGTTGATAAAAGCCTGTCCCTGGGTCGAGGAGATATATCCTGTAAGAATATTCATAGTTGTGGACTTTCCTGCACCGTTAGGGCCTAAAAAGCCTAAAACCTGTCCTTCCTCGGCTTTGAACGAAATGTCGTTTACGGCTATTTTTGAGCCGTAGCTTTTCGTCAGGTTCCTTACTTCAATCATTTCTGAATGTCCTTTCATTAACCTTCGTTAATAGGTTTTTTCGGAGACCGTAGTCGCCTTTTCTATAATATACCGTAAAAGTGATATGTGTATGAAAATACCGTGATATCTGGGTTATCCTTCCTTTACGAGAGCTATGTCCTTACGGAGCTGTTCCCTGAGAAGCTCTACTGCTTCGAATTTCCGTTCCTCTCTTATAAAGAAGCGGAAGAAAACTCTTACCTCTTTTCCGTAAAGGTCGCCGTTAAAGCCTATAATATGGGTTTCGGCAATAATTCTCCCGTTATTTTCAACGGTTGGCCGTACCCCCACGTCGGTAACGCTCTTATAAACCCTGCCCTCTATCTCCGTCCAGGTTCCGTAGACTCCGAACCGAGGGCATACCATCTCCTCGGGAATTTCCTGATTTATCGTAGGGAAGCCGAGCTCTCTTCCGAGCTTTTTCCCTTCGGAAACGGGAAGCATATAGGAAAATTCGTAGCCTAAAAGCCTGTTGGCTTTTTCTATTTCGCCCTCCTCGATAAGAGAACGTATAACGGTAGAGCTTACTATTTCTCCCTCGTAGCTTACGGCAGGAACTATCTCGCACTCTATCCCCTTCTCGGAGCAGAGTCTTTCGAGCATTTCGGGGTTGCCTACGCCGCCCTTTCCGAAACGGAAATCATAGCCGCAGACTACGTATCCTGCATTAAGACGCTTACCGATAATCTCCGAGATAAAGTCCTCGGCGGAATAATCCTTTACGTCGTTAAAATCGGGAGCATAAATATAATCAAAGCCCATTTTATCGAAGAAATCCGCCTTCTGACAATGGGTTATAATAGACTTGCTTCTTGACTTACGGAATTTAGGAAGGGGGGTGTTACCGTTAAAGGTGAAAACAACAGACTTAAGCCCGCCCTTCATAAGAGCACGCTTTATAACCTCAATATGACCGAGGTGGAGCCCGTCGAAAAATCCGAGGGCCACCGCCGTTTTTTCCTTGTTTTCTATTTCGGTAATATCCCTCAAGATAATCTTACCCCTTTTAACTCTGAAATGTCTCTTAAATCCTTTGTCTCGGAGGGTACAGCTATAGCAGGCTGATGCTCCTGTTCCTCCTTGGGCTTTTCGGGAAGCTTTACGCCGAAGCGCTGGATTACCTCAAGCCTGTTGCCGCTTCCGACGGTACCTATAGCGAGGAGTATTCCCTCGTCGCTTAAAATACGGTACTCGCGGCTGTTTTCCACGTCAAGCATTACACGCTCGGCGTCAAGCTCTGCGCCGTTCTGGAAAAGTCTTGTCTGGATTTCGTCAAGGTGTGCCGCAGGAAAGGCTTCGAAAAGCTTATCCAGCGGAAGAAGAAGCTTTTTTACTCCCTCTCTGCCTTCTTTTTCGAAAATTTCCTTTACCTCTGAAAGCTTGTGGCAGTCCTTAAGGGTAAAAACCCCCGAGCGTGTACGGGTAAGACCTGTCATAACTGCTCCTGTACCCGCTTCCATTCCCATATCGTGAATGAGAGTTCTGATATAGGTGCCCTTCGAACAGGATATAACCGCCGTAGCGGAATCCTCCTCGAATTTCTCGAAATCCATTGAAAAAACAGTAATCGGGCGGGGCTTACGCTCTACCTCTATGCCCTTTCTCGCCAGGTCGTAAAGCCTCTGGCCGTTGACCTGTACGGCGCTGTACATAGGGGGAGTCTGTAAGAGCTCGCCTGTGAAGCGCTGTTTTAAAATATACTGCATATTACGGGAAACACGTTCATCGCTTTTCGAAAGCACCTTTCCCGTAAAATCCTGGGTGTCGGTAGTAATACCGAAGCGCATTTCCGCCTTATACTCCTTGGTGTTGTCGGGGCAGAAATCCACCGCCTTCGTGGCGTTTCCCACAAATATCGGAAGAACTCCCTCCGCCATAGGGTCGAGAGTTCCGCCGTGACCTACCTTCTTCGTGCCGCAGAGCTTTCTCATTATCGCCACAACGTCGAAGGAGGTATAGCCCTTCTCTTTATAGATACAAATTATTCCGTTCATTAACGAAGCTCCTTTTCTATAACCTTAAGAAGCTCCTTTTTCGCCTCTTCGGCAGTCATATTCTTAAAGGAACAGCCTGCCGCCTTAGTATGGCCGCCGCCGCCGAAAACCGTACATATCTTCTGTACGTCCGCAGAGGAATTCGCGCGAAGGGAGGCCTTCCAGCCGTCCTTCTTCTCCTTAAGAACTACCCCTATCTCTACTCCCTCAATCTGACGGGGGATAGCGGATATTCCGTTTCCGTCCTCGGCGTCAACGCTGTCGAGAAGCTCCTTGGTAAGGACTACGAGAGCGCATTTTCCGCCGCAGTAATATTCAAGAGAACGGTAGATAGTTTCCTCGAGAGCTATCCTCTCCTTCGTTTTCATATCGAAAAAGATATAGTTAAGCTTATCGAAGCCGAAATCGAATTTTAAGAGCTCGGCGGCGATAATATGGGTTTCGGGGGAAACCGATGAGTATTTGAAGCAGCCCGAATCCGTAGTGATAGCGGTATAGATACAGGCCGCTATGTTCTCGTCGATAGAGCCGCCCATTTCAAGTATAAGCTTATAAATAGTCTGGCCGCAGGCGGAAGCGTCGGGCTCAACAAGCTTACGCTCCGCAAAGTCAACGTGTGAAACGTGGTGGTCAACAGCAAGAGCCACCTTGTCGCCGTATACTGCCTCAAGGTCGCCTAAAAGACGCTTGTCCGCCACGTCTACGCTTACGATTGTTTCGGGCTCGAAATCCTGTTCCTTAACGGCGCTTTTCATAAAGCCGAATCGGGAGGAAATCTCGTCTGCACAGATATTCTTCGCCTTCTTGCCGAGCTTCTGGAGTGCGGAGCAAAGGGCAAAGGCACAGCCTAAGGTGTCCCCGTCGGGATTTGCATGGGAAAGGATAAGGAAGCAGTCGTTAGCCTTAAGGAACTCCGCCGCTTCTCTTATTGTAACAATTTCTGACATATAAAAACCTCTGAAATTACTCTGTTTCGTCCGTTTCGCCGCTTTCCGACGGTTTCGGAAGCTCGTCGATAATCCTGCTTATTTTTTCGTAATATTCCTGTGAATTATCGGGCAGGAATATAAGCTTCGGCATTTTCCTCATCTTTATGCGACTGTTTATGCGTCGGATAAAGAAGCCTGCCGCCTTTTCGAGACATTCAACGGCTTCCTCGGTCTTTCGCTTACTGCCAAGTACCGAAATATATACTTTACAGTAGGACAGGTCGCTTGTAAGCTCGATATGGGATACCGAAACTATTTCGTTTGAAATGCGCTTGTCTTTTATTTCGGGGAGGGTTGAGGAGATTTCTCTCTTTATGTCCTCCGTCAAGCGGTTTAAATTGTGATTAGCCATAATAACTCCTTTCAATAAGAGAGTTTTACAGTTGTTCGGGGCGCCGCCCCGCAGCCACGTAAGCCTTCGTCCTCTGACAGAGGGCGCTTTCCTCGGGCTTTTCGGTTTTGTTTATTCCTGCTGTGGGAAAAGGCCTTTCAGCCTCGTTCCCGATAGACAGGAGTTGATTGCAGTTATTTTGCCGACAATTGCCGTTCTTTAAGAAGCGTTGCTCTCCTGCCGTTTCGGATAAGCTTTAACAAAGCTACTTCCAAAAGGCAGAGGCAAGCAAACGACTGCTGTCGGATATCAGAAGTATTTCCGTTCCCTGCCGTTTCGGATAAGCTTTAATTAAAAAGTAACTCTCAAAAGGCAGGAATTGGCCGACGGCTTCCGTCAGTCGCGGTATTCTTCTACAAGGTAGGCTTCGAAAATGTCGCCTTCCTTGATATCGGTATACTTTTCGAGACTGATACCGCATTCGTAGCCCTCGGCTACTTCCTTAACATCGTCCTTGAAACGTCTTAAGCCGCCGATTTTATCGTCAGCAATAACAATACCGTCACGAACGATTCTTATATTGCACTTTCTTTCAACCTTACCCGAAAGAACGTAACAGCCTGCAACAATACCGACATTTGTGATTTTATAAACCTGACGTACTTCGATTCTTGCACAGTCGATATCTCTGTACTTGGGAGCAAGCATACCCTTGATAGCGGTCTGAACCTCTTCGATTGCGTCATAAATGATTCTGTAAAGACGGATATCAACGCCGTCGCGCTTTGCATTTTCCGCAGCAGCGGGATGAGGTCTTACGTTAAAGCCTACAATGATAGCGTTGGAGGCGCTTGCGAGCATAACGTCGCTTTCGCTTACTGCGCCTACTGCGCCGTGAATTACTCTTACTCTTACTTCCTCGTTGGAAAGCTTTTCGAGGGACTGGCGTACTGCCTCAACGGAGCCCTGTACGTCGGCCTTTACGATAATCGGGAGGGTCTTCATCTGACCGTCCTCAATCTGGGAGAAGAGGTTATCGAGAGTAACCTTCTGATAAAGCTTGAACTGTTCCTCCTTAGCGTCGAACTTACGCTTTTCAACAAGCTCACGTGCAAGCTTTTCATCTTCAACAACTGCGAAGGTGTCGCCTGCGCTGGGAACCTCGGAAAGACCCATAATTTCAACGGGAGTTGAAGGGCCTGCTTCCTTGGCTACTCTGCCCCTGTCGTCACGCATTACACGTACGTGACCTACGGAAGTGCCTGCGATGATAATGTCGCCTGTCTTTAAAGTACCGCTCTGAACGAGTACTGTAGCGATAGGGCCTCTGCCCTTATCGAGACGCGCTTCGATAACGGTACCCTTAGCGAGTCTGTCGGGATTAGCCTTTAAGTCGAGAACTTCTGCAGTAAGATTAACCATTTCAAGAAGCTCGTCGATACCGTCGCCCTTCTTGGCGGAAACGGGAACGCATATTACATCGCCGCCCCATTCTTCAACAACAAGCTCGTGCTCGGTAAGCTCCTGCTTGATTCTGTCGGGGTTAGCGGCTTCCTTATCCATCTTGTTGATAGCTACGATGATGCTTACTCCCGCAGCCTTTGCGTGATTTATAGCTTCTACTGTCTGGGGCATTATACCGTCGTCTGCGGCAACTACAAGGATAGCGATATCCGTGATGCTTGCGCCTCTTGCACGCATAGAGGTGAAGGCCTCGTGTCCGGGGGTATCGAGGAAGGTGATGTCCTTACCCTGTGCATTAACCTTGTAAGCACCGATATGCTGGGTAATACCGCCTGCTTCACCGCTGGCTACGGAAGCGTTTCTGATTCTGTCGAGAAGGGAGGTCTTACCGTGGTCGACGTGACCCATTACTACTACTACGGGAGGACGGGGCTGGAGATTTTCCTCGGTATCCTCAACCTCCTCGAAGAGTCTTTCCTCGATAGTAACAACAACTTCCTTTTCAACCTTAGCGCCTAATTCCTCGGCAACAAGACAAGCTGTATCGAAGTCGATAACCTGGTTGATTGTACACATTTCGCCGAGACCCATAAGCTTCTTGATTACCTCTGTTGCAGTAACCTTTAATCTCTGGGCAAGCTCGGAAACCACGATTTCATCGGGAATCTGAACCTTAAGCTGCTGCTTTCTTGCTCTTTCGAGCTCGAGACGCTTAAGCTTCTGTGCTTCGGTTTCACGGTTGTTCTTACCGTACTGTCCGCGCTTGTTCTGCTGGGACTTCTGATTTATCTTCTGCTTCTTTGTGAAGTTTTCTTCTCTGTGGCCGCTCTTCTGGGAAGCGATAGCCTCGTACTTTTCGTTGTACTTATCGAGGTCAACATAGCTTCCTCTTGTATCAACGTGCTTGGTTACCATTTCGCCTCTCTGTACAGCCTCGCCCTTTACCTTGGCCTTAGGCGGCTCGTTGGTCTTTACGGCGTTTATATCTACCTTTACCTCCATAGGCTTAGGCTGGATGCGCTGCTCCTTCTGGGGGCGGTTTTCGTTTCTTCCGTTACGGAAGTCCTTCTTATCGCCTCTGTCATTATTCTTGTCGAAGCGTCTTTCGTTATTCTGAGGTCTGTCGTTCTTATCGAAGCTCTTTTTCTCGAAGGGCTTCTTTTCGACAGGCTTTTCCTCAACCTTCTTTTCTACTGGCTTCTCTTCCGCCTTCTTTTCAGTGGGCTTTTCTTCCTGCTTCTTTTCAGCCTTTTTCTCGGCAGGCTTCTTGTCCTCCTGCTTCTTTTCAGGCTTCTTTTCGGCAGGCTTTTCCTCTGCCTTCTTTTCTACGGCCTTCTTTTCGGTAGCCGCAAAATAAGCGTCGAAGCTCTTTACCTGATTTTTCTGAGTAATATACTCTAAAACGATATTGAGCTCGCTTTCGGTTACGGAAGCGGCAGGCTTCTTTTCTGCGCCTGTCTTTTCCTTTACGATTTCAATAATATCGTTCGCAGTAAGGTTTAAATCCTTAGCTGCGTCCTTGATTTTTGTTTTTTGTTCTTTGGTTGTCATTCGGTATCCCCCAATTTATTATCGTGTTTGGTTACTGATTTAAAAAGTCCTTTATCGAGAATGGCGATAACGCCTGTGCGCTTTCCCATAACCCCGCCTATTTCATCGAGGGTGGCGTTTACGGTTTCAACGGGAACCTTAAATTTCCCACAGATAAAGCGCATCTCCTTTTCCGTCTTTTCCGATATGTCCGACGCTAAAATAACGCCGTATATCTTAGACTTCGGATTCTTAACCTCGTCAGCCACTGCGTCAAAGCCGAAAACTATCTTTCCCGCTCTCCTGCAAAGGCCGAGAGTTCCTAATATATTATTCATCAAGCGCCTCTATTTCCTGCCTTAGCTTTTCGTAGATATCCGCCGATATTTCACACTTGAGCGAACGCTCGAGACTGTGTTTTTTCTTTGCGGTTTCGAAACAGCCCATATCACGGCATATATATGCGCCTCTTCCGGATTTTTTTCCCGTAGCGTCTATGGAAATATCGCCTTCCTTCGTCCTTACGACTCTGAGAAGTCCCTTTTTCCCGAGCATTTCGTCACACCCGAGACATTTCCTCATAGGAATGTTACTGCCCATAGATTAGCCCTCGAAGAAGCCGCTTTCGGGCTTTATGTCGATTTTATAGCCTGTAAGTCTTGCAGCAAGCTTAGCGTTCTGACCCTTGTTGCCGATTGCAAGCGAAAGCTGGTTATCGGGAACGATAACGGAGCAGGTCTTAACCTCCTCGTCGGGAATTTCAACGCTTATAACGCTGGCAGGCTTTAATGCCTGAGTGATGAATTCCTTGGGGTCGTCGCTATACTTTACAACGTCGATTTTTTCGCCCTTAAGCTCCTCGCATATCTTTGTGATTCTGTTTCTCTGGGGGCCGATACAAGCGCCGAGAGCGTCAACGTTTTCGTCGTTGCTTATAACTGCGATTTTGCTTCTTGAGCCCGCCTCGCGGCTTATGGACTTGATTTCTACGGTACCGTCGCTTATTTCGGGAACCTCGAGCTCAAAAAGACGCTTTATAAGGTCTCTGTGTGTTCTCGAAATTCTTAAGGTAGGTCTTCTGTCGCTTGCGGAAACGCCTGAAACGAAAACCTTAACCATATCGCCCTCGGTAAGAATCTCGTCGGGAATCTGGTCATTCTTGAAAAGCATAACCTCGTTGCCGTTTACACTTACAAGAGCATTGCCGCTAAGGGTTTCAACCTTCTTGACCTCGGCGGTAAGCGCTTCGTTCTGAAGGTCGCCCCACTGTTCAACAAGCTGGTTTCTTTCAACCTCCTTGATACCCTGCTTTATTACCTGCTTTGCAGTCTGTGCCGCAATACGGCCGAAATGCTTGGTATCAAGCTTTACTGCACAAACGTCGCCGATATTGTGGCGCTTGCTGTAGTTTCTTGCTTCCTCGAGGCTTATTTCGTTGGCGTCGTCCTCTACTACCTCAACAACGTTCTTTAAAATAGCCACGTCGAATTTACCCTTTACGATGTCGATGTCGAACTTTGTGTTCTCGCTTCGGGGGTAATCCTTCTTTATTGCTATTACGAGGGCAGTCTGAATCTTCTCTACAAGAAGATCTGCGTCAACGCCCTTCTCCTTGGCAAGTAAGGTTAAAGCCTCGAAAAGCTCAGTTGTGTTTGATTTAGCCATTTTTTCTGTGTCCTCCTTATAAGTCTGAATTTATCTTAACGCATTCGGATAATGCAAATATTTTTGTTTCTTCGCCGTCGGTAAGGGTGATTGTGGAGGCCGTTTCATCATAATCGGATAAAATTCCGTATACCGCCGCTTCCTTTCCCTTTTCGTCCCTTACGGTAACTCTTATCTTTTCGTTCAGGGAGGCTCTGAAATGCTCGGGCTTACGGAGCTTTTTTGTAAGTCCCGGAGAGCCAACCTCTAAGATGTCGATATTGCCGATAAAATCCTGCTTGTCGATGATTTTATTTATCGGCCCGGATATTTCCTCGCATTCGTCGCTGTCCATACCTCCGTCCTTATCGAGAAGTATACGAAGATACCACATTGCGCCTTCTTTTTCGAAGCATACGTCCCAGAGCTTATAGCCCTTCTCCGCAATAAGCGGAGCTACCGCGTCATAGGCTCTTTCTTCGATTCTTGAATTTTTTTCAGCCGTATAAATCATTCCTTTCTCTGTTTTCGGCAAAAGCCCTTAAATAAACAATAAAGACCGGATTTGTCAACCCAGTCCTTAGCTTACCTATTACAACTGATTATACATCAGGAAGGCCGTTTTGTCAAGGCTTTAAGCGGATTTTTCGGGGAATTTAGCTATATTAACGAGTATGAAAGTATAAATTCCGTGAATTTTTCAATAATAATGCACACAAATTTCATATTTTCTCTTGTTTTTTTAATCGGAAAGTAGTATAATAATATAGTATTTTCAGACAGACGCTTGTTTAATGCGCTGTCGCGGTGCTTCTGAGTACTGTTTCAGTAAAGGGAACGCAAAAAGCCGATTCTGACGAAGTATATGCGGATTTATCGCCGCTGAAAATAAGCCTCCTTAGTTAAATGGATATAACAAACCCCTCCTAAGGGTTAGTTGTGAGTTCGATTCTCGCAGGGGGTGCCAACGGGAACATTCCCGACACCAGAAAAACAGAGAAAAATACGCTTGAAAAGCGAACAAAAGGAAAGAGCGGAAAACTGAAAGGCCGGTGATGCGGGGGGATAAGGGTGAGCCTGTCCGCCCGTAAAATTTAGACTGGGGGAATTATGAGATTTAAGTTCAACCGAAAATATACACAGATTTCATTTTACGCTGTTGTTGTAATCGTAATAAGCGGAATAATATTGTCCTGGGTAAGCTCGTCTCCCGATATTACGGAGGTATTTGAGTTTGTGGGCGGTGCGATAGCGCCTATAATATGGGGCGTGGTTATCGCTTACCTGCTCAATCCGGGAGTTGACTTCTTCCGCTTCAGGGTGTTCAAGAAATGGGGCGAAAGCTCGGATTCCCCGAAGCTAAGGAAGGCTATAAAAAACCTTTCCGTGATAATTGTTTTCATTATAACTCTCGGCGCATTGGCAGGGCTCGTAATACTTATCGCACCTCAGCTTTTCCAGAGCGTTTCGGGACTGGTTACGAATTTCGACGTATATTCGGCTAATTTTATGAACTGGGCGAAAACGACCTTTGCGGATATCCCTCAGATTACGGAAATTCTTGAAAACCCTATTTCACAGATTGAGAGCTTCCTTACGAATATGTGGGCGGAATTTTCTCCCCAGATTCTCGACTTCGGATCGAAAATCGGCGGAAGTATTTTAAGCTTCATTCTCGGCTTCAAGGATTTTATTATCGGCTTTATTATTGCAGTATACATCATCACCTCGAAGTCGATGCTTAAGGCTCAGGCTAAGAAGATTCTCTTCGCCCTTTTCCGCAATAATACCGCACAGCGTGTTCTTGAAGTATCCAACCGCTGTAACAGTATTTTCAGCCATTATATCTCAGGTATACTTATCGACGCCTTTTTTGTAGGCTGCGCTACCTTTATCGGAGCAACCCTTATAGGTACTCCCTATCCGCTTCTTATGGCGGTTATTATCGCCTGTACGAATATAATCCCCTTCTTCGGCCCCTTCCTGGGAGGTATACCCGCCTGCTTTATAACGCTTCTTGTTGACCCTCTTAAGGCGGTATGGCTGGCTATATTCTTTGTAGTTCTCCAGCAGTTCGACGGTAACGTTATGGTTCCCCTTATCCAGGGCGACAGAATCGGCGTTCCCTCGGTATGGGTGCTTATCGGAATAATTATCGGCGGCGGCCTCTTCGGCTTCGCAGGTATGCTTCTCGCAGTACCGATATTCGCTATTATCTATATGCTCTTCAAGGAATTCCTCGAAGGAAAGCTCCGTAAGAAACAGCTTCCCACAGAAGGCGTCATCTACAGCAAAAACGATACCGATAAATACGTAAACGGCTACGTATACACGGATGAGGAACGTGCCGAGGACGAAAAGTGGATAAAAATTCTTGCGGAAAACGGAAGAAAAAAGGGAGTAGTTAAGACTACTGCCGAAAAAATCAAAGGAATAAACGCCCGTAAAAAATAAGGGCTTTCATAAAAGAAAGGAACAAAAGCTATGAAGGAACAGCTTCAGAAAATCAAGGAACAGGCGCTGGCGGAAATCTCCGCTTCGGGCGACCCTAAGGCTCTCGACGATTTAAGAGTAAAATATCTCGGTAAAAAGGGAGAGCTTACCGCTATATTAAAGCAGATGGGCGGTCTCTCCGCCGAAGAAAGACCCGTTATGGGACAGCTCGCCAACGACGTAAGAGCCGCTCTCGAGGCTGCTGTTTCCGAAAGAGGTACAGCCTTAAAGGCTGAGCTTATCGAAAAACAGCTCCGCGAGGAAGCAATCGACGTTACTATGCCCGGCGTTCGCCGTGAGGCAGGAAGACGCCACCCCCTCAATATTGTTTTAGAGGATCTTAAGGGCATTTTCCGAGGTATGGGCTATACGGTTGTTGACGGCCCCGAGGTAGAGGAAACAAAGTATGTTTTCGATATGCTCAATACCGACGAGGGGCATCCTGCAAGAGACCCTCAGGATACCTTCTACATAACAGAACAGATTCTTCTCCGTACACAGACCTCCTCTGTACAGATAAGACAGATGCTTAAGGAAAAGCCTCCGATAGCTATTATAAGCCCCGGACGTGTTTATCGCTCCGACGCAGTAGACGCTACCCACTCCCCTATCTTCCACCAGTGCGAGGGGCTCGTTATCGATAAGAAAATCCGTTTCAGCGACTTAAAGGGAACTCTCGAGAACTGGGCGAAGAGCCTTTACGGCGAAAACGTAAAGCTCCGCTTCCGTCCCCACCATTTCCCCTATACCGAGCCTTCCGCCGAGGTAGATTTACAGTGCTTCAAGTGCGGCGGCACAGGCTGTCCTCTCTGTAAGGGCGAGGGCTGGATTGAAATGCTCGGTTCGGGCTGTGTACGTCCCGAGGTTCTTATAAACTGCGGTATTGATCCCGATGAATACAGCGGCTTCGCTTTCGGTATCGGTCTCGAACGTATCGCTATGATGAGATACAATATCGACGATATGAGACTTCTCTACGAAAACGATTCGAGATTTTTAACACAGTTCTGATACCGGAAAGGAAAGGAAACCAATATTATGAATTTATCTATGAAATGGCTTAACGACTACGTTAAGGCCGATATGCCCATAAAAGAGTTCGTTGCGGAAATGACTATGAGCGGTTCGAAGGTAGAAACCTACGAATATACAAAGGGCCCCGTTGAAAAGGTAGTTATCGGTAAGGTTACCGAAATGAAGAAGCACGAGGACAGCGATAAGCTCTGGATCTGTCAGGTTGACGTCGGTACAGGCGTTATCCAGATTGTTACTGCCGCACAGAACGTATTCGAGGGAGCTTTTATCCCTGTAGTTCTCGACGGCGGCGTAGTTATCGACCGTCATAACAATACCGTTATGAAGATTAAGAAGGGTAAGCTCCGCGGCGCTGAAAGCTGTGGTATGTTCTGTTCCTTCGAGGAGCTTGGAATGGATAATTCCGACTTCCCCTACTCCTCTGCCGACGGCGTTCTTATCCTTAACGACGACCCCGACTTCGATAAGATGAAGGTGGGCGACGACGTTTTAAAGGCAGTAGGCCTCGACGATATAAGCGTTGAGTTCGAAATCACAAACAACCGTCCCGACTGTCTCTCCGTTATCGGTCTCGCAAGAGAAGCAAGCGCAACCTTCAAGACTCCCCTTAACGTTAAGGAGCCCTCCTTCAAGGGTATCGACGGAGATATCACCAAGGAGCTTAAGGTTACCGTTGAAAATACAAAGCTTTGCTCGAGATATATGGCGGCTAAGGTAAAGAACGTAAAGATCGGCCCCTCTCCCCGCTGGATGGTTGAAAGACTCCGTGCCTGCGGCGTAAGAGCTATCAACAATCTCGTAGATATTACAAATTTCGTAATGCTCGAATACGGTCATCCTATGCACGCTTTTGACGCACGTTACATAAGCGGTAACGAAATTGTCGTAAGAAACGCCAAGAAGGGCGAAACCTTAAAGCTTCTCGACGAGGCTAAGGAGCCTGTACAGCTTTCCGAGGAAATGCTTGTTATCTGTGACGCTGAAAAGCCTGTGGCAGTAGCAGGCGTTATGGGCGGCGAGCACAGCGGTATCTGGGAGGATACAACAGAGGTTATTTTTGAATCTGCCTGCTTCGACGGCGTTTCGGTAAGACGTACCGCCAAGAAGATAGGCGAAAGAACCGAGGCAAGCTCCCGTTTCGAAAAGGGTATCGACCCCATTAACGCTAAGAATGCTCTTTACCGCGCACTTGAGCTTATCGAAATGCTGGGCTGCGGCGAGGTAGTAAATACCGTTATCGACGTGGATAACTCCAATAAGGTTCCCCATAAGCTTAAGCACGATTATAACTGGGTAAACGAATTTCTCGGCTCCGATATCTCCGAGGAGGAACAGATTTCTATTTTAGAAAGCCTCGGCTATATCTACGACCGTAATACCAACGAAATCACAGTTCCCAGCGTCAGAATAGATATGCTTCTTCCCTGTGATATTGCGGAGGAAATCGCAAGAATTTACGGCTACAACAACATTCCCTCCACTATCCCGAAATTAAGCAGCAGAAGTAAGGTTACCCCCGAACAGAAGTTCAGCGATAAGCTTATCGACATTATGCTTTCGCAGGGCTGTCTCGAGGCTATGACCTTCAGCTTTATCTCTCCCAAGGGCTACGATAAAATAAGACTGCCCAAGGAAGAAAAGAAAAGCGTAACGCTTCTTAATCCCTTAGGCGAGGATACAAGCGTTATGAGAACTACGATGATTCCCTCTATGGCGGAAATTATCGTAAGAAATATAAATAACAGAACCTTAAGCGGCCGCTTCTTCGAAATCGGAAGAACCTATAAGCCTCTTGAAACGGTAGATATGCTTCCTGTGGAAAAGGATGTGCTTTGTGTAGGTATATACGGCGCCGAAGAGGATTTCTTCACTCTTAAGGGTATCGCCGAAGAGCTTTTCGCTAAGACAGGCGTAAAGGCTAAGTTCGCCAAGGCTCAGAATCCTACCTTCCACCCCGGAAGATGCGCCGAAATGACAGTAGGCGGCGAGGTTATCGGTACTCTCGGCGAGCTTCATCCCCTCGTAACCGAGAACTACGGCGTTAAGGAAAGAGTTTATATAGCTTGCTTCGATATAGAAACTATGCTTAAAAACTCGGATGCTGACGTAAAATATAAGCAGTTACCCAAGTTCCCCGCTATCTCGAGAGATTTAAGCCTTGTTTGCGACGAGGATATGGCTTCCGGCGATATTATCGACGTTATTACTAAGGCCGCTAAGAATCTCGAGCAGGTTACACTCTTCGATATGTATAAGGGCGTGGGCGTTCCCGAAGGAAAGAAGAGCCTTTCCTATAAGCTCATTATGCGTAAGAACGATAAGACTATGGAAACTGAAGAAGCTGACAAGTCGGTTGAGAAGGTATTAAAGGCTCTCGGCGAAATCGGCGTAACATTAAGATAAAGGAACGATAAAAATGAAGAAGATCGCAAGTAAAAGTATTTTAACCCTCCTCTGCGGCGCTATGATTGCCGCAGCGGCAGGCTGTGGCAACACCACCGCTTATCCCCTCAATATAAACGGCGAGGATATCCGTGCAGGAATCTATATTATGAACCAGCAGACAGCTCTCTCCGAGGCACAGAGCAAGCTTAAGGAGGAACAGCCCGACCTTGATACCTCTGCTGAGGATTACGATTTCAAGAAGCAGCTTATCGAAGGTATAGGCGCTGAGGAATGGGTAAAGAACAGAACCTTTGAGCTTTGCCGCAATTATGTAGCCTCCAACAAGCTTTTCGAGGAAAAGGGACTTTCTCTTACTGCCGAGGAATTAAGCGAAATAAAGAGCCAGTCCAATTCCCTCTGGACTGAGGAAAATATGTACGCACAGTATATCTACGGCGTGGATATCGTAGGCGAATACTACGAGGGTATCGGCGTGAGCCAGCAGTCCTACAGCGATATGCTTACCAACGACTACAAGAACGAAGCCTTATTCGAATATTTCTACGGTGCCGAGGGCGTTGAAAAGCCCGATGACGCCGAGGTCAGCAAGAAAACTCTCGAAAAGTATTTTGCAGTAAACTATTTCACCTACGGCCCTGAGGTAGGCGGCGAAACCGCTGAACAGAGACTCGAAAGACTCAACAAGGGCGAAAGCTTTGAATCCGTATACAAGACCTATATGGACGACAGCGAAAAGCATACCCTCGAAACAGAAAAGGCTGAGGCAGAGGAAGCGGGAGAAACCTATGAAGGCGACCTGCCCGAAAACGTAGATACCGAGCTCCCCGCAGCAGACAGCCTTATTCAGGTTATAGATAAGGAATCAAGCTCTCTCGACGAAAGCTTTATCAAGCAGGTTGATGAAATGAAGGAAGGCGAAAATAAGGTTATTAAGGTAACACCTTCCGAGGGCGAAGAAATTGTATACGTTGTTTCTAAGGTTAAGTTTTCCGAAAAGGCTGAGCTTATGGAAGACTATCGTGACAATGTTGTAAGAGAAATGAAGGGCGACGAGCTTAAGGAAAAGATTAAGGCGGCAGGGGAAGGATATACTCTTAAGGAAAATACTGCTGCAGTAAATCTTTACAAAATAGATAAGCTTTTAGGTTAAATTATTCGATAGGGGGAGAAATTTATGGAAAATTCGGCTTTATTTGACTGGAAGGACATCGGAAGCTGGGAAAGCGAGAGCCTTTTATACACTTCGGAGACGGAAACTCTTTCCTTCAGCGGCGAGGATTACATCGAATCTGCGGAAATCAGTATTGACGTGCCCTCTGGCGCTAAATCCTTCTCCTTCTCGATGAAATCAGGAAGCGCTGAGGAAAATTCCGACGCAGGCTTCGTAACCGTCGGCTTCGGCGAGGGCGATACCGCTATCGGCTTCAGAAGCAACGGTATCAGCAGCACAAGCTACGTAACCACGACCCTCGGCGACAGCGGTAACCCCATAAACATTATGCAGGGGGCAAAAAAGCTTTTCATAAGAGTTGAAACGAGAAATCCCGATAAGGATAATATCGACTTCGTATTTAAGGATATTGATGTTCAGTTTTACAGCAAAAAGGGCGACATAGACTTTATCGGAAGCCTTACAAGCGAAACCTTTATCCAGACCAATACAGAGGAGCCTGTTAAGGTGCCCGATTCGGCTCCGAGATTTCTTATTGCGATAGTCGGTCTCGCTATCGTTATCGGCGGCGTTATCGCCTATAAGAAGTTTAAGGATAGGTTCTATACTTTATGATGCAGTAAGCTTTATAACAAATTCAAATCCCGCAGTTTCTATAACTGCGGGATTGTTTTGTATTGCTTTATTTCGGCTCGGAGGGAAGCTTATCGGGAATATAAAGCTCGGAGAAATGCTTCTTCATAACATAATAATACATTTCCATAGTAAGCTTATAATCTGCATTACCCATAAAGTATTCCTTGAAAAGGCTATAATAGCTGAGCGTGTAGTACATATATGCGTCATAAGCGTTTATACCGCCCTTTACACGGCATTTTTCCGCAATATCCGCATAGATTTCCGTAACGTTCTGGCCGCCTAAGAAGTCGTTCTTAACGCCCTTCGCCGCCATTTTCTCCATTACCTTCTTATTGTTGGGGTATATGGAGTTAGTAGTATCCTTCCCCATTTTCGTCATTATCTCATAGTTACAGCAGAGCTTTCTTATAATATCTGCCGCAAGCTGTCTGTTGTCGGAGTTTTTGCCTACTGCAAGATAAGAGCCGCCCCAGATATAGCTTTCAGGACCCTCGATAAATGCCCAGTCTCCGTAGGAGCCGTCCTTTTTATACTCTCCCGTTCTGTAGTCCATAGTTGACGCATTTCCGGGCAGAACATAATCAACGCCCCAGGTTGAGTAGAAGAAGCCGAAAACCTTGCTGTCTGCGGACTGCTCCTTGCTCCAGTCGGATGTCCAGATATCGCTTCCCGAACAGTAGCCCTTGTCGTAAAATCTCTTGCTCATAGCGAGCCAGTCTCTCATATTATCGCTTAATGCAATTTCATTTCCGTCAACAAAGCGGTCTGCCTCATTATAGAAGAAGGGTTTTGACATTGTATCCGTATTTGATATCATATAGTAGCCCTTTTTCTTCATCTTAGAGGCTACGGATTCAAATTTCGACCAGCTTGAAAGATAGCTCTGTACCTTTGCGGGATCGTCGGTTCCTAAAACCTTCTTCGCAATCGAACGGCGGTATACGAAGCCGCCCGGATTAACTGCCCAGGAAGCCGCCATAAGCTTGCCGTCATAAGTAGCCGCTTCCTTCGTGTAGCGGTACATATTCTTTGTGTCATCGTCGCTGATACCGATATCCTTAAGGGGTAAAGCGTAGGAGGTAAGGAATTCCTCCGCATTCATCTCCTCCACAAGGAAAATATCCACCACGCTTTCGCCCCTGTTGTTCCTGAGAGAACGTTCAAGCTTCTTTTCATACCCGTCATCAACGGTGACATATATTTTGAACTCTACCCTGATATCACCGATATAGCCGCAGGTATCGTCTATTTTCTTATAGCCCGGATAATAATTCTCGAAAATCTCCTGAAACTCGTTATTCCAGCTATAAATAGTAAGAGTTTTACCTGTATCGCCGAAAACGGGGCTTACTGTAATTTTTTTGCCGTATTTTTTACCGTCAACCGAAGCGTAGACTGTTGCGGTGCCTGCCGCTACTGCAGTAACCTTACCCTTAGAGGTGACCTTAAGTATTTTCCTGTCGCTTGTTGACCATTTTACTGTTTTTCCTGCAGTATTTCCGTAAAGCTTAAGAAGCTGACTTTCGCCCACATTCATTTTTGAGCTTTTTCCGTAAAGGCGGTACTCCTTAACGGTAACCTTACATTTATAGGCTTTGGATTTGTAGGTTGCCGTTATTACTGCAGTACCCTTTTTAACGCCCGTAACCTTTCCTTTTGCAACTGTAGCAACGCTTTTGTCGCTTGTGCTCCATTTTACCGTTCCCTCGACATTTTGCAGAGTAATCGTACGGACTTCTCCTACGCCAATAGTGATTTCAGCACTGCTTATCCTGGGAGAAGCGGCTGAAACAGGCACTTCAAGAGCCCCTATCAGCAGGAAAACCGAAAGCAATAATGCGAGCACTCTTGTAACGGTAGGGACTGCCCCTGCGGCAGTATTTTTCATCATAATTTCCTCCTTTGTGTTTGTGTTTTATTTTATTATAGCATTGCGCTAAAATGGTGTCAATAGGATTTTATCCGAATATGAAATAAAGCTATGCGTTAACCGCATAGCTTCATTTTTAAATAAACAATATCCAGAAAATCTTCCACAGAATATGAAAGCCCATATGAGAAAGCATAGCGTACTGTATGCCGTGCTTCATATAAAGATGACCGCATATAAGGCCTGCAAGGCTGTTAAGCGTGAAACAACGTACAAGAATAAGGGGAGTAATTCCCATTGTTGCGGCAGTTGTGGGGAGATGACCTGCGGCGAATAAAAGCGCCACTACTATATTTACTGCAATTAAAACGCCCTCGGGAACCCTTTCCTTTTTCTTAAAGAACAGCTTCCATATTATAAAAGCAAGCAGGGACATCAGAAACCATCTCATCATAATTTCTTCGAGAACGCCGCCGTAGGTAAGGCAGGAAATCATATAGACGATAGTGGGCTTCTGCTCGTAGGTCAGGGCTATCTCGGGAATAATGCTCGCAAACACGCCGTATTCAAGGGCGATAAAGATGATACTGCCGATAACGGTCAGAATTATTGTTTTGATAACCCCCGACTTGGTTATTTTAAAGCTTTTCAGCAAGCCGATTTTCTCGGCAAGTATATAACCGAAAAATCCCATAAATGATATAAGTAACGCCGTCTGAAGCGCGGTAACGATATGCAGTACCGTTATATCGGAAATGCCTGCCTGCGCCAGAATATCTGCAAGCGCCGCAGAGTCATAGGTTTCTTCCAGATATAGACTTGTAAAATATCCGCCGATGAGGGCTATGGGCAGTAATATAAGGATGAAAACTAATGGCTTCTTGAATTTTTTAAGCATTTACTTCGCCTCCCTCGCTATATGTTTCTACGCAAAAGCTTTTCTTTCCGCAGTTAGGGCAGGTGAGTCTTCGTGTGCTTGGCGTATGAGCCGCAAAGAAAACCTCCTTAAAGCCTGTCCTGAAAACCTTATGGCACTCGGGGCAGATATAGGCAACGTTTTTGTAATAATGCCCCGAAACAATCACCGCAAAAATAATCTGTAATGCCAGAGCGATTATAAAAGGGATCCACATTCCCTGCATTGCGCCTAATATGAGGGTAGCAACCTCGGCGATTTCCAGGGGGATGCTTGTTATAATCATAATTATCCGCATTTTTCTGAGCTTTTTCTTGTTTTCCATTGTATGCGCTATGTCGCCGATAGATTCAACAGTGAAATTCCCGAAATTTTTCAGTTCTGACTTAAGCTCATTTAACGATGAAAGCTTTTCCTGCCGTTCCGTGATTTCCTGCTTCAGACATTCCGACTGCTGCTCTAAAAGAAGAGATATGACCTTCTGTGTGTTTTCCTCCTTGAACAGTGTTGAGATGTTGTCGATTGAAAAATCAAGATTTCTCAGAAAGCAGATTGTTTTCAGCTTCCTTAAATCGTCGTCTGTGTATAGCCGTCTTCCGCCCTCAGTAAGCTCGCTCGGGACAAGAATACCTCGGGTATCGTAGTACTGTACGGTACGGACGGTAATTCCGCAAAGCTTGGCGATTTCTCCTGTTGTGTATTTCGACATAGCTTCAACCTCCTTTAATGCCATTATAAGGCATTACGTTACGTCACAAGCAATAGGTTACGCAGGGGGATTTTTTAAAATTACGTAATTTTTATATATTTTTTTTAAAACCAAAGGCTGTTACCTCATATAATGTGTGAGCCAGTATGGTTTCAGGTGAAAATTTTTCCACTGTTCTCTCGTCAATGCTATAAGACAGGAAATCTTCATAAGGTGATGAGGCAATAGAATAAAGCATCTTCTCACCTTCGATAAGACCGCTTACATCATAATATAACGTAGCGTCATCTTCGTGGAAATCCTCCACATGAACGCTGTCGTCCTCTGTTTCTCGCCAAGCTTCGATTATAATTGTCAGAGTTTCCGCTTTTTGAGGGAATGAGCATTTTTTCAATTCGATATAGAGCTTTCTGAATTTCTCAATATCCTTGTCACCATAGTGAAGTGTTATTTTCTTCTGAACAAGATCAAAATCATATGTTCTGATAAGATCGGCAATTGTCACATTTCCTCTTTTCCATATAAAACAAAAACTCCGGTACTATTGCACCGAAGTTTTGATTGGCAGGGGTGGTAGGAATCGAACCCACGTCAAAGGTTTTGGAGACCCCTATTCTACCATTGAACCACACCCCTAAGTATGGTGCGCCAACAGGGACTCGAACCCCGGACCAACCGGTTATGAGCCGGTAGCTCTGACCAACTGAGCTATTGGCGCAAAATATATGGTCATTGGTGGTGACTCGTGGGGGAATCGAACCCCCGTCGCCGGCGTGAGAGGCCGGAGTCTTAACCGCTTGACCAACGAGCCATATACGTAAAAAGAATAGGCAGGGCCTATTCTTTTTACTATATTTGGTACACCTTCAGGGACTCGAACCCAGGACCCACTGATTAAGAGTCAGTTGCTCTACCAACTGAGCTAAAGGTGCATATGGCGTTTCATTTGAAACGCCGTTGTGTCGGCGACTATCTATCTTCCCGAGCCGTTACCAGCTAAGTATTTTCGACGCAAGTGAGCTTAACTACTGTGTTCGGAATGGGGACAGGTGGACCCTCACCGCCATCGACACCGACTATTGAGAAGGTTTCTTTAGAAACCGTTACTCTCAAAATTGAATAACGAAATACGATTTAACATAACCTGATGTTCAGGTTTAAGCCCTCGACCGATTAGTACTCGCAAGCTAAATGCATCACTGCACTTACACATTGAGCCTATCAACCTCGTAGTCTTCAAGGGGTCTTAACTTTAAAA